>NZ_WQQB01000016.1:0-113775 GCF_018785565.1 Blautia sp. MCC283 | reverse complement strand
ATTTAGAAGAGCTTTTAGAAGCTTAAAAAGTAGAAAAAAATAGAATTTGCAGTTGCTAACCATTCATGCGTTTGTCGTGTAAAAGTTTCCCGCAAAGGTTGACGGGTTGTGATAATGATGTTAAAATCAGAACAAGAGGTTTTGAACTGAATACTTTTTGTTGCTGTTCACCGGTAATGAAGTGAACAGTAACTGCTTTTTTGGAAATCCTTATAGGAGACAGGCGGAATTCCTGTACAGGTAGATGCACTTTCGTATAGTCGAAACGCGGGGGATTTTTGCAGAAGGTAGATTTTGTTTTTGCATATCGGACGTCTATCAGGTAACAGCATATTTACTGTTCGGACATGAATTGTTTTTAAGACAGCAATTTATGGCCAGAGGGGAGATTTGCTGTTGCCTTTTTTGTGTACTTTTTTAGAAAAAAAGGACCGTGAAGACCATTTTTTCAGTGATTCAGGGCAATGAAAAAAGGTCATTCAGTCGGACCTCGAAAAAGGAAAAGGAGGAAAGATATGAAAGCAAACAAGAATCTACAGAGACTTCTCAGTATTCTTCTCAGTGGTGCGATGATCGCTTCTGCTCCGATGTCAGCATGGGCAGACGATTTCACAGACGCTGCCGCACAGGTTGAGTCTGTACAGACAGAAGAGAATACGCAGGATGAAGTACAGCAGGATGCAGCAGATGCAGACGCAGCAGATGCGGTTGCTGATACTGCAGAAGATGCCGCATTGCAGGAAGACACGCAGGACGATTTACAGGAGGAGACTCCGGAAGAACTGGAGACTCCGGAGGATCAGAGCCAGGCAGAGGAACCTGGAGATGATTCCGCAGCTGGATTTACAGATGGAGACCAGGCAGCCCTGAGTGCCGGTGATACCACAGAAGGAACAACAGATAGCAGTGAGAAACCGGCGTTTAAGACTATAAAATTCGCATGGAAGAATGATGATGGTGAGTATGTTCCAATCGAGCCGGTTGTAGACGGTGACAAAGAATATACGATCATTGTGCCGGATACAGAATATAGCTATTATGTTTATGTAGAGCTTGCAAATTCAAATGATGTAGCCAAATATAACACCAAGTATTGGGGCAATATGACAGCACGGCCACTGACTAATGGTGACTGGACAGGTATCAGTGCACCGGGTGGTGGTGTTTCAACCGGTGAAGATAAGGTATTCGTTGCCGGAAAAAACATGGATTATCTGGATGAGAATGATGTCAACTATACAGTACATATCCGTCGTTCTACATCCCTTGATACTATCAGTGCTGTGGTAGATGGAGAAGCGAACGATACTTTACGTCCGGTGTTTACACCTACAACACATGATTACAGAATGTCCATTCCATACGATGCCAAGACAATCGCTGTTACAACTGGCCCAAGTTCTATCCATAAGACTTATGAGGTAGAGATAAACGGGACAAAGGTAGAGACAAAGTATGAGAATCGTAAGTACCGCGCAACAACAGAACTTCCGATCGAATGGGATTCTAATGATCAGATGAAGATCACATTAAAATCCATTGAGCCGGATGAATCTAAAAATGCGGTAAGTGAAGAGTATACTTTGACATTGCTTTGTCAGACTAAGGGTGATACTCCACGAATCGGACTGCAGCCGGATAATGTTACTGCTTACGATACAGAGACAAGAACATTATCTGTCCGCGCAACAGCAAGCGGAACCCTCAGCTATCAGTGGTATAAGAATACAGAGAATAAGAATGAAGGCGGAACTCCGGTAGAGAACGGTACAGGAGCTACACTGGAGATGAACGGCCTGGTAGATAAGACGGATGTATCTTATTACTACTGTGTTGTTACCAATACTACAGCAGATGGACAGACATATTCCACAACAAGTGATACTGCGAAAGTAACTATAAATTTAGATCCAACACCGACAACTGTAAAGGTATCGGTTGCAGATGGATCCGCAGTTCCGGAAGGTGGTTACAAATACGATTCTGATTCAACAGATATCGTTACATTTAAAGCAGAAGCTGTCAGCAGAGCAGAAGATGCTGAGATCACTTACAGATGGAAGTACGCAGAGTCGGATGATCCTGAGGATACAAAATACTATACTATGCCAGGCACAAATACAGGAGAAACATTTACTCCGGTCTTAAGAGATGGTGTATATTATGTTACCTGTGAAGCATCCTGCAAGACACCGGCAGATAAATATAAAGAATTTAAAAAAGTAGCATCAGAGCGATTTCTGGTAACTGTTACAGCAACAAAAGCTGTACCGATCAAAATTGTCACACAGCCTGTAAACAGGGAATACAGTCTGGGATCTACCGTTTATTATGGAGATTTAAGTGTAACGCCGGATTATAGCGACCCGCTGCTTGGAAAAATGACCGGACAGTGGTATGTGAGTGATCAGAAAGACGGCCCATTTACCGCTATTGAAGGCGCAACAGATTATACAAACTATTCCAGATATAAGACAGATGAAGTCGGCGTTAAGTGGTATTATTGTGAACTTACGAACACAATAACAACCAGAGCCGGAGAGACTTTAACAGCTACTACAAAGAGTGATGTTGTTTCCGTAACTGTTTACGAAGGCAAAAAGATGGATGGTCTGGAAGGAATGGGAACCGAGAGTGATCCATACCTTCTTGGAACAACAGAGGATATTTCCACATTAGCGGATTATGTAAACAATCAGAAAGTAGATTTCACAGACAGATTCTTTAAAATCACAGCAGACATTACACTTCCGGAAAACTGGACACCAATCGGTACCTCAACAACCGGATTTAACGGAACCATTGACGGAGATGGACATCTCCTTACTGTTCCGAAAGGTGAGAAGTGCCTCTTTGGTATTACTCACGGAGCAACTCTGAAGAACCTGGATATTTATGGAGAGCAGATCGCATCTGCAGGTGTTGTAGAGCATTATAACATCGGAACAACCATCAACTGTGACCGTGTAACACTGAAGAGCGGAACACAGACACTGGAATCCGGATTCCTTGGCGGATATGCATCCGGAAGCAATGCAGTCAACCTGACCAACTGTACCGTAGAGGCTGGAGTTATCATCGGATATGATAAGAAACAGTCACACATTGGTTCCTTTGGCGGTGAGTACAACGGATATATGCTGAACTGCGTAAGCCATGCAACCGTTTACGGTGTGGATTATGTAGGTGGTATCTGCGGTAATAAGGGCCAGACTATGGGATCTTACAGCCTTCAGTACTGTATCTTCGACGGAACTGTTGAGGCAAGCGGAAACTATGCAGGCGGTATTTCCGGCGGTGGTTATGGTGGAACCAGATTTGGTCTGGATAGTGCACCGAATACACCGGCAGTAACTATTAAGAACTGTTATGCATCCGGAACAGTTACCGGTAAGAATTATGTAGGCGGTATCCTTGGAGCAGAGCCTGGTATCGTACAGTGCTGGTCAAACGGTATCGGATACATCCAGTATAACAAGTTTACAGGAACTGTAACAGCAACAGATGGTACTTATGTAGGCGGCATCGTAGGTTATATCCACGGCCTGGACAAGTACATGTACATTAACGATAACCTTTATGACTGCAACGCTGCAAAGGGAATCGGATTTATCAAGTATATCGACACAAGCTGCGAGAACCCGACAGAGATCGAAGGAATCGGATACTACAGCACAAAGGGTGGCATTCCGGAAAAACTGCCGCAGGGCATTGCAGGTGTTGAGCGTGCAGACCACAACCGTACAGATGACCCGATGGGTGCAGATGCAGACAAGCTTGCGAAATCTGCAACAAAAGATGAGATCGGTGAGGCTCCGATCGGCCAGAGAGTGATCATGGATCTGGAGCTTTCCGGCGATTACAAGACAACCTTCTATCTTGGACATGACCTGGATCTTACAGGAATGAAGATCACTGCGAAATACAATGACGGTACAACAGAAGATGTTCCACTTGATAAAGTAGAGATCACAGGATATGACAAGAACGTTCGTGGAACACAGGAGCTGAAGCTCGAGTACAACAAATTTGTCAAGACTCTTAATGTAAAAGTTCTTAAGAGAACAGATGGAAAGATCAGCGTTACTTTCTCATTACTTGGAGACAGTATCCATGACAGTGATGAGGATAACACCTATCATACACTTCATGCAGGAAACCTGGATACCTGGATCGAAGCAAAAACTTATGAAGTAGATGCAAACGCAACAGTTTATGATGTATTCCGCCAGGTTCTGACAGAGAATGAATACACCTGGAGAAACACAGCTGGAAACTATGTTGAGGGAATCACTCCTAAGGGATCTGATAAAGAGCTTGCAGAGTTTACAAACGGTAAGTTCAGTGGCTGGATGTACACTCTGAATGGCGTTCATCCGGATCTCAGTGTAATTCAGCAGTATCTGGAAGATAACGATGTGATCGTATTCCACTATACAGATTATTATCCGGCAGAGCATGAGCATAAACCGGCAGCTGCCTGGTCCAGCGATGCGACTGGCCACTGGCATGAGTGCCTGGACAACTGGTGCCCGGCAGTAGACAACACAGAGAAAGACAGCTATGCAGAGCATACTTTCGATGAAGGAAAGATCACCAAGAAAGCTACTTACAAAGCAGATGGTGTTAAGACTTACACATGTACAGTATGCGGTTATGAGAAGACAGAGTCTGTTCCGAAACTGAAATGCACAAAACATACTTACACATGGAAGACAACAACCAAAGCGACAGTATTTAAGCCGGCAGTACAGACAGGAACCTGCTCCAAGTGCGGTGCCAAGACAACAAGAAGCTACGGCAAGAAACTGACACCAACCCTGAAGCTGAACACAACTAAATTTACTCTCAAAGTAAAACAGTCCACTTCAAAGGTGAAAGTAACCGGCCTTGCAAATGGTGATTCCGTAAAATCCTGGACATCCAGCAACAAGAGCGTAGCAGCAGTCAACAGTAAGGGCGTGATCACAGCTGGTTCCAGGACAGGAAAAGCAAAGATCACTGTAACTCTGAAGAGCGGAAAGAAAGGCTACATCACAGTAACCGTTCAGAAATCTGTCGTAAAGACTGTTAAGATCACAGGAGTAAAATCCGCACTTACCCTTACAAAAGGTAAGAGCACAACCCTGAAACCTGTACTCAGCCCGTTCACAGCAGGAGAGAAGATCACTTACGCTTCTTCCAACAAGAACGTAGCAGCAGTCAACAGCAAAGGTGTGATCACAGCAAAGAAAAAAGGAACCGCAGTCATCACAGTTAAGAGCGGAACCAAGAAAGTAACCTGCAAAGTTACTGTAAAATAAAACTTACAAAAAACTTTACAGAAAAACTTACACAAAAAAACAGGGTCTGTCAGGAATGACAGCCCTGTTTTTTTGTGCCATGAAAATTACTTCGTAATGTTTCAATGACATAAAAGTGTGATCAGAGGATACGGAAGGTATACTCTGAGACGTCCGCATAAAGCGGAGATCATGCCGGATTGATGACAATCCGGTTTCGTCTGGCCAGTGCAATGGCGATATGGAAGCCCTCCGCTATGGCGCAGGCTTTATCGGCAATGCTGATGATCCAGGCTTCTTTGTTACGTGGAAGAGGCCCCAGAGGGAACATATGTGAGAGGATTGCATCCAGTTCTCTGTCCGTCATGTCAAAGTGAGTGGCACTGTTTTCTGCGGCAGCCTTCGGGTGATAAAACGCCTGATGCTCACCGGTTGGTGTCTCTGCCTTGAAATCATAAGGGCAGAAATCATGAAGAAGTCCTGCCCTTGCGGCAGCCTTCTCATCACACCCCAGTTTCCTGGCAATAAACCAGGAAAGATAGGAAACATTAATACTGTGCATGAGCCGTGTGGTCCACTGGTGGTGGGTGTACAGGCTCAGCTTCAGGAACTCTCTGTTGCAGAGGATGTTCTTCACAAGCTCATGATATTCCCGTGAGACCTCATCCGACACTGTGATATCCATCGGCAATCACCTTCTTTCTTCTGTTTATAATTTCATTATGACGCTTATGGCGAAAAATGCAATAAAATTTATAGTTTTTTTAGAAATTAGTTGGAACAAATTTTTTTAGACTTTGCTGTGGGGTGTCGATCAGAATGTGAATGCCAGTCGCATTGGAGGTTTTGTCCGGAAGGGATGTATGGTATAGTTTAATCAAATCAAGTAAGTCCCCTGCTTAAATTGCGAAAAGTAATAAGCAGTGGGTGGGGACTTGCTTGTATCAGGAGGAGTGAAAGCTCCTCCTGATAAACTGCGGAGCAGTTATTTGGTGTAGAGCTACGTAGCGAAGCGGATTGCGAATATCCGCTTGACTCAGCGAAAAAAATATTGTCGAGAGACATTCTTAAAAGACTGAGGAGAGTGAATGGATATGAAACCTGAAAAACTGATCGAAGTACTTTCCGTTGCAGAGAGATTAAAAGATGCGGTGCGTCATTGCTACACATCCGGTGGAAGGCGGGAGAGTGTTGCGGAGCATTCCTGGAGAATTACACTGATGGCTTATTTTGTCAGCGATGAGTTTCCGGATGCGGATCTTCTGAAAATTATGAAAATGTGTCTGATCCATGACCTGGGGGAAGCTTTTACCGGGGATATCCCAGCTTTTGAAAAAACGGATAAAGATTCGGAAAAAGAAGCGGATGTACTGGGCGAGTGGGTAAAAACCCTTCCGGAGCCATTTGATAAAGAGATGGCAGAACTATATCAGGAAATGGAAGCACAGCAGACTCTGGAATCCAGGATTTACAAAGCTCTGGACAAGCTGGAAGCTCTGATCCAGCACAATGAATCCGATATTAAAACCTGGATCCCGCTGGAATATGATCTGCAGATGACTTACGGAGATGAGCAGGTGAAATTCTCAGATTATCTGACAGAGCTTCGTGATCAGGTACGCGAGGACAGTGTGCGGAAGATTGAATGCAACAGAAAAGAGGGAACCATATAATCTGGCTCCCTCTTTTAAAAATCTTTATTTTATGATTTTATGCGGATTTCTTATTTACCGAAGTATCTCTTAAGCAGACCGGCGAATGCTTTTCCGTGTCTAGCTTCGTCTTTAGCCATTTCATAAGTCACTTCGCTTCGCTCGTGACTTCAAAACCTCTGTATTATAAAGGATTTCTTATCTTTTATAAGAAACACAGGTGTCTCCAAAAGTAAAAGAAAAATCCTAAAAAATGTGTCCCCAGAACACAGGAAAGGGCGACAAAAATGACAAAAACACAGGATTTAGGAATATCTCAATTACCAAACGGAAACTGGTGCTATCGTTTCACAAAAACAGTAGATGGGAAAAGAGTAAACCGCAAAGGCTCAAAAGATGAAGCGGGAAACCCTTTGAAAACAAAGCGGGCAGCAGCACAGGCAAAAGCGATTGCAGAAATGCGTTTTGAAGCAAGTCTGAACCAGAAGCCAGAACACCGCATGACTTTTGGAGAGGTTTACATGGAATATTGCGAACAGGGGCGCAGCGGAAAAGCATATTCCACGATAAAGAAACAAAACAGCTTATGGAAAAATCATCTTGAAGAAAAATTTGGTTCGCGCTATGTTGACAGCATTTCTGTTGCGGAAGTAAATGACTATCTTTCTTTTCTGTATTACAACGAGGGACGCGCTTATAAGTATGTAGAGGGTTTTTTGAAAATGTTCTATCTGATATTCGGACAGGCGTATTCTCGCAATTATTTAGATGTAGATGTATATAACAAATTATGCGTAAACAAAGATGTTCGGATTCGTATGCCGAAAATGAAGATTGATGAAGATACCGAAATTGTAGCATTCAGCAAAGAAGAAACAGAACGCCTTGACACTTATTTTCAAGGCACAAATGCAGAAACCGCTTATCTGTTGGGAAAGTGCTGCGGCTTGCGTATCAATGAGTGTTACGGCTTAAAATGGGAAAATGTTGATATTGAGAACGGCAGAATAACTATAGACCGACAAATGCAGTATCAAGATGGCTTGATTAAACTTGTACCGCTGAAAACGCGCAACGCGCGGCGTGTAATCTATATGAGCCAGAAGCTAAAAGACTATTTTGTAAGACTTGCGGCAGAAACAAAAGCGCATGAGGTTGATTTAAAGGCGCAGCGGGCGCAAAATTGCACTTATATTTATGATGTTGACGGTAACAAAATTTCATCTTTAGAATTAGTAAACAGTTTATCGAACGGAAAAATACAGACTGTAAATTCTATGAAATATCACAGCCGAACAATCAAAACAGCATTAAAAATAGACTTTAAATATCACTATCTGCGCCATACATACGGCACGCGTCTTGCAGAGTTAAATACACCTACACACATTCTTTGTAATCAGATGGGACACGCAAGCGGAAAAGTCACAGAGCGTTATTATCTTGCAGTTTCAAAGTCTGGAATTGATATTCTTGTAAGAAATTTAAACGCTATATAAAATAAGCGTGTGACGCATGAAACGGCTATTTACGGCACGCGGCAGCAGCAGACGGATATTTTATCTATACAAAAGAAAAGCGGGACGCGCAAGGCTTCCCGCTTATTTTAAAGCTATTAGAAATCAAATACTCCACCCTCATTTATCTCATATTTACGCACAGGATAAGGACACTGTAAATCATCATGCAAAAGATGATACATATTATCCAGAAGTACAAGCATTTCCCCGCATACTTCTCTATCTTGCATTTGTAAGCCCATATTATCCCAAACAAGTTGTAAAGTTCCTAACATTTCTTTTTCTGTCATAGTGAGTTCTCCCCTTTAAAAATTGAATTGCATCGGCGTAGGAGAAACTTGTTTCTCCACGCCGCTAATATTTATAGTATCTGTTTTATTTATATTTATTTCTATATCCTTTCCCGCTTCGTTATTTACGGTTTGCGGCGTTCCATAAGCGTCAGCCGTAAAGTCTAAGCCGTCAATCGTTTCTATTGGCTCTGTATGCGTGACGCGTTGTGGTATTTCATAGAAATCATAGATATTGCTTTCCTTGCGCTGCACAAGATACCCTTTATCTACCAGTTTTACAAATTGGTCGCGATAGGTGGACACAGGCATTCCTATTGCCTGCCTTATGGCAGCAGGTGAGAGCGCAAGCTCAAAATTATTAGCATTAGACGCAAGGTATAAATAAAGCATGAGCGCGTGTGCGCCTAAGTCGCGCGCCGCAGCTTGCCAGTTCGCGTTTTGTATTCCTAAGAAATCATTTAAAAGCAGGTTTCTATGAATGAATACGGTACGCTGATTAGGTACTGTATAAGGCATATATAAACCTCTTTTCTATTGGAATGGCAGGGCGGTAGAACCGCCCGCCAGTGTGTTCTTATTTACGTTCTAAACTGTCTATTTTGTCGTTTAGTCCATCTATTTTGTTAAATATCTCTTGCGTGTCAACTGTTGTATTTAAACGTGATAAAACTTTTTCGGTTACTTCGTGGACAATTTGTTCATGCTCTAATTGTTTATAAAGTTGCTGATTCATCATTTCCTTTTGGAATGTATATGATAAATTTACATCTCCTGCTTTTCTCAGAAATTCAGCAAATTGATAAGTAAATCCATTGTCATCAAACATACGGTATCCCCCTTTCTTTTAGATTTAAGAAATTTCTTTTTCTTATGAACATATTATAACAAAATTTTTTATTTGAATAAAATAAAGGGCGTTTTAACTTGGCAGGAGAATACAATAAACCTGCTGCCACCCCCGCCCCTATTTCGGGAAAAATATTATTTTTACGCGTGGCGCGGTTTATGCGTGGACAATTTCGACACGAAATCACTTTTTTATTTACCGTTATCGTTGAAATAAGGATTATTATAGCTTAATTAGCTGAAATAGAGCAGAATATGTTGTTTTAAGTATTATTTCATTAAAATAAGACTATATTTCAATAAAATAAGATAAAACAAAGTGCATTAAGCTAAAATAGGATAATTTCAACACAGAAAAAATAATAATCAAACAGACTATTGACAGAATGTATATATATATATAATTAAAAGTACAAATTTTGTGAAAATTAAACAAAATCTTACATCTTTTAATTCTAAGGAGGAAATAAAAATGCGTGTGACTATTGACCTTGACAGAGACATTATCATCATTCCAGACAATTTTTTCAAAAGAATTGCTGAGGAAAATGAAAAGTTGCAGAAATACGGCGCAGAGCCTGTAAAACCTATTGACCGTATCAAACAGTCCTATGAAAAAGCTATGGAAGATACCGACAATCGTTTATTAACACAGAGCAATGCAAAGACTTCTACACGTAGCAAAAAAGCTATGACCCCAGAAGAAGCGAGGAAAGTGTTAGAAGCAGAAGCGGCAAAAGAAACAAAGGAAACTAAATAATGGCGACACGGGTAACTCAGGTCGAAAAAGATTTAATGTGGAAGCTTTACCAAAAAAGTGGCAGTTTCAAAGAGGTTGCAAGAATTATGGGGCGTAGTTGCGGAACAGTTTCACGCTATGTTCACGAACGGGAAGCCGCTGTAAACGCAGTGCGCGTTGTAATCGACGCACAGAATACATAAAATAAGTTAACCACTGTAAAAATACTAAAAAAGGAAAGTACTTTTAATATTATTACATATCTTTAAAGAAATTGTGTGAAAGGGAAAAAGTAGAAATTTATGAAAAAGATATTTACGTTTTTAACAATATTTACATTAGCCATCAGTATGCTTACTGCATGTGGTTCTAATGAAAAAGAAATTAAAGAAGCATTACGCGGAACATGGGGTTACGACGTATATGCTACTGCGCTTGGTGAAAAATGTCATCAAATTTATAAATTTAGTAATGATGACACTGTTGAAGCTGCCTGGATTAATGATGATGCTTCCTCAAAAAACTCATTCCATATGGGTACATATAAAATTGAAAAAGATAAAATTGTGATTACATATCCTGATAGGGAAGATACCACTATTGAATATTCTTATAATAATGGTAATCTTAAATTATTCGATAAGGGTGATGGCAGTCTTGATAACGAACTGCATAAAGATTAATAAAGAGCGGGGCGCGTGCCCTGCTCTTTATTATATCTGTTCGTAAGAGTACACCTTTACAAACACGCAAAATAGCGTGTATTTTTATGTTCGAGAAAGTTATTTTTATATTTACAAACATATTCGCAAAATATATTGACATTTACGAACACTTTTGATATAATACGAACATAAGGAAATGGGAGGGCGCAAACATGAACAGCCGCACATACTATTATGCAAGAGTATCAAGTAAAGAGCAGAACCTTGACCGTCAGATAGCAGCTTTCAAGGCTCTTGGAGCAGATGAAAGAGATATTATCACAGATAAGGAAAGCGGAAAGGATTTAGACAGAAAAGGTTATCAAGCATTAAAAAATGCCATGCTGCGCCGCGGCGATACACTTGTTGTAAAATCCCTTGACAGATTGAGCAGAAACAAAAGCGACATTCACAACGAATTGCAGTATTTCAAAGACAACGGCATTCGTTTGAAAGTGATTGACTTGCCAACTACTATGATGGACTTACCAGAGGGGCAAGAGTGGGTTTTTGAGATGGTAAACAATATTCTGATTGAAGTATTAGGAACAATCGCAGAACAAGAACGCACAACAATCAAACAGCGTCAAGCAGAGGGGATTGCAGCAGCCAAACAGAACGGAAAACGTCTTGGACGTCCCGCACTCACATTTCCCGAAAACTGGAATGAAGTCTATTCCTCTTGGAAAGCGGGAGAGATTACTGCAAAGACCGCAATGGAACAGACAAATACCAAAAGAACAAGCTTTTATAAACTTGTAAACATGACTGAAAACAATTAAATTTCGTGACACATTTTTAAAGGACACATTTTCTTACTTTTGGACTTTTCAAAAGGCAGTGGGACACGCAAGGGACACTTTTACAGCCTGTAAATATGACAGAGAATAACTAAAATGCGGGACACATTTTTTAAAGACACATTTTCTTGCATTTAGGATTTTCAAAAAGGCAGCAGGACACGCAAAGGACACAGGAAATATAAAAAATCAGCAGAAGCAGCAAAAAAAGAGGAAACCACTTTCGTGATTCCCTCTTGTAAAAAGACTTATTTTATGCGAGGTTGTGTTAGAAATTATTCTCCGAAGTATCTCTTAAGAAGACCTGCGAATGCTTTTCCGTGTCTAGCTTCGTCCTTAGCCATCTCATGTACTGTGTCATGGATTGCGTCAAGGTTAGCAGCTTTCGCACGTTTAGCAAGGTCAAATTTACCAGCTGTAGCGCCGTTCTCAGCCTCTACACGCATCTGAAGGTTCTTCTCTGTGCTGTCTGTTACAACTTCACCAAGGAGCTCTGCGAATTTAGCTGCATGCTCTGCTTCCTCGTAAGCTGCTTTCTCATAGTAGAGACCTACTTCCGGATATCCTTCTCTGTGAGCAACTCTTGCCATTGCAAGATACATACCAACCTCAGAGCACTCACCCTCGAAGTTTGCTCTTAAGTCTGCAAGAATGTCTTCGCTGACACCCTTAGCTACGCCTACAACATGCTCAGCTGCCCATGTGAGCTCGCCTTCCTGTTTCTGGAATTTGGAAGCTGGTGCTTTACATACTGGACAGGCTTCCGGTGCCTGCTCGCCTTCATAAACATAACCGCATACTGTACATACCCATTTAGCCATAGTGATAATCTCCTTTTCTTATTGAAATTTATTGTTTAGTTGTGTTTCTTCTTAATTAATAATAGTAATTATTACTGTTTTATAGTAACATGTGATCTTTATTTTGTCAAGACTGTTTTTCTTCTTTTTTAAGGCATTCCTTGCAGATTCCATAGAAGCTTGCATCTACGTCAAAAACCTTGCCATGGACAAATTCTGCGGCTGCCTGCTCCAAAATTCCATTGAGACTGTCTGACTGCATATCGATCACCCGGTTGCACTTCGTACACATGAAATGTGAGTGCGGTGCGACGCGTCCATCATAGCGGTCCGCGCTTCCGAAATTGGTCAGCTTCCGGATCTCGCCGATGTCACTGAGAAGAGAAAGATTACGGTAGACAGTTCCGAGACTGATATTCGGATAAATCTGCCGAAGATTCTCGTATACTGTATCTGCCGTTGGATGATCTGTTCTGGATCTCAGAAATTCCTTGATCGATTCTCTCTGACGGCTGTATTTAAGTGCTGCCATAATATTTCCTCCATATCAGTAATAGTAATTATTACTGATATTATAATATACGACAGGACTTATTTTGTCAAGAGTTTTTGCGATAAAATTCTATACTAATTTTCTATTATATATTTGTGTATATTTGCTTTACATGGTCAGATGAAGTAAGGATATTTTTATTTGTCTGCTCTGATCGGAAATAAAAAAAGTATCTGTCAGACTGTTTTATCAGGTATATTTTGCCCATAATGATGGGATTTTATCAGTAAAAAATTCTTATTGAAAATTTTTAAAAAATAAGTTGACAGAGACTAACTTTAGTAGTATATTTACAATAGTTAGAGAAATCTAACTAAAGCGTAAAGGAGAATGCAAATGACTTGTGAAAAATTTGAATCTGTCATAGGTTATCATTGTTCCCCTGTTTTAATGGGAATGAAACCGGCGAATCTTGTTTCTTTTTCCAAAGAGAGGATGCCGGAGCTGCCGGAGATCATTTCGGATTATAAGGAGGGTCTTGAACGGGAGGGTATCCGTATGGAGATCATCTGTGGATGCAGGAAGCATTATCTACTTCTGGTGTACCGGCCGGATATGCTGCAGGAATATCTGGCGCAGGATGAGGCCAGGAATCTTTTGCTTCAGGATGGCTATAATATAGATGGTTCTCTGGATGAGATGATTGTCCGTTTGAAGGAGAGATTTTTTCATAAGACGGAGTTTCCTCATGAGATCGGGCTTTTTCTGGGGTATCCTATTGAGGATGTGAAGGGCTTTCGGAAGTTCGGGGGCAGTGGCTGCAAGATGTGTGGTTACTGGAAGGTTTATGATAACGTGGAGCAGGCTCGCAGGGTTTTTGACAGTTATGATAAGTGCCGGGAGTTTACTGCGGCACAGATCCGTGCGGGGTATTCGATTTTGCAGGTTGTTGGTATGAAGCATCTCTGTACATCTCAGATGTGCGTATAATATAAAGTTTAAAACAGGAGGTTTTTGAGATGAGCAAGGTAGGAATTATTTACTGGTCTTCTACAGGTAACACAGAGGCTATGGCGCAGGCTGTTGAGGAAGGTGCCAAGGCTGCTGGTGCAGATGTTGAGATTATGGAAGTGGCTGATGCTGATGTGGATAAAGCGCTTTCTTTTGATGTTCTGGCTCTTGGTTGTCCGGCTATGGGGGATGAGGAGCTTGAGGATGGTGAGTTTGAGCCGTTTTTCTCTGATCTTGAGGGTAAACTGTCTGGTAAGAAGGTTGCGCTGTTTGGTTCCTATGACTGGGGCGATGGTGAATGGATGAGAACCTGGTGCGACAGAGCTAAGGATGCTGGGGCTGAGCTTGTTGAGGATGAGGGGCTTATCTGCAATAATACTCCTGATGATGAGGGATTGGCTGCCTGCCGTGAGCTTGGTGGCAAGCTGGCTTAAGATGTGATTAATTGAATATAGAGCTGAGCATTGGATTTTGGGAGTCGCCTGGATTGTTTGTCTGGGCGGCTTTTTTCTTTGATAATAAGGTACGGACGCCTTGCCAGCTGGTGTTTCAAGACGGAGAGTATGAGGCGGCTGCTCGGGAGGTTGGATTAGGGTGTGAGGTTGAGTGGTTTCCCGGAGGTTGGATGAGCCGTCAGCGCTTCGCTGGACGGCTGGGAGGAAAGGCTGAGTTTCCTTGTGGTCTGACGGGAGGTGGTGGGGGCCGAGGCGCTTCGCTGTCGGCTTAGAGGTATTGGGTGTTTTGCTGTTGGCTTAGAGGTATTGGGTGTTTCGTTGTCGGCTTGATGGGCGTTGGGAGTTTGTTGCTTTGAGGAAATATAGAAGAAATGAATATTTAAACGTGGGGAACTTGGTTGCTTTTGATATTTAGCTGTCCTAAAATAGATGGGGATGAAATAGTTGTACAGGGAGGTGTGCCGGATGACGAGGGATGAGGCGGAGCAGTATTTGTATTATGCGATGACGATTGGGGAGCAGCTTCTTTGCTGTGGTGCTGAAGTTGGGCGTGTTGAGGATACGATCCGTCGTATCTGCCTGGCTTATGGTGCTTCCCGGGCGGATGTTTTTTCCATTACTTCCAGTATTGTGACGACGATTTATGGTGAGGATTTCGGGATTTGTACGCAGACGCGGCGGGTGCCGGGGATGGCGAATGATCTGGGGAGGCTGGATGATCTGAATCAGCTTTCCAGATTTATCTGTGAGTTTCGACCGAAGCCGGAGGAGATTCAGAGGCGGCTGGATGTGATCCGGAATAAAAAGGGATATTCTTTTCGGACGCAGATTTTGATCTATGCGGTGATCTCCGGGTCGTTTTCTGTTTTTTTTGGCGGGGATCTTAATGATATGATCGCTTCGGCGTTGATCGGTATTGCGTTGAAGTTGTTTGAGGCTTTTGTGAAAAGGGGGGCGCTGAATTCGCTGCTTACGGTGCTTTTGTGTTGTGGAGCGGGTGGTGTCCTTTCCAATCTTACTGTGCTGATCGGGCTGGGGCATCATGCGGATCTGATCAGTATTGGTAATATTATGTTGCTGATTCCGGGTATTGCGTTTACTAATTCGCTGCGTGATATGTTTTCCGGGGATACGATCACGGGTTTGATCCGGTGTATGGAGTCGATTTTGCTGGCGCTGGTTGTGGGGCTTGGTTTTACAGCGGCGAATCTGTTGTTCTGAGGGGGTTCAGGCAGAAATGTGATCATGGCGAAGAACGGTAACAGAGACAACGGTGTGTCCATGAATATGGAGGAAAAATATGAGAGAGATCATACAGCTGATTGTATCCTTTACAGGGTCGCTTGGTTTTGCGGCGTTGTTTAATATACATGGTAAAAAATTGTGGTTTGCGGCTCTGGGGGGCTGTTTGTCCTGGGCGGTTTATCTGGCGGTGGAGTTTGTGACTCCCAGTCCATATGTCTGTGGTTTCTGGTCAACGGTGGCGATTACTTTGTATGCGGAGTGTATGGCGAGGGTTCACAAGACGCCGGTTACGGTTTTTCTGGTTTCTGCTACGATTCCGTTGATTCCGGGGGCGGCATTGTATCGTACTATGAACTGGATGATGATGAAGGACTGGGCGAATTTTCAGAAGGACGGGATTTATACGATCCTTTTTGCGGCGAGCATGGCTGCAGGTATGACGTTGACGACCATTGCTTTTCGGATGGTTTGGCGGTGGATGTACAGGCAGAGACGGATGTGAGTGTATGAAACGCATGATAAGGTGGAATTTGGATGGCGATATCTATCTGATCTGGATGTAGATGTGGAATGATAGTTAATGACACATGGCAGGAATGAAAACTGCTGTGTGTTTTTTTTATGCCGAATGTGTAGTATGAATATTTGATTAACTTATAAGAGATTATTTGGGAATGTTCCAGGGATATGGAACTGGCTTCCGGACAGGATCAACTTACGTCGGAAGGGATTTACACTGTTGAAAAAAATAGACAAATTCTTGCAGAAACAATCAGCAGTAGTGCCAAATCTGCCGGAAATGCCTGGTTTGGCTTTGCTTTATTTGGGGATGTAGGGTAGAATTGTGATATAGAGTGTGAACGTAAGTTATGAAGTGTTTGCGTTCATATACATGTAGCAGAGCGGAATGTGAATGTCCGCTTTATTGGACAAAAGACAGGAGGATGGGGAATGAAATTGAAACAGGTTCTGGCAGTTATGCTGTCATCTGTGATGGTCTTGTCTGCGGCTCCGACAGAGGTTTTTGCTTTTGATGATCCGGGATTTCTGACGGACAGTTCCGGAGGGACAGCAGATGAAGGATCAGAACAACTGGAGGCTGGAAATGCCAGTGCGGCATCTGCAGAAGCAGATGGGAATTTTGACGAAGGTGCGGCGCAAGAGGATATTGCAGAGAGGACATCTGATGTAAGTATGGCGCAGGGTGATACTGCGGATGCAGCGTCTGGTGGGAATGCAGTGCAGGGAGATATCTCAGAGGCGGCATCTGATGGAAATGCAGAACAGAATAATATTGCGGATGTAGCTCCTGATGGAAGCTCAGGACAGAATGATATCTCAGATGAGATATCCAATGAAGAAGAACTTCAGCAGGATATGCAGGGAGGTGACTCTCTGGAAAAAGAGGAAACGGATGCAGCTGCGATTGATGTGTTTTCGGATGGGGAGAGTGCAGATTCTGTAGATACGCAGACTGCGAAGAGTGTTACGGCCAGTGGAGCTGTAAATGATAATGTTACATGGACTTTATATGAGGACGGAGAGCTGGTAATTTCAGGAAATGGTCTGGTACCTCCATATTATAGTGAAACATCGGTACCATGGAACAGTTACAAGAGCCAGATAACAAGTCTGACAGTGGAAGATGGAATTACATATATTGGCGATTATGCTTTTTTCGGATGTGGCATTCTTGAAAACGTTACAATTGCAGACAGCGTTGTAGAAGTTGGAAGAAAACTGTTTGAGGAATGTACAAGTCTGGAGCATGTAACATTATCGAAAAATCTTAAAGCAATTCCGGAATGCATGTTTACAAAATGTGTGAGTCTTACCAGCATTGATCTGCCGGACAGTATTATAACAATTGGGGAGCAGGCTTTTGCATATTGTACGAAACTGTAGAGCGTTAAAATCCCGGATAAAGTTGCGACAATGGACTGGGGCGTTTTCTGGGAATGCAGCGGTCTGACAAGTGTAACACTTCCAGAGGGACTGGCAAGTATTGGAAATGGTGAGTTTGAGAATTGCGAAAATCTTACAGAAGTTGTGTTGCCGGAAAGTCTGTCAAGTATGGGGACAAACGTTTTTTACGGATGCAAAAAACTTACGAAAGTAAATATTCCTGAAAAAATATATACAATTCCAGGCTATACATTTGAGGACTGTATCAGTCTGGAAAGTGTTAATATTCCGAATACAGTAACGAGAATCGGAGAAAGAGCATTTTGGGGCTGTAAAAAAATATCAGAACTTGTTCTTCCGGAAAACATTACCAATATAGAACAATATACATTTTATGGCTGCATCAGCCTGAGATCTGTTAATATTCCGAATAATGTAAGGAATATTGACCAGTATGCTTTTTATCAATGTCAGTCTCTGGAAGAAATAACAATACCAGATAAAGTAAAAAGTATTGGAACAGAAGCGTTTGGTAATTGCAGCAGTTTGTCGGAGGTTGTACTGTCAGCTGAAGTTACGGATATACCGGTAGGGTTATTTGATGGTTGTACAAATCTTCAGAAAGTTACGTTGTCAGACAGCATAGAGAATATTGGAAATGGTGCATTTTCCCACTGTAGCAGTCTTCAGTCCATTAATATTCCGGACAATGTAAAAACGATCGGAGACAATGTATTTGGTAATTGCAGCAGTCTTCAGTCCATTAATATTCCAGGCAGTGTAAAAAGTATTGGTGCAGAAGCTTTTGATGGGTGCGTAGCGCTGGAAACTGCGACAATTTCGGACGGTGTAGAGAGCCTTGGAGATATGGCATTTTATTATTGTGAAGAACTGAAAGAAATTGTGCTGCCAGACAGCATTAAAAATATTGGGGAAAAAATATTCGGTCAGTGCCATAAACTCAGAAAAGTAACATTATCAAAAAACATTTCCGGTATTACAGAGGGCATGTTTATGGGATGCCATCACCTTGAAGAAGTTACAATACCGGAAGGAATTACAAGTATAGGAAAAGACAGTTTTTCGGAAGCTGGAAACAGTATTCTTCTTATACCGAATACTGTAACAAGTATCAGTAAAGAGGCTCTTAATTCCAGCTGGGGTCTTTCAGTTATCAGATTTACCGGTTCAAAAGAAGAATGGGATAAGCTTGGTTTAACGAGCAGCAATATTCACAACGCAACTGTTTATTATAATTACGATCCAAACCATGAACATTCTTATGAACCACATGTCATAGAAGCAAGCACATGTACAGAAAAAGGCCTCCAGAAGATGGTATGCAGTCTTTGCGGAGATTCCTATAAAGAGGAAATTCCGGCTGCCGGACATAAAGAGGTTATTGACGAGGCAGTAGCACCGACCTGTGAAGAAAGTGGAAAGACAGAAGGAAGTCACTGTTCTGTATGTAATGAGATCCTGAAAGAACAGGAAGAAGTTCCACCTGCCGGACACACAGTGGTAAAAGACGAAGCGATAGAGGCGACCTGTGAAGAAAATGGAAAGACTGAAGGAAGTCATTGTTCTGTATGTGGAAAAATCCTTCAGGAACAGCTGGAACTTTTCCCGGCGCTGGGACATGACTGGGAAGAGAGTGAAGTCACTCCTGCAACCTGTACAGAGAAAGGTGAGAAAAAATACACCTGTAAAAGATGCCAGAAAACAAAAACCGAAGAAATTCCGGCAACAGGCCATACGAAAGTCATTGACGAAGCAGTAGCACCAACTTGTGAAAAACCGGGAAAAACCGAAGGAAGCCATTGTTCCGGATGTGGTGAGGTTTATCAGAAACAGGAAGAAATTCCGGCAACCGGACACAGTTGGGACGAAGGAAAAATAACCAAATATCCTACGGCAACAGAAGCAGGAGAAAGGACATATACCTGTAAATCCTGCGGATCTACCAGAACAGAGGCAATTGACAAAGATAACAGTGTCCGTGCATCAGGCTATAATGGCTCGATCAGCTGGATTCTGTATAAAGACGGGAAACTGGTATTTAAAGGCGATGGAGCAATATTGAATCAAAGTGATACTCTGGAGCCATGGAACAGTTATAAAAATTACATATTTGAAGTAAGTGTAGAAGATGGGATCACGGAGATAGGAGAATCTGCTTTTTCAGGATGGAATAATATTGAAAAAGTTACAATTTCTACAAATGTTACAGATATTGGTTCAAATGCATTTTATAGCTGCATAAGTCTTGAAGAAATAAGTTTGCCGGAAGGACTTAAAAGTATTTCCAGCCAGGCGTTCCGGAATTGCAGTAACCTTATAGAGGTTATATTTCCTGAAAGCCTTACAAAAATTGGAGAAAGAACTTTTGCAGAATGCAGTAAACTAAAAAAAGCGGAACTTCCGGAGGGAATCAGTGAAATTCAGGAAGGTACTTTTGACGGATGCCGGAACTTAAAGCGTGTAACGCTTCCGGATAATGTAAAGTACATAAGAAGGCAAGCGTTTTATGGCTGTGAAAATCTTGTTGAACTGACACTGCCAAAAGATCTGAAGGAACTTGGAGCAGAGACTTTTGGGGATTGCAAAAAAATCACTTCGATCACAATTCCGGAAGGTGTTACAACTCTTCCAGAATATCTGTTTAATACCTGCGAAAGTCTTAAAACTGTTACAATCCCTGAAACAGTAACAGAGATTGATCAGAGAGCATTTCAGAACTGCAGCAGCCTGACAGGTATTGAATTACCAAGCGGTATTATCAATATAAAGGAAGGGACATTTTTCAGCTGTGCGGCGTTAAAAGAAATTGTGATACCGGAAAATGTAAGAAATATTGGAGATAATGCGTTTAGCGGCTGTTATTCACTGGAAAAAGTAACATTTCCATCTGTGCTGAAAAATATTGGAAGTGGAGCATTTGCTTCCTGTGGCAGCTTAAAAAAAATTGCAGTTCCAGACAGAGTCGGCAGCATTGGAAGCAGTGCATTTTCCGGTTGTTTCAATCTTGAAACTGTGAAACTTTCAAAGAATCTAACGGAGATCAGTGATAGTACATTTGAGTATTGCTACAATATCAGAAGAATTGAAATACCGGAAAGCGTAACTGATATCAACCAGAAAGCGTTTTGTTCTTGCGAGAATTTGAGCATTATCACGATCCCGAATACGGTAACAGAAATTGCAAACACAGCTTTTTCAGAGCGCATTGGCCTTTCCGTGATTCGATACACTGGCTCAAAGGCAGAATGGGATAAATATGGTTTAACAGAAGATGATATTAACCATGCAACGGTGTACTATAATTATGATCCGAACCACGACCATTCTTATGAAGAAACGATCATACATCCGGCATCCTGCACAGAAACCGGCCTGAAAAAGATGATCTGCAGTCTTTGCGGAGAGTTTTATGAAGAAGAGATTCCGCTTCAGGAACATAATGTGGTGATTGATGAAGGTGTAGCAGCGACCTGTGAAACAGCAGGAAAAACCGAGGGAAGCCATTGCTCTGTCTGTGGTACTGTGCTCAAAGCCCAGGAAGAAATTCCGGCTACCGGACATACGATAGTTGAAGATGCATATGTAGCACCGACCTGCGAGACGCCGGGAAAAACCGAAGGAAGCCATTGTTCTGAATGTGGATTTGTTTTTCAGACGCAGCAGGAAATTCCTCCGACAGGACATAGCTGGACAGAAAAAGAAATTACAAAAGAAGCAACCTGTACCGAAGATGGCGAGCGTACACTGATCTGTATGAACTGTGGAAACACCATGACAGAAAGTATTTCCGCTTTAGGCCATGAGAAAGTAAAGGATGAAGCCATAGACCCGACCTGTGAAACACCTGGAAAGACCGAGGGAAGCCACTGCTCCAGATGCGATTTCGTATTCCAGGCACAGGAAGAGATCCCGGCTCGTGGACATGCCGAGGTAACAGATGAAAGAATAGAAGCGACCTGCGAAACAGCAGGAAAAACCGAAGGAACCCACTGCGAGATCTGTGGAAAGATCTTAAAAGAACAGGAAGAGATTCCAGCAACTGGTCACACAGAAGTAGAATTGGTAACCAGGGCAGCAACCTGTGAAGAATCAGGAAACGCAATGGTATACTGCAGCACCTGCCATAAGATTCTTACTGATAAAAAGGAAATCCCGGCAACAGGCCATACCGAGGTAGCAGATAAGGCCGTAGAGCCAACCTGTACCGAAGATGGAAAAACAGAAGGAAAACACTGTTCTGTCTGCGGAAAGATCCTTGAGTTCCAGAAAGTGATCCCTGCAACCGGCCATGACTGGAAAGAGGGAGAAATCCTTCGAGATCCAACCTGCACAGAGGAAGGCGAGAAGGGTTACACCTGTACAAAATGCCAGGGAACCAAAACAGAAAAAATCCCTGCCCTGGGTCATACAGAGGTGATCGATGAAGCTATAGCACCGACCTGTGAGGAAGCAGGAAAAACAGCAGGAATCCGCTGTTCTGTATGCAACGAAATTATAAAAGCGCAGGAAGAAGTTCCGGCAACCGGTCATAAAGAAGTAATCGACGAGGCCGTAGACCCGACTTGTGAGAAAACAGGAAAAACAGAGGGAAGCCACTGTAAGACCTGCGAGAAAGTTTTAAAGGCCCAGAAAGAGATTCCGGTACTGGGTCATAAAGAAGCTGAGATCATAACAAAAGAAGCGACCTGCGAAGAGGCAGGAAACATTCTTGTATATTGCAGCACCTGCGAGAAAGTTTTAAATTATCACAAAAAGATTCCGGCAACCGGCCACAGAAAAGTAGCCGATGCAGAGATCGCACCAACCTGTGAATCCATGGGATGGACAGGCGGAAGCTACTGTTCTGTATGCCAGAAAGTCCTGGAACCACGAAAGGGAATTCCACGTCTTGCTCATACAGAAGTAGAAGTAGTAACCAAAGTAGCGACCTGTGAAGAACCGGGAAATGCCCTGGTATACTGCAGCAGCTGTAAGAGAATCCTGACGGATGAAAAAGAAATTCCGGCAACCGGCCATACGATCGTGGACGATAAAGCAGAAGATGCAACCTGTGAGAAACCAGGAAAAACAGCAGGAAGCCATTGTTCTGTCTGCGGTAAAGTGTTTGAATCCCAGGAGGAGATTGAGGCATCTCCACATACAGAAGTCGAAGTAGTAACCAAAGCCGCAACCTGTACAGAGCCAGGAAATGCGATGGTATTTTGCAGCACCTGTCATAAGATCCTGACCGATAAGAAAGAAATTCCGGCGACAGGCCATGATCCGATAACGGTTGATCCTGTAGTACCAACCTGTACCGAAGATGGAAAAACTGAGGGAATCCATTGCTCCGTCTGCGGTGAAGTATTAGAAGAGCAGAAAATAATCCCGGCAACCGGTCATAACTGGGAAGCAGGAGAAACCGTCAAAGAAGCAACCTGTACCGAAGAAGGTGAGCAGAGCTACACCTGTACAAACTGCAAAGAAACAAAAACAGAAAAACTTCCGATGATCGAGCATCAGGAAGTGACCGATGAGGCAGTAGCAGCAACTTGCGAAGAACCAGGAAAAACCGAAGGAATCCACTGTTCAGTATGTGGTAAAATATTGAAGGAACAGGAAGAAATTCCAGCCATCGGACATAACTGGGAGGCAGGAGAAATCATTAAAGAGGCAACCTGCACTGAAGAAGGTGAGCAGAGCTACACCTGTACAAACTGCGAGAAAACCAGAACAGAAAAACTTCCGATGATCGAGCATCAGGAAGTAACCGATGAGGCAGTAGCAGCAACCTGTGAAGAATCAGGAAAGACGGAAGGAAGCCATTGCTCCGTCTGCGGTAAAGTACTGAGAACTCAGAAAGAAATACCGGCTCTTGGACATAAAGAAGTCATTGATAAGGCCATAGAAGCCACCTGTGAAACAGCAGGAAAAACTGAGGGAAGTCATTGTAAGATCTGCGATAAGATCCTGAAAGCCCAGAAGGAAATTCCGGCACAGGGACACAAAGAAGCGGAAATGGTAACAAAAGCAGCGACCTGTCAGGAACCGGGAAATGCCCTGGTATACTGCAGCACCTGCCACAAAATTCTGAACAGCCATAAAGAGCTTCCGGTAACATATCATAAAGCAGTGATCGATAAAGCCGTAGCTCCAACCTGCGAAGAATCCGGAAAGACCGAAGGCAGCCATTGCCAGACCTGCGGCAAAGTACTGAAAGAACAGGAAAAAATTGCGCCAACCGGACACACAGAAGAAGTAACCGATGAGGCAACAGCCGCCACCTGTGAAACACCAGGAAAAACGGAAGGAAGTCATTGTTCCGTCTGCGGCAAAATACTGAAAGAGCAGAAAGAAATTCCGGCTCTTGGCCATACAGAAACCATTGATCCGGCAGTAGCAGCGACCTGCGAGGAGTCAGGAAAAACGGCAGGAAGTCATTGTTTTATCTGCGGTAAAATACTGAAGGAACAGAAAGAAGTTCCGGCAACCGGTCATAAAGAAGCGGTTACAGATAAGGCAGTAGAGCCAACCTGTGAAACACCAGGAAAAACGGAAGGAAGCCATTGTACAGCCTGCGGAAAAACTCTGAAAGAGCAGCAGGAGATTCCGGCATTGGGTCATACAGAAACAATGCTTGTGATAAAAGCAGCTACCTGTGAAAAAGAAGGAATGGAAATTCCGTACTGCAGTGTCTGCAAAAAGATCCTTGGCGAGCAGAAAGAAATTCCTGCAATTGGTCACAGCTTTACAGCATGGACTACAAAAACAGCAGCAACAGTATTCAAACCGGAAGTTCAGACACGTATCTGCGATACCTGTCAGAAAACAGAGACCAGAGATTATGGAAAGAAATTAACACCATATATGAAAACTTCCGTAACTTCACTTCTCTTAAAGACAAAACAGAAAACGACAGTGCTGAAAGTTTCCGGCCTGAAAAGCGGTGACTCCATCGTTTCCTGGAAATCCAGTAATACAAAGGTTGTCACAGTATCCGGAAAAACGAATGGAACCAGCACAGTTACAGCCGGTGCATTGAAGGGAACTGCAACGATCACGATCACATTAAAGAGTGGTCTTAAGAAAACAGTGAAAGTTACTGTTCAGCCGACAACTGTAAAAACAACAAAAATCTCCGGAATCCCGGCAGGAGTAACTTTAAAGAAAGGCCAGAGCAGGGTATTACAGCCAGTTCTCGCTCCGGTAACAAGCCAGGAAAAAGTAACTTATACATCCAGCAAAACATCCGTAGCAGTTGTAGCTTCCAACGGCAAGATCACCGCAAAAGCAAAAGGAACTGCAGTGATCACCGTGAAATCCGGAACCAAAACTGTGAAATGTAAAGTAACCGTAAATTAATATTTCCCCGTTTACAAACCACTGGAAATGTGTTACGATTTTCCCATATGGAAAACTCGTGGAAGAAGAGAGTACATGTGTACACCACACTACAGGGAAATCCCCGGAGGACTTTTTTGAACGCATATTATGAAGCGATTGCGTTTATGGATATGTAGCAGAGTGAAATGTGAAGATTCATTTTGTGCAAGAGTTCCGAGACTGAGAGGGATGTGCAGGCGCAGATGGAAGATGGCTTCAGAGAGGCATTGCTGACCCGGTTTGAATGCGATAAGCGGAATGCGAATGTCCCGTTTAATGGACACCGGCAGGCAGTGACAGGATCGCCTGTTATAGCGGAAGGGTATAGAGTTTGCTGTACCTGATGAGGTTTTTGCCGCGAGGCAGGAACGAACAGAAGTGGTAACACGGGTAATAACTCGTCTTCTCATATCGCAAGTGGTATGAGAAGACGTTTTTTTATGTCACAGGAAATTACATTGTAATCTTCCAATGGCATCGACAGGATTTTTCCTGTTTTGGCTGAATATACTTTCAGTCAGTTATGAGTAAGCATACAATTATTTTTTATATTATGGAGGAAAGAAAAATGGAAAAGCAGAGATATTATATCAGCACTGCCATTGCGTACACATCCGGTAAACCGCATATCGGAAATACTTATGAGGTTGTTCTTGCAGATGCCATCGCACGTTTTAAGAGACAGCAGGGATATGACGTATATTTTCAGACAGGAACAGATGAGCATGGCCAGAAGATCGAGCTGAAGGCAGAAGAAGCAGGCGTTACACCGAAGGAATTCGTAGATAACGTGTCCGGTGAGATCAAACGGATCTGGGATCTGATGAACACTTCTTATGATAAATTTATCCGTACAACAGATAAAGATCATGAGGAGCAGGTGAAAAAGATCTTCAAAAAAATGTATGCAAAGGGAGATATCTACAAGGGACATTATGAAGGAATGTACTGTACACCTTGTGAATCCTTCTTCACAGAGTCTCAGCTTGTAGACGGTAAATGCCCGGACTGCGGACGTCCATGCGTACCGGCTAAAGAAGAGGCATATTTCTTCAAAATGAGCAAATATGCAGATAAACTTATTGACTATATCAACACACATCCGGATTTCATCCAGCCGGAGTCCCGTAAAAACGAGATGATGAACAACTTCCTTCTTCCGGGTCTTCAGGATCTCTGTGTATCCAGAACATCCTTTAAATGGGGAATTCCGGTAGATTTTGATCCGAAGCACGTTGTATATGTATGGCTGGATGCCCTGACAAACTATATCACAGGTATCGGCTATGACTGTGACGGAAACAGCAGCGAGAAATTCAACAAATACTGGCCTGCAGATCTTCACCTTATCGGTAAAGATATCATCCGTTTCCATACTATTTACTGGCCGATCTTCCTGATGTCTCTGGATCTTCCGCTTCCGAAACAGGTATTCGGACATCCGTGGCTTCTTCAGGGCGATGGAAAAATGAGTAAATCCAAAGGAAATGTAATTTACGCAGATGAGCTTGTTGAGTTCTTCGGTGTAGATGCTGTCCGTTATTTCGTACTCCACGAGATGCCGTTTGAGAATGATGGTGTCATCACATGGGAGCTGATGGTTGAGAGACTGAATTCCGATCTTGCAAATACACTTGGAAACCTTGTAAATCGTACAATCTCCATGTCCAATAAATATTTCAACGGAATCGTTGAGAACAAGAACGTTACTGAGCCGGTTGATGAGGATCTTAAGAATTTCATCCTTCAGGTTCCGAAGAACGTTTCCGCAAAAATGGACAAACTTCGTGTTGCAGATGCCATTACAGAGGTATTCTCCCTGTTCAAACGTTGCAACAAATATATCGATGAGACAATGCCGTGGGCACTTGCAAAGGATGAGACAAAACAGGATCGTCTTGCAACGGTTCTCTACAACCTGGTTGAGGGAATCTGCATCGGCGCATCTCTTCTGAAATCTTTTATGCCGCGTACAACAGAGCGCATTCTTGTACAGCTCAACGCAAACGAGAGAACTCTTGAGGATATGGAGCAGTTTGGTCTTTATCCGTCAGGAAACCGTGTAACTGACAAACCGGAGATCCTTTTTGCAAGACTTGACCTGAAAGAGGTTCTTGAGAAAGTTGAGAAACTTCATCCGAAGAAAGAAGAGAAAAAGGAAGAAGTAAAAGAGGAGAAAGAGGAAGCCAAAGATGTGATCGACATCGAGGCAAAACCGGAGATCACTTTTGATGATTTTGAAAAACTTCAGTTCCAGGTTGGTGAGATCATTGCCTGCGAGGAAGTTAAGAAATCCAGAAAACTTCTCTGCTCCCAGGTTAAGATCGGAAGCCAGGTTCGTCAGATCGTATCCGGAATCAAGGCTCACTATTCCGCAGAGGAAATGGTTGGCAAAAAAGTTATGGTTGTTACAAACCTGAAACCTGCCAAACTTGCAGGAATCCTCAGCGAGGGTATGATCCTCTGTGCAGAGGATGCAGATGGAAATCTTTCCCTGATGGTACCGGAGAAAGAGATGCCTGCAGGCGCTGAGATCTGTTAAATATGAAACTGAATCATTTTGATGAAAATGGCAATGCTGTTATGGTGGATGTGTCCAATAAACCGGACACTCACCGTACGGCGACAGCTACCGGTTCCATTCAGGTAAGCCCGGAGATCATGGACGCGGTAAAAAGCGGAAATGTGAAAAAGGGTGATGTGCTTGGGGTGGCCCGTGTGGCGGGTATCATGGGTGTGAAGCGTACTTCTGACCTGATCCCCATGTGCCATCCACTTCCCATCCAGAAGTGTTCTGTGGATTTTGAGACGGATGAGGATGCGGGAGTGATCCGTGTGTTCTGTACGGTAAAAACAGAGGGGAAAACAGGCGTGGAGATGGAGGCGCTGACAGGTGTTCAGGTGGCGCTTCTGACCATTTATGATATGTGTAAGGCAATCGATAAACGCATGGTCATGTCTGATATCCATCTGGAAGAGAAAACAGGAGGCAAAAGCGGAGATTTCCGTTTTGAGGAAAAATAATGATAGACAGGTGCGGAAGAAATATTGATTATCTCAGGATTTCCGTAACTGACAGATGTAATTTGCGGTGTATTTATTGTATGCCGGAGGAGGGAGTGCAGCATGTGGAGCGCTCCCTCATTTTGCAGGAAGAGGAAATTTTGAGGATCTGCCGGGTGATGGCAGAGTTGGGGATCCGAAAGATCAAGCTCACCGGTGGGGAACCGCTGGTGAGACCTCGGATGCCCAAGCTTGTGGAAAAACTGAAAAAGATGCCGGGGATCGAGAAAGTGACTCTGACTACAAATGGTGTGCTTTTGAAGGATCAGATGAGGGATTTTGCCCGGGCGGGACTGGACGGACTGAATATCAGTCTGGATACGCTAGATGAGGTCTGCAGCAGGCAGATCACCAGGCGGGATGAACTGGGACGGACGCTTGAGGGGATTTCAGAGGCGCTGAAGTATCCGGAAATTTCATTGAAGATCAACTGTGTGCCTCTTGGGATTCCGGAGCAGGATCTCTGCCGGGTGGCGTTTCTTGCAAAAGACCATAAGGTGCATGTGCGGTTTATTGAGATGATGCCTATTGGAATGGGAAAAGAATTTCATGGGGTGTCGGAGGAGGAACTGCTTGGGATCCTTGGGGAAAAACTTCCGCGGTTTTCGCCGTATGTTGGGGAGCCGCTTGGAAATGGTCCCTGCCATTATTATGATGTGGATGGCTTTTCCGGGAAGATCGGATTTATCAGTGCGGTGAGTCATAAGTTCTGCGGGGAGTGCAACCGGATCCGGCTGACTTCCCAGGGGTTTTTGAAGACTTGTCTGCAGTATGCGGCGGGGCGGGATCTTCGAGGGGTGATCCGCAGTGGTGGTTCGGATGAAGAGCTGAAAGCTGTGATCCTGGAGGCTCTGGCGGAGAAACCGGACGGGCATGCTTTTGGCGGAGGGTTGGAGAAACAGAAGGATGATAAGACGGAGAAGCTTTGTATGGCTCAGATCGGAGGTTGAGTGATGAAGAGAGTTGCGGTGATCACTTCTAGTGATAAGGGTTACAGAGGGGAACGTGAGGATCTTAGCGGGCCGGCTGCGAAAGAGATTGTGGAAGCGGCAGGGTATGTGGTTGTTTCTATGGATGTTTTGCCGGATGACCGTGGGTTGCTGAGTGCACGGATGGCTGAGATTGCGGATCAGGGTCTGGCGGAGCTGATCCTGACTACGGGTGGTACCGGGTTTTCTCAGAGGGATGTGACACCGGAGGCTACGGAGGATGTGATCGAGCGGCGTGTGCCGGGGATCCCGGAGGCGATGCGGGCGTTTAGTCTGACGATCACGAAGCGGGCGATGTTGAGCCGGGCTACGGCTGGGATCCGGAAGGGAACGCTGATCGTTAATCTGCCAGGGAGTCCTAAGGCTGTCAGGGAGTGCCTGGAGGTTATTATTGAGGCGTTGGGGCATGGGATTGAGATTTTGACCGGCGATGCTGGAGAATGCGGACGGTAGTGTGTGGTGTATACTTAGACTAACGAACGGACGCCCAACGGAGGCAGGGCCAGTACGGTGACACGCTGCGCGGCCTGTTCGGCTGCGTCGCTGATTTGCTGCCATTCGCGCCAACTCGCCTGCGGCTCAAACAGGGCGCTCGGTGGCAGCAGCTATACTCGCCTCTCGACGGCCGCTCCGCTAACGTCACCGTACTGGCCCTGCCTCCGTTGGGCTGGCTGTTGGATGTGGTAGGTTTTATGATTAAAATTCATCTCCAGCGATTCATAATTCCTGAGGCTTGAGAGTTACATGTGGTAGGTTTTGGAAATCAATATTGCTGGTGTGATATAGGAATAAATTTGGTAATGATGTGTGATTAATAGGAGTTTGCTATGGGAAAAGTACTTGCGGTTTGTATCAGTGAGAAGAAAGGAACACAGAAGAAGAATGTCGGGTCTGCGGTTTTTGTGGAGGACTGGGGACTTGAGGGGGATGCTCATGCCGGGAAGTGGCACCGGCAGGTGAGTCTTCTTTCCAGTGAAAAGATCAATGCGTTCCGTGCAAAGGGTGCAGAGGTTGAGGATGGTGCTTTTGGTGAGAATCTGGTTGTGGAGGGGATTGATTTTGCGAAGCTTCCGGTTGGTACCAGATTTCGCTGTGGCGAAGTTGTGCTGGAGCTGACTCAGATCGGAAAGGAGTGCCACAATGGCTGTGCCATTTTCCAGAAGATGGGTGAGTGCATCATGCCACGGGAAGGTGTGTTTACAAGAGTGCTGAAAGGTGGAAAAGTTTCTGTCGGTGACGAGATGTCTGTGGATAAGGCTATGATTTTTGATACCCATGCCCATTATGACGATGAGGCTTTTGACGAGGATCGGTTTGAGATGCTTGAGAGTATGCAGGAGAACGGGATTGGGCATATTGTGGATGTGTGTGCTTCCGTGGGACATTTTGACCGGGTTTATGATTTGGTGGAAAAGTATCCGTTTGTTTATGGTGCAGTGGGGGTTCATCCGGATGATGCGGATAAGGTAGATGCAGCTGTTCTGGATGAGATCCGAAAATATTGCGACATGGAAAAGACAGTAGCCGTAGGCGAGATCGGCCTGGATTATTACTGGCATAAGGAGAGGGAAGAGCACCTTCTTCAGCAGAAAGTATTCCGCCAGCAGATGGACATCGCCCGTGAAAAGAAGCTCCCATTTATGATCCATAGTCGGGATGCAGCGGAGGATACGCTGAATATTGTGAGAGAGTATATGAGGGATGGAATGTATGGAGGGATCATCCATTGCTTTTCCTATAGTAAGGAGATCGCAAGGGAATACCTGAATATGGGACTCTACCTGGGAATCGGTGGAGTGGTTACTTTTAAGAATTCACGGAAGCTGAAAGAAGTGGTGGAGTATGCACCACTGAACCAGATTCTGCTGGAAACCGACTGCCCGTATATGGCCCCTGTCCCAAACCGTGGGAAACGAAACAGCTCGCTGTATCTGCCGGAGGTTGTGAAGACGATCGCGGAGTTGAAAGGTGTCAGCTGCGAGGAGGTTGTGGCTGTGACGGAGAGTAATGCGTTGCGGGTGTTTGGGTTGGTTTGAAATGAATAGAAAATACTGAAAATATATCAAGAGACTTCTCAAAAGATAAAAGATATTTTATAATTAGTAAAATAAATATGAATTTATTACTTTTCAAGGTTTGAATATCATACGATAAGCGCAGATGAGGCGCTTCATTTTTGGATTTGAGGTTTGAGAATGATGTAAAAACGTATGGTATTTAAACAGAAATTTCATCAGCCGCTGTGCTTGCAGAGTTTGAGAACGATGTAAAACATATAATATAAAAAGGTAAGATAAGGATGAAGAATAAAAAAATATCTGGAAGCATTTTGTAAGTATAGGACTTGTTATTGCACTTGCTCTTGTTTGCAATATTACAGAATATACAATAGCATTTGCCGAACCGACAACAGCTAAGGTTTCTTATAAAATTGAGAAAAAGCAACAAATTAAACGCTGCAAGAAATTGACGGCACAATATTTTTATGAATTACCCCAGATAAAAGGAAACAGTTCTGCAATAAAAAAAATAAACAAATCCTTAGCAGCGGATTATAAAGCATCTCTACAATACAGAAACAATTTATTTGAGTATTATGAGCTTTTAAAAAAATTTATTACATTAATAAATGCAACGTAACGTATAATCAGAATGGTTATATAAGCTTTAGGTTTGTTTCCAAATGGTATGCAGGGGGAATTGGAGAAAATAGGGAGTATGGCTTAACATATCGTCTTAAAGACGGAAAGAAGTTGGCAGTTCAAGATGTTGCATCTGGGAAGAAAAGTAATGTAAAGAAAAATATAGCAACCGCATATTCGAAAAAATTTTCCGGTCAGGGGTATTCTTATGTTATGAAAATGAAGTATTCAGATTTTCAGTTTTATATTAAACCTGGAAAAAAAGTCTTTGTATGTTTTGACCCATATGGAGCATTAGGAGCACACGGAAAAGTTGTGGTTGAAATAAAGGGTAGATTGTGAGAGTATACTATATATCTGCTTTTTTTCGCTGTCCGGCCTGTTGAGTTCTTAACAGGCCGGACGTTTTTTTACATCAATTTTCCTTTTCCTGTGTTTTCCCGGCAATCATCTTATGCCCGGAATAAATAGACATAATCATGCAGATCAAAGAAGCGCATGCAAAATACCTGTGTGCGGTTTTCATGCTTTTGCAGCCGGTGTAAAAGGCTGCGATCATGGTGATAAGGGCGCCCAGTGACCAGTATTTGTGAGATTTCATTTTGGTATCCTCCGTAAGATTTATTTTTTTACAGGTTTTTCAACACTTCAACAAGGCGGGAATTGTCCTCCGGCATCATGATGCAGAACCGTACAAATTCTCCATCCAGGCACTGGAAGGAGGAACAGTCACGGATTATCAGGCCCTGGCGGATGCAGGCTTCAAAAACATCATAAGAGGTAAGGCCTGGTTTCAGGATCTTAAGAAGAATGAAGTTTGCATAGGCGGGATAGACCTTATAAGTTGGAACGGACTTCAGTTCTTTGATCATTCTTGTGCGCTCAGAAAGGATCAGTTCACGGGTCTGGCGGATATAGTCTTCATCCTGGAGCATGATCTCGCCGGCAAAGGCGCCCATGCTGTTAAGAGACCATGGAGTTTGTTTCTCCCGCATTTTGGAAAGGAAATCCATGTTTCCGGTGATGCCGTAACCCAGACGCATTCCCGGGGCTGCGAAAAATTTTGATACGCCTCGGAGAACCATAAGGTTGGTGAATTCCCGGGTCAGAGGAACGGCAGTGATGGCATTGATATCCGGAGCAAACTCAACATAAGTTTCATCGATCATTACGAAGATATTTTTTTCCGCGCAGAAACTGATCAGCTGGCGGAGATCCTTCTGTGAGATGGCAGAGGAGGTGGGATTGTTAGGGTTGCAGAGAATGAGAAAATCGTATCCCTGTTCCAGCTTTTTGCAAAGATCGGGAATGTCCGGCTCGAAGTTTTTGCTTTCCTGAAGGTGGTAATATTCCTGGGTGCTTCCGGAAAAAGAAAGCTCTCTGGAGTATTCGGAATAGGTAGGTCCCAGGATCAGGGTGTGCTTTGGAGCTTTTTCCTGAATGAGGAGGGAGATCAGTTCGCTGGAGCCGTTTCCGGGAAGAATAAAATCTGCCGGAATATTGCAATATTCGGAAATAGTATTGCGAAGGGTCGCGTATTCTCTGTCCGGATAGGAGGAAAAAATGTCAACATGTGCGGCAATGGCGGCACTGGCTTTGGGCGAGAGCCCCAGTGGATTAACATTGGCGCCGAATTTGACAATGTCTTCTTTTTTTAATCCGTAATAGCTGCAGATCTTTTCTATATCACTTCCGTGAAAAACGGGTTTCGTGTCCATTTTTGTCACCTCGTATTTTTATTTTTTCTACAAAAAATTTATATCCAGTATACATCAGAATCCATGGCATTTCCAGAAATTATAGCATAGAGACGGAAAGTTTTTTCGCTGGCGTGTTTTGTGTACGGATTTTACAGCAGATATGGAAATGCGGATGGCTGTCTGATAAAATAGAGCTATAAGCAGGAAGCAAGTGCAGACTGCAGACATCTGCCTGTAGCGATGCAATAATTTGTTGGAGAGCTATAATCTGGGACGGAAATAAGAAAAAGAGGATAAGATATCATGAAAACAGAAGATAAAAAGATTGCAGTGATCGGAATCGGCGGTGTTGGTGGCTATGTTGCGGGAATGTTGGCGAAGGCCTATCCTCATGTGACAATGGTGGCCCGTGGAGCCAGAGGGGAGAGCATCCGTGAGAACGGACTGGTGCTGCACAGTGATTATAAGGGAGAGATCGTTGCGAAGCCGGAGCGTGTAGTTCCAGTCCGGGAAATGGGACAGCAGGATTATATTTTTATCTGTGTAAAAAATTACTCTCTGGAGGATGTATGTGAAAATATCCGGGATATGGTCACAGATGATACGGTGATCATTCCGGTGATGAACGGGGTGGATCCGGGGGAAAAGATCCGCAGCCTGATCGGAAGGGGAACGGTTGTGGATTCTCTGATCTATACGGTAGCTTTTGCAAACGCGGATTTTTCCATTTCCCAGCAGGATACTTTTACCTGGCTGTGCATCGGGATCAAAAACGCAGATCAGGGGCAGAAGGAGAAAGTGGCCCAGGTAGCCGAGATCCTGAAGGGCGCAGATATTGATTATAAGGATGACGGGGATATTGAGGTGGAGATCTGGAGAAAGTATATCCTGAACTGTGCGTTTAACGTGATGACGGCTTTTTATGATAATACCATCGGGGAGCTTCGCAGGGATCCGGTGAAGGCGCAGCAGTACGAAACTCTTGTGTGGGAGGCTGCCAGTGTAGGCCGTGCAAAGGGTGTGGCACTGACAGATGAACACATACAGGAGGTGATTCACAAGTTCCGTCATGTTCATGCAGATAACGCCACCAGTTCCCTTCAGAGAGATTTTCAGATCTGCAAAAAGCAGACGGAGCTGGAAACTTTCAGTGGTTATATCGTGCAGGAGGCGAAACGTCTGGGTGTTTCCATTCCTCTTTCTGAAGAGATGTATCAGGGGCTGAAGGCTAAGGCTGAGAAATTCTGATAAAAAGACGGGAGCTGCTTTTCACACTGCTATTGACAAAGTTTCTCAACTTTGCTACAATGACGAAAATCAATTCCGTGAGGGAGTAATTCGCGTGTAAACGTGGTTTGTCAACATACTGGTGCATGCACCTGGCAAATCTTAAAGAATGAGACTCATGTATATTTTATTTCTGTTATGGAGATAAAGTATGCGTGGGTCTTTTTTTATGGCTCCGGACCGGACACATATGCAAAGGAGAAGAAAGATGCTGCTATTTATGAAAGTGCTTTTTACCCAGTTCATTGCGGAAATGGGCGACAAAACACAGCTGATGCTGGTGGCAATGACTTCCAAGTTCAAGCTGAAGGATATCCTGCTTGGAACCGGTGTTGCGATCCTGGTGCTGAACGGACTGGCGGTTCTTGCCGGAGGCCTTGTCAGTACGGTAGTTCCTACGTGGCTGATCCGTCTGATTGCCGGTGCGGCGTTCCTGTTTTTTGCGGCAACAACGCTTAAGGGAGACGATGATGAGGAAGAGAATGTAAAGGACCGGAAAATTAAGTTTGCGCCGTTGTCTGTATTCTGTACATTTTTTGTTGCGGAGCTTGGTGATAAGACACAGCTTACTGCCATTACATTTGGAGCAAACGAGGGCTTAAGTGCTGCAGTTGTTGTATGGCTTGCCTGTTCACTTGGACTTTTTGCAGCGGATGTGATCGGTCTTCTGGTCGGTTATCTTCTGAAAAGCAAAGCACCGGAGGGAATTCTCAATACAGTTGCGTTTTTTATTTTTTCCATTTTTGGAATTCTGACACTGAGACAGGGATTCGGGCTTCTGCTTGGAGCAGAATCTGCTATGATTCTTCCGCTGACAGTTGTGGTTACAGTAGCATTTGTGATCGTCTGTCTTGTGCTTTATAAGCAGTCAAAAAAATCTAAAGCATAAAATAAAATCTATTTACGGATGTTTTCCCGGTACTGTGTAGGGGTAGTTCCGGTAAGGAGCCGGAAATGCCGGGTAAAGTAGGAGGGGCTTGCGAAACCGCAGTTTAACGCAATGTCCGTCACTGGTGTGTCCGTGAGAGTAAGCTGCCTGGCGGCCAGAAGAAGGCGTCTCTGGCGTACATATGCCATAGGTGTGGTGCTCAGATATCTTTGAAAAATACGCTGGCATTCTCTGGCACAGATGCTGGCAACTGCCGCAATATCTTTTACGGAGATATTTTTTTCCAGATTCTGATCGATCCATGCCAGCATTTGCTTCAGGCGTAGTTCCTGGATTTCGGGAAGCTGTGGGGCAGAAAGGCCGCGGTTCTTTTCCAGAATGATCAGAAGTATTTCGGAGAGGGCGTTGCGTACCTGAAATTCATAGCCGGGCAATTCATCGGCGCAGGCAGAAAAGGCGTTGTCAAATGCCTGAAAAAAATGTTTATCACAAGATCCCGGGACGATATCTCCCGGGATTTTTATGAAAGCGGCGCCTTTTTCCATAAGGGGACGGATATAGCGGATATCAAAAACACTGCCCGGGGCGCCGCTTATGATCGATGGATCAAACACAAAAGAACGGTACAGGCACGGGGAAGGGACAAGACCGATAAAAGAATGAAGAATGCCAGTATTGATAAAACAGCCTTCCCCTGCATGGACATCGTAAAAAGTATCACCGATCCCGATTCTGACGCTGCCTTCCATCAGCATAAAAATCTCCAGTTCATTATGCCAGTGTGCGGGAATATTTCCGGTAATGAATTTATGGATATCGCCTCTGTTTGCAACCAGATCGAAGAGATATCTTTCCTGTTCCGGGAATTCCTGTTGGTGGATATCGGTTTCCACCCAGTTTGCATTACGTATCATAAAAAATCTCCCTGTCGTTTTTGTTATAGTATACACCGCTATTTTTACAGCAGCAACTGTGTGTCGGATTGTATAATAAAAGAAAATACTGATGTCTGTTTTACAGACGGTGATTAAGAAGGATGTCAGTTGCCATATGGATCAGGGAGGAAAGTTATTATGGATCTGAAAAAGAAAAGTCAAACGATGGACATGACGAAGGGAAGTCCGACCTCGCTTTTGCTGCGTTTTGCCATGCCGCTTTTTCTTGGAAATCTGCTTCAGCAGTTTTATAATCTTGTAGATACCTCGATTGCGGGAAATCTGCTGGGGGATGGAGCGCTTGCACAGATTGGTGCTACTGCGGCGTTATATAGTCTGATCACGAATTTTGCGTTTGGAATGAATAATGGACTGGCTCTTAGAGTGAGCCGGAACTTCGGAGCAGGAGACCAGCAGGGAGTGAAGAAGTCGGTGTGCTGGATGACGTGTTTGTCCTGCTTTTGCTCAGTTGTGCTGACTGTCGCTTTTTTGATATTTCGAAAAGGACTGCTTCAGGTGATGCAGATCCCAGATGATGTGATGGACGGAGCTTTGCGCTATCTGACGATCATTCTGGCGGGAATTCCGCTGACTATGCTGTATAATCTGGAGGCGAGTCTTTTACAGGCTGTAGGAAACAGTGTGATGCCCCTTGTTTTTCTGCTTTTCAGCAGTGTCCTGAATGTGGGACTGGATTTCTGGTTTATGGGACCGTTGGGACTGGGAGTACAAGGTGCTGCGTCTGCGACAGTTCTGGCTCAGGGAATCAGCGCCGGGATCGGTTTGGGGTATATTGTGCGCTATTATCCGGAACTGAGATTTTCGAAAAATGAATTCAAAGTGAAGAAGAATTTTGTAATAGAGATGTTTTTCTCCGGTTTAAGTATGGGGATGATGAATGCTATTTATTGTATTGGCAGTGTGATCCTTCAGAGCAGTATCAATGCACTTGGAAGTGTTTATATTGCGGCGCAGGTTGGAGGCAGGAGGCTTGCGGAACTGTTTTATATTCCAGGACTGGCACTTGGAACCAGCACGGCGATCTATGCCAGCCAGAACTATGGGGCGGGCCTGGGAAAAAGAATCCGCAGAGGCTGTCGGACAGCAATTCTTCTGTATGGGATCTGGTGGATCATTGCACTTATGTTTACTTTTACCCTGGCACCGGCAGCAATCCGGCTTCTTACCGGAAGCAGCAACCCGGAGGTGATCTCTAACGGACTGCTTTATCTTCGGGTCAGCATCCCCATGATTCCGCCAATGGCAGTGCTGGTAATCTTACGAAACGCACTGCAGGGAATGCAGCACCTGAAAGCACCTTTGATATGCAGTACGTTGGAACTGATCGGTAAAGTTATCTTTGCCATCTGGCTCGTCCCGGTCTGGGGCTATATCGCCGTATGCATCTGCGAACCTGTGACGTGGGTGATCTGCTGTGCGTTTATTGTCGGGGCTGCGGTGGTTTTCCGGAAGGAGTTTCAGACAGCAGAGTGACAGGGTACATACCTTTCAGATCTTTTGCATACACTGTAAAAAAGCGTCTTCGGGGGCTTGGCAGTGAAAGATTATATTGAGGAACGTGCAGTTGAGATCGCAGGATATATTGTGGAAACAAAGGCGACGGTGAGGCAGGCGGCGAAGAAGTTCGGGATCAGTAAGAGTACGGTACATATGGAAGTAACAATATAGAACGGTTCGTTTGGGTAATAGAATAAGAAAAACCGAGGAGGAACGAACCATGAAGGATTTGAAAACAAGAATTACGGAGAATGGCATTGATTATGTACTTGTCGGGGATTATTATATCCCAGACTTGAAGCTGCCGGAGGAAAAGTGATCTATCGGTAAGTGGGGACGAATGCACAGGGAGTATCTGAAAAAGCAGTGCTACGGTAGATATTCCAGTTTACTGCTGACCGGAAAACTTTGGAGCTATCTGGAGGATTTGGACGAACAAGCGGAGGAACGGTTTACGTGTATTGTTGATCAGATGAAAGCGGCTGAGGGAGTGACGGAGGAATTGAAGCGGAAAGATGCTATGCTTTGGGTACAACGGTGTAATAATATTAGAAACAGAGCAGAAGAAATTGTACTGAACGAAATGGTTTATATTTAGTATGGAGCAGTCAGCCGAAAGGCTGGCTGTTTTTCTTTTCCTAGCGACAGAAAATGATTGACAATGCTATAAGACTGTGGTAGTCTGAAAACAAGAACAGACTACTGTAGTCTTATAGGAGGCGAAACAAGTGACAGAGGAAAATATCAAACTTTTTGATTCGGAATTAAAGGTAATGGATGTTCTGTGGAAGGATGGTGACGTGCCAGCGAAATATGTTGCAGATACTTTAAACAGAGAAGTCGGCTGGAATAAAAACACAACGTATACATTGATTAAGCGGTGTATCAATAAAGGCGCGATTGAACGAACGGAACCGGGATTTATGTGCCATGCGCTTATAGCAAAAGAACAGGTACAGGATCTGGAAACAGATGAACTTATTGATAAGATATATGATGGATCTGTTGACAAGTTGTTTGCGGCACTTCTTGGCAGAAAAAAACTTTCTATGGAGCAGATTAAGAACCTGAAGCAGATCGTCAGTGAATTGGAATGAGGTGATGTATATGAGCCTGCTGCAAATGAGTTTTCTGGGAACGGTTATTATTTTACTTATTGTGGTATTAAGGGCTGTGCTTATCAACAGATTACCGAAGAAAACATTTTTGATTTTATGGTGGATTGCATTAATACGGTTATTAGTTCCATTTTCCATAAAATCAGTCACAAGTATTTATTCTCTGTTGCAGAGTATTTATTCTGATATAAACCCAGTGAGAACGGCGCAAACGACAACATTTTTACCCATTCATGGTAATATGCCTGAGATAGCAAATGGATTATCAGAGGCTATGGTGCAGAGAACAGAATCCATTTCGATTTTGAGTGTAATATGGCTGGCAGGTCTGTTACTTTGTTTTGGATTTTTTGCGGTTTCCTATATAAAATGTTATCGGGAATTTCGATTTTCGCTGCCTGTTGAAAATGATATTTTGGAAGCATGGAAGGAAAAACATCCACTAAAAAGGAGTCTATCCATCCGGCAGACAGAAACCATAGCTGCACCACTTTCTTATGGTGTGATTCGCCCAGTTATTTTAATGCCGAAAAATACAGAATGGAAAAATATTTATCAGCTTCGTTATGTGTTGGAACATGAATATGTGCATATCAGACGGCTTGATATGCTTACAAAGCTGATAATGATTGCTGCAGTATGCATTCATTGGTTTAATCCTCTTGTGTGGGTAATGTATATTCTTTTTAACAGAGATTTGGAATTATCCTGTGACGAAACCGTAGTCCGTAGATTTGGAATGGATATAAAGTCGGTATATGCAACTGCTTTAATATCTATGGAAGAAAAAAAGAGCGGACTGACACCATTATGTAACAGTTTCAGTAAAAATGCGATTGAAGAGAGGATAAGAGCAATTATGAAGATAAAGAAGACATCTAAGTTTGCAGTAATTATAAGTGCAGTATTGGTAATTTGCGTGACAGGTGGATTTGCAACTTCCGCATCATCCTTGGAGAAAAAGACAGAGACAGCGCAAGAAAACGGTGAAACAACAGTTGCTTTAAACGAAGTGAATATCCGGGAAGATGAATCACTTTCAAGTTCGGATGTGGAATGGTGGACAGCAGAAGAGTATGCGAAATGGCTGGACGAGGAAAAAGAAGTTCTGCAGTCTATGATTGGTGAAAAAGCTTATACAGGCGGCGACGGATGGTTTGTATGGACACAGGAAAAGGTAGATGAGACGATTGCACTTTATGAGGATAATCTTCAAAAAATAAAAGATGGGATGAAGTTGTCGAAATCATCTGATGATGCAGTGGGAATTACAATGGCATATTCTCCGGAAAATATAGAATATGCGAAGCAGGAAGCAGAAACGGTCACCGAAAATAAAGACAGTAATGAAAATGTATTCAGCGAAGAACAGCTTTCTGAATATGCAAAAGCGGGAATAACTTACCAGAAAGAAACAGGATTTCTGATGTATGATGGAAAGACCATTGGATATTTCCGGGATGAGTTTAAGCCGGGTACTTATACAATAAGTTCCAAACGTGGAGGTACGCTTCGAGTTGAAGTGCAAAGGGAAAACTATGGCACCATCACAGACGTAAAGGCAGAACCGTTATCAGATGATTTTTGGTCAGAACCGGCGGCATTGGTTGAAAGTTCCGGCGGAGAAGCTGTAACTGCAGATGAAATGAAAGGATCTGTTTTTGAAGAAGGAGGAAGTGAGAACATAGCGGCTGATGACATGGGCGAATATAGCAGTGAAGAGGGAAAAGGTCTTAATATTGCTGTTCCACAGGAGTATGCTGATTATGGAGTATCCTGTGATGCTCAAGGAAACTGGGTTTATAATGGTAAGATTATAGCAGATTTATATGATGAGGGAAGGGGAATCTTTTCTAACAGCAACGGCACTATGTACATTGAAGTAACGAGAGACAAAAGTGGAAAGATTAGCAGCTTTCAAAAAGTAAGCAAAAATAGAATGCAGGAATTATTTACTGAATTTAATCCGGAAACGGAAACATTTGCGGAATATAATTCAGAGGCGAAGCATTAAGTTAGTGCTAAATGAAACGAGGATGATTAAGTGGGAAAAATATTGCTGGTATCATTCGAGGGAGATGAGGAAGAGTTGGTAAATTCTGTTATTTCCGTGTTAGATTCCGGCAGAGAAAAATTCCTTTTTCAGGAAATACAACTTCAATCGAAAATAAGGCATAAGGGTATAGCGATTGATTTGAAACGGAGGGAAGTTGTTCGTGATAATAGAAAAATAGAATTAACTTACACCGAGTTTGAAATCCTGCAGTTATTAGCACAAAATCCAGGAAGGGTATTTAGTAAGGAGCAGATTTATGATGTAGTCTGGAAAGAAGCCTATTCTGGCGATTACAATATTGTCATGAGTCATATCAGCCATATTCGTGAGAAGATAGAAGATGATCCGGGCAACCCGGTATATATTCAAACCGTCTGGGGTGTAGGATACAAGTTTAATGAGAGGGCAGGCAGCGAGTAAATTCGCTGCCTTTCCTTTACAGGGATGGATTCAGATTTCGCTGAGTTTCAAGATAATATTGCTCTGCTGATACAGCCAGTCCGTGAATTCCGTTGGCTTGGTTGTTCCTGCCTTTACAGCTTTCTTACGCCGCAGAGCTTCTTTCTTAAAAAGGTCAAACGCAGTTTTCATTTCTTCCAGACGTTCAATCGGAAAATCAGCAGTTTTTTTGGATTTATTGATTTTATTACGCCAATTCTGGCATTCATTTTTATAAAGCAAATCATAGTTATTTTCTCTGGCTCGTTCATCAAATTCCCTTTTATTTTGAAGTGCCTGTGCTTTACGGCACTTATCACTGCATAGTTCATAACGCTGGTTTTTTGCCAGAAAATATTTTCCACAGACTTTGCACTGACGGAAACAAAGGCCCCAGTCATTCAGCCGATTCAAGTAATAAGTGATAAGCGGATAAAAAGAGCTGTAGGCAGCTACGCATTCTGTTCTGCGCCTATTATCCGGAAACCAAAGTTCAAGTCGAGTGATTTCAGCAGGAGTGTTGCGGAAATAAAGACTGCCAGTATGAAAGCGTTCTGGTTTTCCGGTATCAGAATTAAAATTCATGACATTTTCTGTTTGGAATGCCTGAGTCAAAATTTGGATTTTTTCTATAAAACGATCACAGGCAGTATTACGGTCACGATATTCCCTTGTAACAAGATATTCATTCCAAATACGGAATGTAGCATACATTCTCACCGGATCACCGGTGAGATATTTTTTTGCCAGAAAATCACCAGCAGTCTGTTCCAGTGCAGGCTGTTTCCAACGGTTAGTGTGCAATGCATCACGTAGGGGAGCAAGTCCATATATATTCCAGTTCTTTTCTTTATCATATTCAAAATCTATCAGAAAACGTCCTAGAGGACGTGTTATATCATATATGACATCGTTATCTTTATTTCCGTCCAGTCGAAAACGGATTTGCTGTTCCGTTCCGATTAAAATTCGCTCCTTCATTTTGTCTCTATCCAATGCCAGAACGAAGAGGATGTGGTCGTAGCAAGGTTCTTGCCTTATAAATTGATAAGTCATTTCTATTTGCTCCTGTTTTGTATGGTAATTTTAAAAAATATAATATTAGTTACATTTATGGTATCGCGAAAGTATTGAAAAGTCAAGATGAGATTGATAAGATACGATTGCATGGTAATTTCGTACTATGCAGTGTACTTTGACAACTTTATGACCGTCTAACCTGAGATAAACCGCCATGACCTTCGATAAAAGAAGTGAGCGCATCCGAATGGATGACGTGTTGTATGCCTTAACAGCAGTATGACTCAGGAAACAGGAAAGATAAAACGGCAATGAGAAGCTAAAAAAATGAGATCAAAAATGGAGGAACAACATGAGTGAAAATAAGAGATTAAACAATTATGATGAACTGCCTCTTGTACTGGATGTGGCTGATATTCAGCGGATTATGGGGATTTCCAGAGTAACGGCTTATGAACTGGTTCATACACCCGGTTTTCCGGCATTTCGAAGCGGCAGATTAATTAAGGTTAGTAAAATTGCTTTTTTCGAATGGATGGCAAAGGGGAATGGAAGGGTGCCGGAGAATAGTAACTAAATCTGGAGCAGAGCGGAGAGCGAAGTCTTTTGTGCAGGTTAAGGGCGGCAGCCATTGCCCAGTGAGTTGATGCGTGCGTCTACTCGTACTGGGTATTACCTGACGCAAATTCACGCAGGTTTGCAGCTTCGCTGCCTTATTTAATTTGGAAAAACGTGAAAAAGGAGGGCAAGAAAATTATTGAAAGCAACAAGACACAATGGACGCTCCGGGAAAAATGGCACTTATAATCCCAGGCATAATGATCGCCGTTTCGACTTGGAAAACAGTGAACATATTGATGCTGGAAGAGTCAGAGAAAATATTTACTGGGACTGTTACCGTGGCTATACCACAATGCAGAACAGGGAAGAAGATTCTCAGGATATCAGTTTTGAGAAAATTGAATGTACTTTTTATCAGGAACATTATGGAAAATATATAGAAGCGCAGAATGAAAGAAATGCAAGAACCCGTCATACAGAGCGTAACCGATCTGTGGAAGATTTACTAAAGAACAATAAAACCTGTCCAGAGGAAACTATTTTTCAAATAGGAACAGTAGAAGAATCTGTTTCCTATGAAATATTACTTGCGGTCGTACAGGACTTTACAAAGCAGTTCACAAATCGGTTCGGTTCTCATGTCCATATTCTGGACTGGGCACTGCATTTGGACGAAGGAACGCCGCACATTCATGAACGTCATGTTTTTGATTGTGAGAATAAGTACGGGGAAATCTGTCCCCAGCAGGAAAAAGCACTGGAAGAATTAGGGATTGCACTTCCAAAACCGGATAAACCTAAAGGCCGCAATAATAATCGAAAGCAGACTTTTGATGCTATTTGCCGGACAATGCTTTTTGATATAACTCGAAAATACGGGTTGCATCTGGAAGAAGAACCGTCTTATGGAGGGCGAGATTATCTTGAAAAGCAGGATTATATCCTGTTTAAGCAAAAGAAACAGATGAAAAACCAGACAGAAATACTGGATACACTTACTTTGAAAATTGAAGAAGTAGAAGCTTTGATCGATGAAGTTTCAGATATTGCTTACGACAAAGCTGTGGAGGTTGTGACGGATGAGGTCAGAGTGGAAACCCATAAAGAAGACATTCGTCTGGTAGAACAGTCAAAGGCGTGGGTGCTTTCCCCTGAGCGCAAGGCTTCCCAAAAAGAAAGAACTTATGCTGTAAGTCGATTGGACGGAGTAATTACCAAAATTACAAAAGCTATGCAGACAGCAGTTAAAACAATCCAGACCACGCTGATAAAACCGGAAGTCAAAAAGGTGAATACCGAACAGATTAAGAAAAAAGCCAGAAGTTCCATTCTGGATAGGCTGGCAAAAGCAAAAATTACTGCGGAACAGGAGAACCGAGAGCGATGGGAACACGAAGGAAGAACTAAATTGGGAAGGAACGATATGGAGTTGTGATGTAAAGAAAAGAGGAAAAGGATGAATATATTTGAAGCAGTTAAACAGTCTGTGACTACCCGGCAGGCTGCAGAAAGCTATGGAATACGGGTAAACAAGAATGGAATGGCGGTCTGTCCATTTCACCGTGACAAGAATCCAAGCATGAAAGTGGACAGGCGTTTTCATTGTTTCGGATGTCAGGCAGATGGGGATGTGATTGATTTTACGGCACACTTGTACAATTTAAAACCAAAAGAGGCGGCAGAGAAATTGGCAAGAGATTTTTCTATACATTATGAGAACATGGGGCACAGCCCGCCACAGAGAAAACAAATCAAACGACAGCTAACACAGGAACAGAGGTATCTGCAGGCAGAAAATAGATATTTCCGTGCACTGGCAGATTACCTGCATTTGTTGAAACAGTGGAAAGAAGAGTGTGCTCCGAAACAGGTGGAAGATGTCTGGCATCCGCTGTTTATGGAGGCATTGGAAAAAATATCAGAAACAGAGTACCTGTTGGATACATTATTATCAGGCACATTAGAAGAACGAGTTGCCGTAGTGGTGGCTCATGGGAAGGAGGTGACAGCGATTGAACAGAGAATTTCAGACTTTATCACCACAGACACGACAGGAATTGTGCGAAGTAATGGATATAATGGAAACGGAGTTGACAGTAGAGGAAATCAGAGAACAACTGGAAATGACACAGAAGGGTGCTGTGAAAAACAATCGGCATAACTGTAAGCTAATTTTAGAACATGATCCTCTGTTAAAAGGTGTATTCCGGCACAATATTTTGACTGAGCAGACAGACATTGTAAAACCCGTGTGGTGGGAACGGATAAGCCCGGCATTCACAGATATGGATTTGAACTATATTATGCTTTATTTGGAAGAGACTTACGGTTTGACGATGGATAAGATTGTGCAGAAAAGTATTGTCCATCAGGCAGATCGGAACAAATATCATCCTGTCCGGAATTATCTGAATAGTTTGCAATGGGATGGACAGGAGCGTATCCGCTATGTGCTGCATCATTTCTTGGGCGCACCTGTGGATGAGTTGACGTATGAAAGTATGAAAATGTTTTTGCTGGGAGCTATTGCCCGTGCGTTCCGCCCTGGAATTAAGTTTGAATATATGCTCTGTCTGGTCGGTGGTCAGGGCGTAGGAAAATCTACATTTTTTCGATTCATGGCAGTAAAGGATGATTGGTTCACCGATGACATCGGCAAACTGGATTCGGAAAAAGTTTATTGTCAGCTTCGTGGTCATTGGATGATTGAAATGTCTGAAATGGTCGCAACGGCACGCTCTAAGAGTATTGAGGAAACAAAGAGCTTTCTGAGCAGGCAGAAAGAGACTTATCGGGATTCTTATGCAGTATATGCTCTTGATCGTCCGAGGCAATGTGTATTTGGAGGAACATCCAATATAAAGCGATTCCTGCCTTTTGACCGTACCGGAAATCGAAGATTCGTTCCAGTTCAGACGAACCGGGCAGAGATGGAGGTTCATATCCTCGAAAATGAGAAGGAATCCAGGCAGTATATTGATCAGGTGTGGGCGGAAGCAATGATGTTGTACCGTAATGGGAATTTTAAATTGGCGTTTTCAAAGGAAACAGAAGCACAGCTTGATAAATTGCGGCAGGAGTTCATGGCGGATGATACGGAAGCCGGAATGATACAGGCATGGCTGGATGAACATGAGGATAGGAAAGTCTGTTCATTGATGCTGTTTAAGGAGGCACTGGACAATCCTTATATAAAGCCGAAGAAGGCGGAGACAGACCGCATCTGTGAAATCATGAATACAAGCATTGTGGGTTGGAAACAGGGTACGATGACAAGGTTCAAGGATTACGGTACACAGCGTTCATGGGTATGTGTAAACGAAAACTGTAAACGAGACACAAAAGACTTAAAAAATGAAAATGACTGGTACCCGGTTACTGAGGAGGAAGCCCGGCAGATGGAGTTACCCTTCCGGTAAAACGCCAGTCAGGTTTACGGTAGTTGGCGTGTTGTTTACGCTTTTATCTATGGTTATTGCTTTGACTTGTAGAATTTGTAAACAATAAACAGATATATAAGAGTAATTTGGTATTGAGGAAAGAAAACTGAAAAAACAAAAAGAATTAGATTTTTTGGAGTTTGTTTACAGCGGTGGTTTACAACAGGGATGCCCCTTTGACCGGCATCTATTTAAGTTGAACAGGAATAGCATTTGGCAGGACTATTTCAAAAAACATTTTCATAGTTATGGACAAAGACATACGGGAGGAGGTGGAAATTCCGCTATGAAAAAGAGAAAACTTAATTATCGATTCCATAATCCAAACACAGCGGAAGTGACCGCCGACTATCTGTTAAAGATATTGATTGAAGCAAATGCAAGTAAGGTGGAACAGGCAATACAAGAAGCAGCGGATGAGCTTCCCAATGAACCAAAACATGATGGAGGGTGTCCTGCGTAGCGCGTGGGATGCCTTTTATTTTTTTGCTATTGCTTGTGTTCTGTCTAAAAATCAGTTAAAATTAGTTCTAGAAAGTCATAGATTAGTCATAGAATTTAGTCATAGAAAATTTTGAAAGGCGGAAGAATATGATATATACGGATAGCCAATTAAAAGAAAAGATTGTTCGCATGATAGAATCCTTTGAAAATGAAGTTGTAGAATTTAAAGAAGCACGCACAAATTATTCGTTTAATGACATTGGTAAATATTTTTCTGCACTTAGCAATGAAGCAAATCTTCGGGGATTACAGGAGGCGTGGCTGATTTTCGGAATTTCGGATGATAAACGATATGTAGGAACGGAATTTCGGAAACAGGGAAGTCTGCAAAGTTTGAAAAAGGAAATCGTAAATGGAACCAATGAACGATTGACATTTCTGGAGATATACGAACTGACAATGGAAAAATGTCGAGTGATAGCATTTCAAATTCCTCCAGCTATTAGGGGGATTCCGACAACATGGCAAGGGGCAGCGTATGCCAGAGAGCATGAATCTATATCACCGCTTCCGATGAATAAAGTAGATCTACTTAGAAGTCAAATAGGAATGGATTGGTCAAAAGAAATTGTAGAAGATGCAACGATAGAAGACTTGGATGAAGAAGCGATTAAAAGAGCAAGAGAACTTTTCTCAAAACGTCAGAGTGATCGAAAAAAAGCACAGGAAGTTTTAAAGAAACTGTCTGATATTGAGGTTTTAAATAAAGCTGGTATTACAATAAAAGGAAAAATCACCAGAACGGCATTATTGTTATTAGGAAAAAGTGAGGCTAAATATTTCTTTGATGGCTTTATTCCTAGAATTACCTGGACACTTTATAATGCAGATAATTCGGTAAAAGCTTATGAACATTTTGATATACCGATGTTAATGGCAGTGGATAAGGTATATTCCAGGATCAGAAATGTAAAGTATCGTTATATTGCCGGACAGCAGACTTTGTTTCCGGATGAAGTAGATCAATATGAACCAGAGCTGATCAAAGAGATTATTAATAACTGTATTGCTCATCAGGACTATCGCTTGCGTGGAAAAATCAACGTAGAGGAATTTGAGGACAGACTGGTATTTATCAATGAGGGGGCTTTTATACCAGAAACTATTGAACAAGCACTGGAACCGGGATATAAACCACCGTATTATCGAAATGTGTTTTTGTGTAACGCAATGGTAAATCTGTATATGATTGATACAAATTCAATGGGAATACCAATGATGTATCAGATACAGCGTGATAAATGCTTCCCATTGCCGACATATGATTTGAACACAATTAATAGAGTTACAGTGACTGTGTACGGAAAGATATTGGATAAGAATTATACTCAGCTTTTATATTCCAATGAAGATTTAGATATGAGAACTGTATTTTTGTTGGATAAAGTTCAGAAACAGGAAGTAGTTTCTAAAGAAAGCTTTAAGGATTTGAAGAAAAAAGGTCTTGTGGAAGGACGTTATCCTAATGTTTTTGTATCTTTCAAGGTGGCAGATATTGTCGGACAGAAAGCTGCTTATGTTCGAAATAAAGGGTTAGATGATGATATTTGCAAGCAGTTAATTATAAAAGCACTTCAGTCAATGGGAGAAGCCAGCAAAAGAGATTTAATGGAAGTACTGGAAAAAGCATTGCCAGAAGTACTTAGCGATGAACAGAAATCGAAGAAGGTTTCTAATTTGTTACAGGCAATGAAAAAGGATGGAATTGTTGTTACAACAGGAACTAATAGGTATGCAAAGTGGTACTTGATAAAAAAATGATTGATTTACAAAAATGCGAGGGGGATGAAAAATGAAATATATTACACAAGATTGGACATCTACTAAGGATGGATATTTATTTTTTGTTCAAAGACTACAAGAAATGTTGTTTCATTATTCAGATGATATTGTTAAAGCGCCTGTTCATAATACACAAACATTATTAGAAGAATATGTTGATACTGAAAAAGATGTGGTGAAAGGGAGTATTAAGCAATATCAATTAGATATAATTGCAAAAGAGATTAAGTCGAGTTTAATGACAGACGTTATTGTTCGAGAGTTGTATAAATATGAAGTTATTGAAGAGATGGCAAAATTTTTAGATAAAGATCAAAGAACAGCGGTACATTATATATTCAATAAGATACCAAAGAAAAAGTACTATGAAATATGTTGTAAATACTTGAAAGAAAATTTGTCGGAATCAAACCGTAAAACAGAAATTGAAAAAGGACTTCGTGCTTGGCTTGCTTTTTTGCTATGGCATGGATATTCATCGGAATATATATATAGATTCCTGAGAAATATATTTGAGGAAAGTATAAATGATCCAGAAAAAAAAGCACAGATTTTTTTGAATAGGTTTGATTTTGAAATTGGTAAATACAAAGTGTACTTTGTTTTTTATGAAAAATTAAAGCCATATCAAAAGTTGTTAAATGAAAGATTGCATATTTCGTTTGAAGATGATGGTTGCTTTAAACAGATTAAAAGAAAGCAAAAGTCCTTTATAGGGGTTATGGAAACAAAGGCATATGATAATTATTCAGCAATGAAACGAGCGTATTCTGCATTAGAAATTTTTTTGAGATATTTAGAAGTTTTTTTGAATGATAATATCAGTGTAATAGGTAAAAACGGATTGGTAATTCGACAAGATACCCAAGAGGGAATAATTCTTCCCGTAAAAGCGTTTGGGTATAAAAGTATCAAGCCTGAGCCACGAGAAAATTTTAAAACTGAAATAGATACAATTGTTTTGGGATGCCAAGAAAAAGGAAAGGAAACTTATTCTCAGCTTAATAAGATTGTTGATTTGCATAATGCGGCATTAAATCAACAAGACTTAAATGATGCATTTCTTAATTTGTGGTCAGCGTTGGAGGTTGCAAGTGTTACAGATAGTTCAAAATCCAAAATTGAAAGCGTTACTGATAATATAGTTTCCATTCTACAAAATGACTATTTCGAATGCATATTTTCTAATATACTTGACGATTTGAAAAATAATTTAGGTAATCGAAAAGTAAGTTTGTTGCTTAAAGATATAACAGAATTCGATAAAGAGATTTGTAAAATCGCAGGCTTTATATTTCTTGAAAAATATGAGAAATATCGAGAAGATTATTTTGCGAATGAGCTTAAGTATTATCCCAATATACGTTATAAAATATATAACTTATATGAGCAAAGAGAAAATCGCGAAAAATTATGGCATCTTTCCGAAAAGTATTGTCAAAGAATTGAATGGCATCTTTATCGCTTATATAGGCTTAGAAATGCTATTGTTCATGCAGGGGAAAGCCATAAACGAATACAAATGTTAGGAGAACATTTGCATATCTATGTGGATCGTGTAATTCTTGAGTTGATGGTTAAATTAGCAAAAGATAAATGCCTTGGGACGATACAAGATGTTTTTACAGATACATATTTGTTATTGAATAAAAAGAAAAAAAATTTAAAAGAACCAGGTAATGTTGATGAACAATCCATTATGCTATTGTTAGAAAATTTTTTTATCGAAGAGTAATGCATATAAGGAATATTCTGAAGAAAGGGTATTCCTTATTTTGCTATTTACAATTATATTTTAGATGGTACAATAAAGTTGTAACAGAACGACTTAAATATAACAGAAAGGTATTAGATATGAATATAGCTGCTTATTGTCGTGTCTCCACTGATAAAGCTGATCAGCTCAACAGTCTGGAAGCTCAAAAGCAATTTTTCTCTGAGTACACCCAGCGTACTGGTGACAACTTAGTTAGATTATATGCAGATGAGGGTATTTCAGGCACGAAAATAAAAAATCGAAAAGAATTTTTACGCATGATGGCTGATGCTGAACATGGACTATTTGATATGGTAGTAGTAAAGGACATCTCTCGCTTTGCCAGAAATACTGTAGACCTTCTGCAGAATGTCCGCAAACTGAAAGCATTAGGAATCGAGACACAGTTTTTGACGGCCAACATGACCAGCATGGGAAACAGTGAATTTGTTCTGACAATCTTCGGTGCATTGGCGCAGGAAGAAAGTGCCAATACTTCAAAGCGTGTGAAATTCGGCAAGAAAATGAATGCTGAAAAAGGACGAGTTCCGAATATTGTGTACGGATATGATAAAACCATTGGAGATTACTTTAATTTGGCAATCAACGAGGAAGAAGCAGCTGTTATCAGGCAGATTTATAAATGGTATATCGAAGAAGGATATGGTGCCGCCAAGATTGCAAACATGCTGAATGCGAAAGGTATCCGAACAAAGCGTAATTGTCAGTGGAGCCAGAATGCGACGTGCCGGATTTTAACGAATGAACTTTATACCGGAAAAATTATCAACGGCAAGCAGGAAGTAGCTGACTTCCTGACTGGACAGAGAACGGAAAAAGACGAGACGGAGTGGATGGTAACAGAACGTCCGGAACTGCGGATTATTGAGCCGGAAATGTATGAAAAGGCACAGGAGATTTTGGAGTGCAGAAGCAAGACTTTTAAATTAACAAAGGAACGGCAGAGCAATAAGTATTTGTTTTCTACTCTGATTAAATGTAAGGAATGTGGCTGGTCATTTCGACGAACTGTTCGTACTTATAAGAATACTTATATTCGCTGGGTATGTTCCGGTCATAATGGACGTGGGGCGGATAGCTGCCCGAATGCTCAGACAGTGGACGAGGAAGAGTTGATTGAAGTTCTGTCCGAATACTTTTCCGAGCTGCTGAAAGCAAAGAAAAATGTAATTCGTCACGTAACAGGCGAATTCCAGAGGGTTTACAAAGCCAAGGATGAGAACCTGAATTACGAAAAGGAATTGAACGCACAGCTTCACAAGCTTCAAAAAATGCGTCAGAAATACATGGATATGTACACCGATGACCTCATTACACGTGAGGAACTGAATGAAAAAATCGGCGGCACAAAACAGGAAATCGAGCGTCTGGAGAATGAGTTGAAAATGGTTGCTTATCACCTGACAAAAGGTGAACAACTGGAAACAATCTTGAATCGCACGTTTAAAGAGATTGAAGATATTTCCGATGTTCACCAGATGACCAATGCACAGCTTAAACGGATTATCCAGAAAATTGAAGTAGACAAGGATGGTAACGTAGATATTTACTTACGAATCTTCGGTGATTTAGGCTTAGATGAAACCGTTCTAATTAGTGACAACCAAACATAAGGATTGCGTGGAACGGCTGAAAGTGATCAACCCGGCACTGGCCGTTGAGGTGAGGAAAGTTCTTGATGTGAACAAGCGGGAACGACATATCCGGGGTGGGCTTGCTACACGGGAAAAATATCTGCATGCACATATGCGGTGAAGTTTTTGACCGGGGGAATGTTGGTCATAAAGTACCTGTGTTTATGAACGTGAAGTAAAATGAAATGAAAATGTCCGGGCTCTTCCCTGAATTACTTCGGTTGACATACAAGGTGAGATGTGCGAAGATTTATCATATGATAAAACAGCAAAACACATTTCAGAGGAAAGAGAGGATTTTATTATGCTGAAACAGTTATCTATCTATGCAGAAAATAAAAAAGGTGTTATGCAGAACATTACCGGGATCCTGAAGAATGAGGACATCAACATTCTGGGATCAGTTACCAATGACAGTGCAGAGTACGGAATCGTGCGAATGGTAGTTTCTGATCCGGATAAGGCGAAGGAGGCACTGATCGCTGCCGGATATCTCTGTCACGTGATCGATGTGATCGGTGTGGAAGTTGAGGATAAAACCGGAAATCTGAATGATCTGCTTCTTACACTGAAGGACAGCAACGTGAGCGTGGATTATCTGTATCTCTCTTTTAATCGTGATTCCGGAAAACCGATCATGGTATTCCATACCGAGGACACCATGGAAGTAAGAGCCTGCCTGAAGTCCAGAGGATACACAGTTTTATAAAAGCAGAATTTTATCCGGACAGCAATGTTGTGCCCATCGGATCAATATTAAAAAGTTCTATATTATAAACATTAAATATTAATTTTACAAATGTATATGGTCATGCTATCATATAGCCATAATAGTTCTTAACCTGTAAACAGCCACCTCAGGATATGTGAATATCCTATATCATACAGGCCCGGAACTAAAAAAACTCATCACATAAAGTTAATAATTACACCCATGAAGGGATCTGTGGATCAGCGTACACAGATTCTTTCGAAGAAAGCTGTTACATCAGCGGAGTTTTCTGTGTCTCCAATGATGTGGCAGCTTTTTTCTTTGATCCTGAAAAAATTCGCAGTAATTTCACAAAAACATGATACATTATGAAGCGTGTTATAATCAGGTCTGTGAGAAATGACAGAATCATAAAAATATGGCAAATCGAAATACGAATATCTGCTTCAGCGAAAAAGCCGAAACTGTTTATTTCTGGCAGAACTCAAAATCCGACGGAAAAGAATCAGACAGAAGAGGAAAAAATGATGAGATTGATAAAAAAACAAAGTGTGGGAAAAAACATCAGGCGAAAGAACAGCAGTTGGGTCTATATCCTGGCCTTTCTGTTTCCTGTGATGATATTTGCGGCAGGTTTTGCAATGAAAGGAGTTTATCCTTTTGGGGAAAATTCGGCGCTTGTTGTTGATGGTGTTCATCAGTATACAGCCTTTTATAAGGAACTTTTAAGCCAGCTGGAAAAAGGCGCAGGGTGGACGTATTCCACACATTCCATGGGTTATGATTTTTACGGCCTGTTCTGTTATTATCTCAGCAGTCCGTTCAGCCTTCTTGTGCTGCTGTTTATGAAATTCATGTATGTAAATGATGCAGTAACAGCTGTGATCCTGATCAAGGTTGGGCTTTGCAGCGTGTCCATGGCCTGGTATTCCGGGAAAAAATATCCAGGCAGAGGGAGTATGGCGGTTTCTCTTGGATGCATGTATGCGTTGTCAAATTTTCTTATGGGATACTACAGTAACGTAATGTGGCTGGACTGTATCATGCTTCTTCCGGTATTGGCATACTTTATCGAGCAGCTGGTATATACCGGAAAATGGTACGGGTATTGCCTGGTGCTTGGGTGCTGTATTTTAACCAGTTATTATATGGGATTTATGTTATGTACCTTTTCGGCTCTCTATTATCTGGCAAATCTGGCTATCATAAAATCTGACCAGCGGCCGGAGAAAATATTGCATTCTCTGCTGAAATTTGCCGGGTCTTCCATTGCCAGTGCATGTCTTGCGGGAATTACTCTGATTCCTGGCATTGTGGCTGTATCCAGGACTGCAGCAGCAGAGGAAGCTGGAACAGGGCTTGCCGGTGTTTACGGAGATATCTGGAAGCAGCTGGGAGCGCTGATGGAGGATTCCCTGTCTTTTGTGAAATCCAGCGAACAGGGAGATGTGAATCTTTACTGTGGCTGTGCAGTGCTGCTTTTTGCAGGAATGTATTTTCTGAACAAAGAAATCCGTACCGTGGAAAAGATCATGACGGGAGCGTTGGTCATTTTTTACTTTGCGGGTTTTCATATCACAGCGTTAAATCTTCTGCTTCATGGAATGCATAAACCGGTGGGAATCCCCAACCGTTTTGCTTTTATCCTGATCTTTCTGCTTCTGCGGATGTCCTGCGATGCGTGGGGGAAAACAGAGAAGGTGAGTGAAAAGCGGCTGTTCGCGGGATTTGCTGCGGTGGAAATATTCTGCATGGTTGTGGGGATTAAAAGTGGAAAAGCAGGAGAGGTTCTGCTTACAGAAGGGATTCTTGCGGGAATGTTTCTTACAGTGTGGACGGGAAATTATTTTTGTGGAAAACTTTCAAGACATCCGTTTGGCTGTGTGGAAATCCGAAAAATCTGTGGAGGGGTACTGGCTGTTTTGATCTTGGCTGAGACAGGAATTCACGGAATTGTCAGCATTACAGATAACGGAACTGCAAATCGCGATATTTATGTGGAAAGTGAGCAGGAGATTGGTGGATTACTGGAGTCTGCCGGCGTGGATCAGGTGGATTACCGCACTGCGATCGTAAATCCCCTTGTGAGAAATGAAGAAATACTGTATCAGCTGAACGGGATGTCCATGTATTCTTCCACCAATACAGAGGAAATGTGGAATTTTGTGAAGAACATGGGGTTTGAAAATCTGGAAAATCGTTTTCAGTATGCAGGATCTACGGAAGTGATGGATATGCTTCTGGGGATACGATATCTGTTTTGCAGGAATACAAGAACCCTTCATACTGCTTATAAAAAGATTGCAGAAAGCCAGTCATTTGACCTGTATGAAAATCCACGGGCTCTGCGATCCGGATATATGGTCAGCGATTCTGTGCTGGATTATGCAATGGAAGGAACAGACCCGCTTGAAGTTCAGAACCGTCTGCTCAGTGGTATTGTAGGAAAAAGACTGTACAAAATGCAGACAGTCAATTCTGATACTGCCCTGATTGGAAACACAACTTTTAATATCCATCTGAAAAAAGGAGAACATGGATATCTTTATATTCCGGGAACAGAACCGGATACAGTGACGATTAATGGACAGGAGCAGAAGTCTGATTATTGGAATAATAATTTTCTGGATCTGGGAACTTATAATGTGGATACCATTGTGCAGGTAACTACGGGTACCGGTATGCACGAGGCTGTTCTGGGAACATACCAGGAATCTGAACTGGATTCCATTTATGAAGAACTTTCTTCTCAGCAAATGGATCTGAAGGATGGAAAAGGCAGTATATCTGTAAAAAAAGACGGAATTCTTATGCTCAGCGTATTCTATGACCCGGATATGAAGGTTTATGTGGACGGAGAAAAAGCCGATGTAAAAAGTATTCAGGGACTTACCGGCGTGAAACTTTCACAGGGAACGCATATAATTACCATGAAATATCAAACTCCGGGATTGAAAACAGGAGCAGTTCTTTCTATATTAATGGTGGGAATACTGGGAGCGATCTGCTTTGCCCGAAAATTCAGAAACAGGTAAATAACAGACAACGATATAAAAGGAGAAATGGGGAGTGTAAAATATGAAAATTGCCATGATAAACGGACAGAATCACAAAGGTTCTACCTATCATATAGGAAAAATGCTGGCAGATAAGCTGGCAGAAAAGATCCGCAGGAATTATGGCCATGTGAAACCAGGGCTGAAAACAAAAGCTTACTTCGAGGTTATGCGTAAGCTTGTAAAGAGCGGCTGGAATGAAGTGGATGTGGCTTACTGGAAGGAACATGGCTGGACAGAAAAGGCCAGACCGTGGAAGTAAAACTTCCATTTTCGCAGGGTTGTGACATCTATGAAGAAAACTGCGTTAAACCCCTGTAAAATCAGCAAAAATTCTTTATAAAACACCTTGACAAGCTCTGTATTTACGGTCTATAATGAGCAAGCGTGCGAATGAAACGTTATATTTTCGCATGCCGTAATTTGTAAATAGCAACCGCAAGGCCCCATGGGAAAGCCCATGGAGAAATAAATCGGGAGGTGAAATGGAATGCCAACATTCAACCAGTTAGTAAGAAAGGGCCGTCAGACAGCTGTTAAGAAATCTACAGCACCGGCTCTGCAGAAAACATACAACTCTTTAAGAAAGAAAGCAGTTGATCAGGCTGCTCCACAGAAACGTGGTGTTTGTACTGCTGTTAAAACAGCTACTCCTAAAAAGCCTAACTCAGCTCTTAGAAAGATCGCCAGAGTTCGTCTTTCCAACGGTATCGAGGTAACAAGTTATATTCCAGGAGAGGGTCACAACCTTCAGGAGCATAGCGTTGTTCTTATCCGTGGAGGAAGAGTTAAGGACTTACCTGGTACAAGATACCACATCATCAGAGGTACTCTTGATACCGCAGGTGTCGCTAACAGAAAACAGGCTCGTTCCAAATACGGAGCTAAGAGACCTAAAGCTAAAAAATAATTTAAGTAGATCAGAAATCTACGCCGCTTCCTGATTGCAGATAATCAGGAGGATTACAAAGATATTATTCATCTAATGTATTACAGCGGAAGACTATAAGGATTTGTACGGTATTCCATATACCCTGTCGGTTGCGGGTTAAATATAGGACCTTACCAGTGCGAACATGCAATAGTTTTACTGCGTGAGTACCGATGATATAATCAATATGATTAAGGAGGGAAGTAACGTGCCACGTAAAGGACATACTCAGAAAAGAGACGTTCTGGCTGACCCGATGTACAATAACAAAGTGGTTACCAAACTTATCAATAACATCATGTTAGACGGTAAGAAAGGTGTTGCTCAGAAAATTGTATACGGCGCATTTGCCAGAGTAGAGGAAAAAGCTGGTAAACCAGCAATTGAAGTATTTGAAGAGGCTATGAACAACATCATGCCAGTTCTCGAGGTAAAAGCAAGACGTATCGGTGGTGCTACTTATCAGGTTCCGATCGAGGTAAGAGCAGACAGACGTCAGGCACTTGCTCTTCGTTGGCTTACAATGTTCTCACGTAAGAGAGGCGAGAAGACAATGGAAGAAAGACTGGCTAATGAGCTTCTGGACGCAATGAACAACACAGGTGCATCCGTTAAGAGAAAAGAAGACATGCACAAGATGGCTGAGGCAAATAAAGCATTTGCTCACTATCGCTTCTAATTCGAGGAGGAAAATTCATTGGCTGGAAAAGAAGGAAGAGAATATCCATTAGAGAGAACCAGAAATATCGGTATCATGGCGCATATCGATGCTGGTAAAACAACTCTTACAGAGCGTATTCTTTATTATACAGGTGTTAACTACAAGATCGGTGATACTCATGAAGGTACAGCGACAATGGACTGGATGGAGCAGGAGCAGGAGCGTGGTATCACAATCACATCCGCAGCTACAACATGTCACTGGACTCTTGAGGAGAACTGCAAGCCAAAGCCAGGTGCTCTTGAGCATCGTATCAACATCATTGATACACCAGGACACGTAGACTTCACTGTTGAGGTTGAGCGTTCCCTTCGTGTACTTGATGGTGCTGTCGGCGTTTTCTGTGCTAAGGGTGGTGTTGAGCCACAGTCTGAGAACGTATGGCGTCAGGCTGATACCTACAATGTACCTCGTATGGCATTCATCAACAAGATGGATATCCTTGGTGCAAACTTCTACGGTGCAGTAGAGCAGATCAAGACTCGTCTTGGTAAAAACGCTATCTGCCTGCAGCTTCCAATCGGAAAAGAGGATGAGTTCAAAGGAATCATCGATCTTTTCGAGATGAAAGCTTACATCTACAATGATGAGAAGGGTGATGACATTTCCATCACAGATATTCCTGAGGATATGAAGGAAGATGCTGAGCTTTATCATACAGAGCTGATCGAGAAGATCTGCGAGCTGGATGATGACCTCATGATGGAGTACCTTGAGGGAGAAGAGCCTTCTGTAGACAGAATGAAAGCTGTCCTCAGAAAAGCTACCTGTGAGTGTACAGCAGTACCGGTTTGCTGCGGTTCCGCTTACAGAAACAAAGGTGTTCAGAAACTTCTGGATGCAATCCTTGAGTACATGCCGGCTCCTACAGATATCCCGGCTATCAAGGGTGTTGACCTTGACGGCAACGAAGTTGAGAGACATTCATCTGATGATGAGCCATTCTCCGCTCTTGCATTCAAGATCATGACTGACCCATTTGTAGGAAAACTTGCTTATTTCCGTGTTTATTCAGGAACAATGAACTCCGGTTCTTATGTACTGAATGCCACAAAAGATAAAAAAGAGCGTGTTGGACGTATCCTTCAGATGCACGCCAACAAACGTATGGAGCTGGATAAGGTTTACTCCGGTGATATCGCTGCAGCGATCGGATTCAAATTCACTACAACAGGTGATACAATCTGTGACGAGCAGCATCCGGTAATCCTTGAGTCCATGGAGTTCCCGGAGCCAGTTATCGAGCTCGCTATCGAGCCTAAGACAAAAGCTGGACAGGGCAAACTTGGTGAGGCACTTGCTAAGCTTGCTGAGGAGGACCCGACATTCCGTGCTCATACAGATCAGGAAACAGGACAGACCATTATCGCTGGTATGGGTGAGCTTCACCTGGATATCATCGTTGACCGTCTTCTTCGTGAGTTCAAGGTTGAGGCTAACGTTGGTGCACCTCAGGTTGCTTACAAAGAGACAATCACCAAATCTGTTGATGTAGACAGCAAGTATGCTAAACAGTCTGGTGGTCGTGGACAGTATGGTCACTGTAAAGTTAAATTCGAGCCTATGGATGCCAACGGAGAAGAGCTGTACAAGTTCGAGTCCACAGTTGTTGGTGGTGCTATTCCGAAGGAATACATCCCGGCAGTTGGCGAAGGTATCGAGGAAGCTATGAAAGCTGGTATCCTCGGAGGATTCCCGGTAGTTGGTGTACATGCAAATGTATACGATGGTTCTTACCATGAAGTCGATTCTTCTGAGATGGCATTCCACATTGCAGGTTCTCTTGCATTCAAGGATGCTATGCAGAAAGCAGCTCCGGTTCTTCTTGAGCCAATCATGAAGGTCGAAGTTACTACACCAGAGGATTACATGGGTGACGTTATCGGTGATATCAACTCCCGTCGTGGACGTATCGAGGGTATGGAAGATATCGGCGGCGGTAAGATGATCCGTGGATATGTTCCGCTTTCCGAGATGTTCGGATATGCTACAGACCTTCGTTCCAGAACACAGGGACGTGGTAACTACTCTATGTTCTTCGAGAAATATGAGCAGGTTCCGAAGTCTGTACAGGAGAAGATCCTTTCCAAAAAGGACTGATCTGATATAAAATAATAAAATGCTTGCAAATAACCTTGGTTTGCAATATAATCAAGGTTAGCAAGTTTAAATCTGAAAAAATGCTCTAATTTTGATAGAGCCAAGTTTTAAGGAGGACATTTTAAAATGGCAAAGGCTAAGTTTGAGAGAACAAAACCGCATTGTAACATTGGTACCATCGGACACGTTGACCATGGTAAAACAACATTAACAGCAGCTATCACTAAAGTTCTTGCAGAGAGAGTTCCAGGAAACGTAGTAGAGAACTTTGAGGATATCGATAAAGCTCCAGAGGAAAGAGAGCGTGGTATCACAATTTCTACAGCTCACGTTGAGTATCAGACAGAGCGTAGACATTACGCACACGTTGACTGCCCAGGACATGCTGACTACGTTAAGAACATGATCACAGGTGCAGCTCAGATGGATGGTGCTATCCTTGTTGTTGCTGCTACAGACGGTGTTATGGCTCAGACTAAAGAGCATATCCTTCTTTCCCGTCAGGTAGGTGTTCCTTACATCGTTGTATTCATGAACAAATGTGATATGGTAGACGATGAGGAGCTTCTTGAGCTCGTTGAGATGGAGATCCGTGATCTTCTTTCCGAGTATGACTTCCCAGGAGATGACATTCCGGTTATCCAGGGTTCTGCTCTTAAAGCTCTTGAGGATCCGGCTGGCCCATGGGGAGACAAGATCATGGAGCTTATGGATGCTGTTGATGAGTACATTCCGGACCCACAGCGTGACACAGATAAACCGTTCGTAATGCCTGTAGAGGACGTATTCTCCATCACAGGACGTGGTACAGTTGCAACTGGTAGAGTTGAGGCTGGTGTTCTTCACGTATCTGAGGAAGTTGAGATCGTTGGTATCAAAGAGGAGACTCGTAAAGTTGTTGTAACTGGTATCGAGATGTTCCGTAAACTTCTTGATGAGGCTCAGGCTGGTGATAACATCGGAGCACTTCTTCGTGGTGTTCAGAGAAACGAGATCGAGCGTGGACAGGTTCTTGCTAAACCAGGAACACTTACATGCCATACAAAATTCACAGCTCAGGTTTACGTTCTGACTAAAGACGAGGGTGGCCGTCATACACCATTCTTCAACAACTATCGTCCGCAGTTCTATTTCAGAACAACAGACGTAACAGGTGTTTGCAACCTTCCAGAGGGAACAGAGATGTGCATGCCTGGAGATAACATCGAGATGACAATCGAGCTGATTCATCCGATCGCTATGAGCCAGGGTCTTACATTCGCTATCCGTGAGGGTGGACGTACTGTTGGATCAGGACGTGTTGCTACAATCATCGAGTAATCACTGACTAATATATATTGAGTACCGCAAGGTACATGTGTCCAAATGTAAGATACCCCGGAACCGTAAGGTTTCCGGGGTTTTTCTGTTGAACAGAAGATTAAAAAAAGGCTGTAAAGAATAGCGAATAAATTAAAAACAGGCAGGTATGGGAAGAAAATGAAAACCTTCGCATATCTGCCTGTGATACTGTTATGATACTATTTCTGTTCGTTATTGGAAAATTTCTGTGTTAAAAGTTCATCTCGTTTACGGATTCGTGTCTCAAAATCCAGTTCTTCAATTTCTTTATGGGTGACAGGTTTGGAAGTGTAGTATTCCAACGTCTGCTTTTTCCACATATCAAACATATCTTTGCCTGTGAAATAAGATTCCAGGCTTTCTCTGTTCTCCTGCAGATCAGCAAGAAAATTACACATATCTGCGTTTAAAGAATGTTCCGGATCATTTCCATAAAAGCGAAGTCCGGCATACCATTTCTGTGTTTCTGTTTCTATATCACCGGGAAGTTTATTATTTATATCCAGTTCATACCGGAGTTCATTGGATTCATTCATCTGCAGTAAAACCCAAAGAATATCGCTGAGAGTAGAAATCTGTACTTTATTTTCAGATAATCCAAATAACCAGTCCAGTGAGACATGAAATTTCTGAGCAATAGTCAATAACACATCATTGGAGGGAGTAACCACACCATTTTCATAACTGGATAAAGTTGACTGACGTATACCAATAGCTGCGGAAAAGTTTTTTTGATTCATCTTCAGATCAGTTCGTAGCTCTTTTATTTTTTCTGAAATAGATGATTCCTGCATATTATCCACCTCCTTAAAAGCTATGATTAGTATATCACAAATGATAAAAATCAACAATATAGAAAAATATCATTCACACAGATAAAAACCATTGACAATGATTACTTTAAATGATATAGTATCAGTGAAAATGATAATTATAGACAAGGAGGAAATGATATGCAGAGACAAAACTATATGATTACAGCGGAAGAAGTTGCAGAGAGCATGGGGATTTCACTTGGATATGCTTACAAGCTACTTCGCAAACTGAACAAAGAGCTTGCAGATCAGGGATATGTGACCGTTGCGGGCAAGATACCGAGAGCATTCTGGGAAAAGAAATTTTATGGATATTCCCAGATTGCAATGTAAAGGGGGGGGAGAAAGTATGGCAGCATACAAAGATGAAGAAAGAGGAACCTGGTATGTTTCATTTTATTATGAGGACTGGACAGGAGCCAAAAAGCGAAAAGTAAAAAGAGGATTCCGCACTAAGAAAGAAGCATTAAATTTTGAAGCGGAGTATAAAAGAACAGCGAAAGCAGACATGGATATGACAATGGGAGAGTTTGTAGAAGTCTACTTCCGAGACAAGTCTCAGTCATTGAAGGACAGGAGTATCAAGAATAAAAGAGATACGATGAAGGCTCAACTGTTACCGTATTTTAAGGACAGACCAATGAACAGTATTACACCAGCAGAGATTATCCAGTGGCAGAATACGATTATTGAAAAAGGATATTCAGATGATTATCTGAAAACAATACAGAATCAGATGACGGCATTATTCAATCATGCGAAGAATATCTACAATCTGGCAGATAATCCCTGTGACAAAGTAAAACGTATGGGAAAGACTTCAAAAAAGAAAATGAAGTTTTGGACAATTGAAGAATATCGGCAGTTTATGACCGGAATAGAACCGGGAAGCAAATATTATGTGCTGTTTGAATTATTATTCTGGACAGGAGCGAGAGAAGGCGAAGCACTCAGCATTACACCTGCTGACATTGATTTTGAAAGGAATCTACTTCATATCAATAAAACTTACTACCGTATGCATGGAGAGGACGTGATTACATCTCCCAAAACAGAAGAATCGAACCGTACGATTTCCATACCGGAATTTCTGAAAAAAGAGATTCAGGACTATATTAGCAGACTGTATGAGTTGCCCGAAGATGAACGGATTTTTCCAATGGTTCATGAAGCGGTACAGCATAAGTTAAAACAGGTGGTTCAAAAGACCGGAGTAAAAAAGATAAGAGTACACGACATTCGTCACAGTCATGCGGCATTTCTGATCAATAAGGGAGTGCAACCATTGATGATTAAAGAAAGGTTTGGACATACGGACATTCGCATTACATTGAATACTTATGGGCACTTATATCCAGATCAGCAGAAAGTAGTGGCAGATATGTTGGATGATGAAAATATAAAAAGCTCCGGAAGTACGAACAACCGGAGCAATGTGACAAATGAGGACGAATCCACAAATGTCAACCCTAGACAAGTTGATTATAGCAGAGATTCTTCCAGAGAACAACAGATAACTGGCGAGAACAGTTGAGAAAATGGAGGAATTTATGGAACAGAGAAATGAGAATAAAACAGAATTGAAAATGATAAAGATGTCAGATGTCCAGTCTCAGACAGTGGACTGGCTCTGGTATCCGTTTATCCCTTATGGAAAATTAACGATTATTCAGGGAGATCCCGGTGATGGAAAAACTACGCTGGTATTAAATATTGCTGCAAGATTGTCTAAAGGAGAAGGTCTGGATAACGATATGAAAGTAACAGAACCCGTGAATATTATCTATCAGACAGCGGAAGATGGACTGGCAGATACAGTAAAACCCAGACTGGAGCTGGCAGAAGCGGTCTGTGAAAGAATTATGGTTATAGATGAAACAGAAAAATCACTTTCCATGATTGATGAAAGACTGGAAACTGCTATCAAACAGACTGGTGCGAGAGTGCTTATTTTAGATCCGATTCAGGCATACCTTGGAGGAACAATGGATATGAACCGTGCAAATGAAGCAAGGGATATGACGAAAAGATTGAGTTTGTTGGCAGAAAAATACAAATGTGCAATTTTATTAATCGGACACATGAATAAAGCTGGTGGAAACAAAGCTGCATATAGAGGAATGGGTTCGATTGACTTTTTTGCAGTAGCCAGAAGCGTATTACTGGTAGGAAGAATAGAGGGAGAACCGGATTTAAGAGCAGTGGTTCAGATTAAAAATAATCTGGCTGCATTTGGGCATTCCAAAGCATTTCGCCTGACAGAAACAGGATTTGAGTGGATAGGTGACTATGAAATCACAGCAGATGAGGTGCTTGGTGGAATTGCGCCAAAGGTAAATAAACTGGAACAGGCAAAGAAGATGCTGAGGGAACTGGCAGAAACATCAACTTCTGTGCAAAGCAGTGAAATCTTTGATATGGCAGAAGATTTGAATATTTCTAAAAGAACACTGGAAAATGCAAAAAAGGAACTTGAAATTAAGGCAAGACGAATCGGCAATTCATGGTATTGGGATTTAGATAAAGTTAAGCCGGAATAAATTAAGGGTGCAACATTGCAGAGTATATAGAAAATGCGGAATTAAAATGCAAGGTTGCAATCTGTAAAGACATTGCAGTGTTGCGTCCTTACATAAATTGTAAGAAGGTGAGAGCTTGAAAAACGTTATGATTCCAGAGGAGTTATTTGGAAAGATTATAAAATATCATTTACTGGATCAGGAACAGGAAGCAGATGATATAAGAAAAGGTCTGGAGAAAAAGCTGGATGCAATGGTAAATCGTGAGGTATACAGTAAATTCAAAACTGCACCAACAGAAGAAGAACGGGAAAAGTTCCGGCAGGAGTATCTGGACAGAAAAGGAATGCAAGAGAGCTTTCGATGGTAACAGTTCTTATTGATTATCTTTTTACAGGAGCGTGTCACGCACCTGTGAGAAGTAAACAAGGAGAAAGTTGGTAAGGTGCAGACGGAAAACTGTGGCTGGAATGTGAGACGGCTGTAAATTTGATAGTTGTGAAGAAGGGAGAAAGATACAATGAAACAGGGAAGATTAGGATATAACAGTAGCAATAACAGATATGGGTTGTTGGCATCAGACTTATGGATTGATACGGGATTTCACTGTGGAGAAGGTCTTGAGGTGCTGGTCGATGATAAGTGGGTAAGGACAAGAATGGAGATGAATCCAGCAAGAGAATGGTATCTGGTTGGAACGCCATACTGTGGAGATCTGGAATATGTGCAGGCAAGAATAACGGAATAATTTAATCGAGAGAGTAACGAAAGAGATAAAATAGCCCCCGGCAGGGCGCAAGGGTACTTTTGATGGACGGAACGGCTGTCGAAAGTGCTTTTGCGTTACTTTTGACAAAAGTAACAAAACCGCCGTATCCGGCGAAGATTTCTTTTTATACTATAGCTGGTAAAGATACAAATTTATGTGCCATGTCTGGCACTGGTTTTAGAAAGTGGGGTGACGAACATGACGCTGAAACGAACAATTAGTGGTATGATCGGGACAGGTTCTCTGGCTCATAACAGAAGGGAATTTATAGCAGAAAATGTTGATTCAGACAGAGTGCAATTAAATATTTGCTATCAGAATGAGAATTTAAAAGAAGTTTATAAAGAACTGTTTGATGAAGCTGTAGAACGATATAATATCGGGAAAAGAAAAGATCGACAGATTACAAATTACTATGAAAAAATCCGGCAGGGCAAACAGGAAAAATTGTTCCATGAAGTGATTTTCCAGATTGGAAATCGAGAAGATATGGCTGTCGGAACAGCAGAAGGAGGTCAGGCTGTAAAAGTACTGGATGAGTATGTAAAGGACTTCCAGAAACGGAATCCAACGCTACGGGTATTTGGTTGTTATCTACATCAGGATGAAGCTACGCCACATCTACATATTGATTTTATTCCTTATGTAACTGATTGGAAAGGAAAAGGAATGGACACCAGAGTTTCGCTGAAACAGGCATTAAAAAGTCTTGGATTTCAAGGTGGGAATAAGCATGATACTGAGTTAAACCAGTGGATGAACCATGAAAAAGAAGTTCTGGCAGGGATTGCAAAAGAGCATGGTATTGAATGGGAACAGAAAGGCAGTCATGAGGAACATCTGGATGTCTATAACTTCAAGAAAAAAGAACGGAAAAAGGAAGTACAGAAATTAGAGCAGGAGAAAGAGTATCTAACTGCAGAAAACGAAGAACTGACAGCACAAATTGCGGAATCCAGAGCAGATATCCAGATTTTAAAAGACGATAAGGAACAGGCAATTAGGGAGAAGCAAGAAGCAGAACAAAGGGCAGAGGACGCAGAAAAAGAACTAAAAAGTCTGGAAGATCGTCGGAATGTGCTACAACCAATCATGGATAATGCCAGTAAGGAAATAAAAGAATATGGAATGATTAAGACGTTTTTACCGGAGGCAGGAACATTTGAACGTGCAGTACCTTACAGGGAGAATAAAATCAAGCCATTGTTTATCAAGATGAAGAATCAGATTGCTGCATTAGCTGGAAAGGTTGTAGAGCTTAACAAAATGGTAGAAAGCTGGAAAAATAAATATCAAAAATCTGTTGAGGAATGTGATAATATCCAGAAACAGTTAGACGATGTACGTAAGGAAAATGGAAAATTATCAAATGATAATCAACGTTTACAGGAGACTTCGGACAGATATGACAGAGTGGTGCGTATTCTGGGAATGGAAACTGTAGAGGATGTGGTGCAGCAGGACATTAAAGAACAAAGGGCACTGGAAGAAAAACGGCGAATGGAGCAAATGCCAAAGGGAAGCGTTCTGAAACAGTTGGAATGGGCAACTCAAAAGAGCCAGATTGAAAACCAACAACGTAAGAAAAATAAAACAAAATACAAAGGATTGGAGATTTAGACTATGAAAAAACAGATTTATGATGAGAAAAATGGAATGAGCTATACGTTGCATGGAGATTACTATTTGCCGGATCTGGTTTTAAGAGAAGAAGAACCGACATATGGAAAATATGGAATGTTACGAAAGCAGTTCTTAAAAGAACACAGATCAGCAAGGTATCAGCATTTGTTATTGACTGGAAAGCTGAATGAACATCTGAATCAGACTGATCAGGAAGCTAGAGAACAGGTGGAAACGCTTATGGAACAGATGACAGAAAAACAGGGTGTAACTGAAGAATTAAAGGCACAGGATCAGATGGAGAGGGTCAGGCTGATGAATAATATAAAAGCTAGTGCAGAAGAAATTGTATTGAAAAACATGATATATGTGTGATTGCGAGGGGGATAAGATCGCTTTTTTACATTTTTGTATATTAGAATAGAACTTTAGAAAGCACTATGGTAAAATAAAGTGAAGGTAAATTGAAAGTTATCAAAACAAAGATAAAAACGCAACGTGCATCTTTGATGTGCCAGAGCCGGTAGGTAGCCCGGCCGTCCTATATAAATAGGGTAAGTAACCTGCCCCTCCGGGTTGTCCATTCTTTGTTCAATAAATTTTAGGAGGGATTTTTATGGACAAAGTAAATGGAAGATTGACGGTATATTTTGAAGAACCATTTTGGGTAGGCATATTTGAGCATATTGAAGATGGTAAATTATCTGTGGCAAAGGTAACATTTGGCGTAGAACCAAAAGAATATGAAGTGCAGGAATATATTCAAAAATACTATTTCGGTTTGAAATTCAGTCCGGCTGTTGAAGCTATTGTAAAGGATATAAAAAGAAATCCGAAACGGATGCAGCGTTCAGCAAAAAAGCAGATGCTGGAAACTGGCATTGGCACAAAATCGCAACAGGCGTTGAAATTACAACAGGAACAGAACAAACAGGAGCGTAAAGAAAAAAAACGAAAGAAAAAAGAGGCGGAAGAACAGCGAATGTTTGAACTAAAACAGCGAAAGAAAAGAGAAAAGCATAAGGGACATTAAAAGTCCTTTGAGCTTTTTCTCAAATTCGGGATTTGGAGGTATAAACAATGAGGAAATGTGAAAAGTGTGGAGCAAGTATGAAATTAGATTTAAGACTTAAAGTTAATGGCGGTGGCTATGGGATGGTTGTTCGTGTAGATGAAAAACAAAAGGCGACAACTATAGATGATGTTAGAGTTGCAGTCTGCCCAGAATGTGGTTATACAGAAATGTATTTAGAGGATTTAACGAAATTGAAATCTTAAAAGACAACTTTCAGATTTTTAGAATTAAGAAAAACGAAATTTAGGGAGGGTCTATAATTGAAATTAGCAGATTTAGCAACAGGTTCTGATTGGATAGTGTGGATTGTCTTTGTAATATTTGCTGTACTTTCTATAGTTTTACTTTCTGGACACGGAAGCTGGTTTATTTCTGGATATAATACAGCTTCAAAAGAAGAAAAGAAAAAATATGATGAAAAGAAGTTATGCAGGACAATGGGAGTTGGAATGTCTATTATAGCAATTCTTGCATTAATTATGGGCTTGCTTGAAAATATTTTGCCTGCATTTTTTGTATATATTGCATTGGGAATCATTGTAGTTGATGTCGTGGTTATTATCATTTTAGAAAACACACTATGCAAAAAGTAATAACTTCTGGTTTGAGGAATTGACTGAAAGGAAGGCATTATATGTTCTATATTTATATTATTTTTGACTTTGCAATGGCAGTGATTATGCTTTTATTTGGAATATGGTTTTATAGGTCAAAAGGACAAGCATCCAAATTCTTGTCTGGTTATAATATGAAAGCAGCAGAAGAACGAAAAAAATATGATGAAAATGCTATGTGTAAGGCATATGGGAAGAGAATGATGTTTATGTCAATTCCTTTTATTGCTGGAATGATTATAGATATTTGGCATATAGGAATCGGTTGTTTAATTGCATGGGTGATATGGTTTGTTATGTTTATTCTGCTACTTATGGATAGACATAAAAGAGAAGGTTAATTTATAGAGGAATAGAATGCTTTTGGGGTGAAAATACCGTTTATTTGTTTTAGACATACGATGTCCGGTTGAAAATTAGCGGATTCTCGTTTTATGTCGTGGTAATTTTGATACATATTGGTAAGCTGTAAGTGGAAGAGAGGTAGAGACATGGACACAAAAAAGATTGGAGCTTTTTTAAAGCAATGTCGTAAAGAAAAGAATCTTACGCAAGAGCAGCTTGCCGAGAAGTTTGAGGTATCTGCAAGAACAGTTTCCAGATGGGAAACAGGAATAAATATGCCAGATCTCAGTATACTTGTTCAACTTGCTGAATATTACGATGTTGAGATGAGAGAGCTCCTGGATGGAGAAAGGAGCCAGACTATGAATAAAGAGATGAAAGAAACACTGGACAAAGTTGTGGTGTATGAAGGATGGGTGAAACAAAAAGCATTAAAGGCTGGAAATCTTGCATTTGCATCAATGTTTGTGATTAGCGTGTTAGCGATTATTATTCAGATGTTATTAACTGTGGATATTCGCTTGGTTTTAGGAGAGACAGCAACTGCTTTGGTAGGAGGAATCCTGTACGCCTCTATTATGGTGTACAATGGAATATGGGATAAATGTTTGCCAAAAAGTGCTACTATATGGCGAGATTTTTTCACCAGTGTGATATTTGCAGGAATTTTTACCGTCATCTATGGTGTATGCTTATTTAGAATGGGAGCTACAGAAACACAGATAACACGATTAGCATTGGGATTTCTGATTGGTATTATTATTGTGGCATTTATTATTCTTAGGCTCTTGGCATTTATTAATCGAAAAAGAAACCAGAATTCGTTAAATGTTCAGGAGAAAAAGGAAACTTCCCTATCTAAGGTAGAATGGATAAAAATTTATAATGCACAGAATATAGTAGAGACAGAACAACTTGTAGAAATGTTAAAGCAAAATGGAATAGCAGCTTTTTCACAGGAAGCAGGTGCGAATGTTGCAATGCATGGGGCACCTGGATTTGGAATATATGGTGTGGATATATTCGTGAAAACCGATGATGCAGAGAAGGCAGTACAGCTGATTAAGGAGATTAATAACCAAGAGAATGAAGAAAATTTTTGACATTTTCACACATGCGTGCTAATATGATTATAGAAAAAGAGTGCTACCGATAGACGGTTAGTCCGATATATGTTTTGACAAAAATTGCCGCTTAGTTTACCAGACCAGGGCGGCTATTTTTGTGGTTTATTATTATCCTTGCCAAAGGTATATCCAAGACCAAAGCAGGTTAAGCCGAAGCTCACTACTGCTATAAAATCAACAATACTCATGGCTTAGCCCTCCTTTCCAGTGGATTCTCTTTCGAGTTTCTATGTAATCAGAGGGTCACAGTCCCTCTGCTGAAGGACTAACCGCCTACCGTTATGATAGCACCCATGTTTCGATTATAACAGTCAAGGTGGGAATCTGCAACCGGAAAGTTGACAGCTCATGAAAATCTGGCTGTGATACCGTTTTGATACTAAAAAATGAAGAGAACAGAAATATAGCGTAGAAATCCTATAACACAGGACAATAAAGACACGAAAATCACAGAAAATAATGAGATTTTAAGAACCTCACAAACGTGAGGGTGGACGTACTGTAGGATCAGGACGTGTTGCTACAATCATCGAGTAATACAATCTGAATATAGATTTGTTATCGCAAGATAACGTTGTGTCCAAACGTAAGATACCCGTAGAACTTCGGTTCTACGGGTTTTTCTGTTGCCTAGAAATATATAAAAGAGTGGCAAGTAATAACGAACGGTATAGAAAAACGGCTGCCGGGAGAGTATTCTGACAACCGTTTGTGATAACAGAATGATAACAAAATCCTGAAAGCGGATTGACAAATTTGAAATCAATGCTATACTACCACTATAACAAAGTTAGCAATAGGCTCTGGTTCGATTCCAGATATCGCCACCATATTAGGAATTCTTTTGAGTTCTATGATTTCGGGAATAGTATATGACATCGAAAAGTGCATTTACAAGAAAGGAATTGATATTATGAAAAAAGAAATCTTATTAGTAGGTCTGGGTATTTGCGGCGATATGGTGTAATGGTAGCATGGAATGATAAGCAATTCCCCCAGACCACCAAAAAGAAAGAGCTCTTCGTGAGCTCTTTTTCTTATGCACAAAATTAAGTCAGATCATATGTCTTGATGTCATTGCCTTCAGTGCCCTTCTTAACGATAGTATGGCAACCTATCGTAGTTCCCATAGCGCGCAGTTTCCATTCTTCCTGGGTAGCATTTAGCTTATCCAGTTCTTCTTGTCTTTTATATTTATCTTCAATAGCTAATATTTCAGCTTTTTCCTTTTCATAGACATTTTTAAATTGACACCATTTCCTGAAAAAGTCCTGCATTGTAGGATTATCGAATGTCAGCGCAACCTTCTGATCAGGTGTTTCAGCAAGTGAGAGGTTCACCGAATCATCAATAGAAAACAACAGAGAGAGTACATCTCCGACTGTTTCGATATTAAAATCCAGAAAAACACTTACGTTTAATCCCAGTGCAGTTGCTATCTTTTCTAACTGATCTGGTTTTGGATTTCGGATTCCAAGTTCATATTTTCTGATCGTACCTACGTTAATGCCGGACAGCTCGGCTAATTGTATCTGACTGTATCCTCTAAATTCCCGGAATGCCCGGATTTTTTTGCCAACCATAATGCTGCCTCCTTGATAATATTTATGCTTCTATTCTAGCACAAAAGTGAATGATACAAAAGAGTGAGATTTAACAAATTCCTGATACGCAAGCAATAGGTATGGAATGAAAAAAATAAATTCGCAAATGTTTATTGACAAATTCACAAAAGTGAATTATTATAAGAGAACAATAAAGGAGTCACAAAAGTGACTTGAAAGGAGGACGCTATGAGAACTAATTATATGATGAATGTTGATGATGTCATGGAAGAATTAGGTGTGAAACGCAGTAAAGCATATTCTATTCTTAAGCAGCTCAATGATGAACTGGCAAAGGAAGGATATGTAGCAGTTCGTGGAAAGATTCCACGTCCCTACTGGGAAACAAAATTTTATGGATGCTCTCAGAGAGCAGTATGAAGGAGGATTTAAGATGTCAGCTTACAAGGACAAAACACAGGGAACCTGGTATGTGAGCTTCCGTTATATTGACTGGACAGGAAAGAAAACGCAGAAGCTGAAAAGAGGGTTCAAGACAAAGAAAGAAGCATTAAATTATGAAAAGGAATTCATAAGAAAAACTGCAGCGGATATGAAGATGGAGATGAACAGTTTTATTCAAGTCTATTTTGAAGATAAAAAGAATGAACTGAAAGAAAATTCAATCCGTAATAAGCAACACATGATGAACAAGCACATTGTTCCGTATTTTGGAACAAGAAAAATGAATGAGATTACACCAGCAGAGATTATCCAGTGGCAGAATACCATTCAGGAAAAAGGATACAGCAAGACTTATGAGCGTATGATCCAAAATCAGTTAAATGCACTGTTTAATCATGCACAGAAAATTTACAATCTGAAGGAAAATCCATGTAAGAAAGTAAAAAAGATGGGGAAATCGGATGCAAATAAGCTGGAATTCTGGACGAAAGCAGAATATGACAGATTTATTGCCGGGATTGAGCCGGGGAGTGAAGATTATCTGATATTTGAAATTCTGTTCTGGACAGGAATCAGGGAAGGAGAACTTCTGGCATTGAGTCTTTCAGACTTTGATATGAGTGGTAATCTTTTGCATATCAATAAGACTTATAACCGGATCAGGAAAAGAGATGTGATTGATACTCCAAAAACAGAAAATTCAGTCCGTACCATTGATATTCCTAATTTTCTTAAAGAAGAGGTGCAGGAGTATGCGAAGAAGCATTATGGATTTCCGGAAAATCAGCGGTTATTTCCGATTGTGGCGAGAACACTGCAGAAACGGCTCAAGAAATATGAAGCATTGACCGGTGTAAAACCAATCAGAGTGCATGATATCCGTCACAGCCATGTAGCATATCTGATTTATCAGGGTGTAGAGCCACTGATCATCAAGGAAAGACTGGGGCACAAAGATATTCAGATGACATTAAACACTTATGGTCACCTGTATCCGTCACAGCAAAAAAAGGTAGCTGAGATGTTGGACAACAAACGTTAAATAAGGAGGAAAAGACACATGAAAACAAAGAAAGTAGTCAGAAAAATATTTGATACGCTCAATTATAGTAAGAAGCTGAAGATAAGTTCCATTTTACCGGATCGAGATTCGGATTATGCGATTCTTCTTGAATTAGAGGATGGAAGCAAATTTGAAATTATCATTATCCCAACAAGGAGATTTGTGTAAGGAGTGGAGCTATGACTACTGACAGACAAAAAGAAAAAGCCCAGACAAAATATCTGAGCAAGTTCTCTGATAATCAGATTCACTGATATACCATCTTGGCAGATTTAGTATATCACGAATTGAAAGATACAACAATTCCCGAATATCTGTTCATCAGAGACTTGCCCGGAGGGGCAGGAGGTAGAAGTGACATTATTTGAACAGGTAAAAGAATGTGTGACAGCCAGACAGGCTGCGGAGCATTACGGGATTAAAGTAAAAAGAAATGGAATGGCGTGTTGTCCGTTTCATAAAGACCGACACCCAAGTATGAAGGCAGATAAAATATATCACTGCTTTGCATGTGGAGTGGGCGGTGATGCGATAGATTTTACAGCAAGGTTATTTGGAATATCACAGTATGAAGCTACGAAAAAGCTGATAGAAGATTTTGGACTGGATATAAAAGTCGAAGACAAAAACAAATACAAAAGGACGCACCAAAGCAGGAATACTTTGATATCAAAGAAACCTAAAGTTCTGATGATCAGAGAAAAACTGGAGCAGTGGTTGAAACATGCAACTGACGTGCTGATCAGATATCTGAAATGGATTCAGTTCTGGAAAGAGTTTTACAGACCAGAACCGGAAGAAGAATGGCACGAATTATTTACGGAGGCATTGGCAAATGAAAGAAAGATAAATGACTATCTGGACGTGCTGATGTTTGGAACAGGAGAAGAGATTGTAGAGTTTTTCAAGACGAAGAGAAGGGAGGTTGAAAAAATTGAAGAAAGAATTAACGAATATCAGCGAGGAGTCCTTGATGGAATTAGAAGATATTGTGAACGAGGAGATGCTTACAACAGAAGATGTCAATGATATGTTGGAGCATACGGATAAAGGAAGAACAAAGCAGACAATCAGAAATTGTGTAACCGTATTACAAAAAGATCCAGTGCTGAAAAAAGCGATTAAACGAAATGAGCTTTCTGGAAGAATGGACATTGTGAAAGAGGTGCCTTGGGAACGGAGAAATAACAGTTCTACGGTTACAGATACTGATGAAAATAATCTGAAAATGTATCTGGAAGAAAATTATGAACTGACAAGTGAGCGTGTGATCAAAGCAGGAGTAGATATTGTTTCCAATGAAAATAAATATCATCCAATTAGAGATTATCTGGAAAGTCTGGTCTGGGACGGGATTCCAAGAATAGAAAATATGCTTCCGCATTTCCTGGGAGCAGAAAAGAGTAAATACACAATCGGAGTAATGAAAATGCATATGCTGGCAGCGATTTCAAGAATTTATGAACCGGGAATAAAGTATGATATTATGCTGTGTCTGGTTGGAAGTCAGGGAGCCGGAAAGTCCACATTTTTCAAATATCTAGCGATAAAAGAAGAATGGTTCAGCGACAATCTGGATCATTTGGATGATGAAAATATTTACAGAAAACTGCAAAATCACTGGATTATCGAAATGGGAGAAATGAAGGCAACTATCACAGCAAAGAATATTGAACAGATAAAATCGTTTCTGAGCAGACAGAAAGAAACTTATAAAGTACCTTATGAAGTTCACCCAGAAGACAGACCGAGACAGTGTGTATTTTGCGGTACTTCAAATGATCTGAATTTCCTTCCGCTGGACAGAACCGGAAACAGAAGATTTGCTCCGGTGATGACAGATATGTCGAAAGCAGAAGTTCATATTCTGGACAATGAGGCAGAGAGCAAAGCCTATATCGAACAGGCCTGGGCGGAGGCAATGGTACTGTATCGACAGGGAAATGTGTTCTTAGGATTTACAAAGGAAATTGAGGAAGAGGCAAAGCGTCTGCAGAAAAAATTTATGCCGGAAGATACCAATGCCGGAATCATACAGGCATTTCTTGATGACTACGATGACGATTATGTATGTACAAGAATTCTGTTCGATGAAGCGCTACATCGAACCGGAGAAATGAAACAGTGGGAAGGTAAAGAAATTGCCAATATTATGAACAATGCGATTGTAGGCTGGAAACCACATGGTACACATCGATTCGGAAAGGAATATGGAATACAGCGGTCATGGAAACGGATGGAAGATTCGGTGAAGAAAGATAAAGACGGCTTTATGGAAGTACCGGAACAGTTGGAAATACCGTTTGAGTAAAGATTATTGTAAACGATGTAAACGGAACTTGAAGAAAAAACTTAAAACGTTAACTTTTAAAATCTTTTGAACTCCGTTTACAAATTCCGTTTACAGACTGGAAAGGAGCAGAAAATGATGAAACAGGGAAGATTAGGATATAACAGTAGCAATGGTAGATATGGATTATTAGCATCGGATTTATGGATTGATACAGGATTTCACTGTGGAGAAGGACTGGAAGTGCTGGTAGATGATGAATGGGTACAGACCAGAATGGAGATGAATCTGGCAAGAGAATGGTATCTGGTGGGAACGCCTTATTGTGGAGATTTGGAATATGTGCAGGCGAGGATACCAGAATAAACAGATCTATGATCCACTTCGGTCGGTGCAGAACAGACGTCCATAAGGAAGTTATGCCCCCGGCAGGGCGCAAGGGGACTTTTGATGGACGGTACGGCTGTCGAAAGTGCTTTTGCGTTACTTTTGACAAAAGTAACAAAACCGCCGTATCCGGCGAAAGTTTCTTAAATATCGCCATGTCTGGCGTAAATAAAAATTATGTGCCATATCTGGCACTCAAACAGAAAAGAGGTGAGAAAATTTATGATGAAACGAACAATCAGTGGCATGATCGGAGCCGGTTCACTGGCTCATAACAGACGGGATTTTGTAGCAGAAAATGTAGATCCGGACAGAGTACAACTGAACATTTGTTATAAGAATGAGAATCTGAAGGAAGTTTATAAAGAGCTGTTTGACGATGCGGTTGAGAGATATAATGTCGGGAAAAGAAAGGACCGGGAAATTGCAAATTATTATGAAAAAATCCGACAGGGCAAACAGGAGAAGTTATTTCATGAAGTGATATTCCAGATTGGTAATTGTGAGGATATGGCAGTGGGAACGTCAGAAGGAAATCTGGCTGTAAGGGTACTGGGCGAATATGTGAAAGACTTCCAGAAACGGAATCCGACACTTCGGGTATTTAGCTGCTATCTGCATCAGGACGAAGCTACTCCGCATCTGCATATTGACTTTGTTCCTTATGTGACCAACTGGAAGGGAAAAGGAATGGATACCAGAGTTTCACTGAAGCAGGCATTGAAAAGTCTTGGATTTCAAGGTGGAAATAAGCATGATACAGAACTGAATCAGTGGATAAATCATGAAAAGGAAGTGCTGGCTGAAATCGCAAAACAGCATGGAATTGAATGGGAACAGAAAGGCACACATGAAGAACATCTGGATGTTTACAATTTCAAGAAAAAAGAACGCAAAAAGGAAGTGCGGGAACTGGAGCAGAAAAAAGAAAATCTGACAGTGGAGAATGAAGGATTGACTTCTCAGATTGCAGAAGCAAGGGTAGATATTAAGCTACTGGAAGAAGAAAAAATTCAGTTTCAGAAAGATAAAGAGATAGCGGAAAAACGTGCGGAGAAAGCAGAAACGGAATTGAAAAAACTTGAAGACAGAAGAGAATTCCTGCAACCAGTGATGGATAATGTCAGTAAGGAAATAAAAGAATATGGAATGATCAAAACATTTCTGCCGGAAGCTACAGCATTGGAACGTGCGGTAACTTACCGGGATAAGAAAATAAAACCATTATTCATTGAAATGAAAAACAAAATCGGTGCGATGGCTGCACAGGTGAAAGAACTCACAAGAGAAAGAGATAGTTGGAAAAGTAAGTTTCAGAAGAAAAAGCAAGAGCATGAAAAAACAAAAAAGGAACTGGCAGAAGTTCAGAAAGATTATCAGAAATTGTCTGGTGAGAAAGAAATACTGCAGGGAATTGCAGACAGATATAACCGACTTTTACGCATGTTGGGGAAAGATATGGTAGAAAGACTGGTACAGGACGATATACGAATCCAGGAGGAACTTGAAGCGAGAAAACAGAAAGAGCAGATGCCGAAAAAAATAGGTGACCGCATACAATGGGCAAGAGAACGAAGTGAAGAATACAATGCACAGATAAAGAAGAACAAAACAAAATACAGAGGAATGGAGTTGTAAGGATATGAAGAAACAGATTTATGATGAAAAGAATGGACTGAGCTACACATTGTATGGAGATTATTATTTTCCAGACCTGGAAATCAATGAGGAAGAACCTACATATGGGAAATATGGAATAATGCGAAAACAGTTTTTGAAGGAACACCGGAGTGCCAGGTATCAGTATCTGGTACTGACCGGGAAATTGACGGAGTATCTGAATCAAGTCGATAAAGAAACAAGAGAAAAAGTTGAGATGCTGGTGGAACAGATGGCTGAACGGTGGGGCGTGACGGAAGAACTGAAGTTGCAGGATCAGATGGAATGGGTGAGGAGGATGAATAATATTAAGAATGTGGCAGAAGAAATAAGTAAGCAAATAATATTCAAGTAAATATAATAAAATATTGAGTTATTTTTTCTCTTTTGGTATGATAAAGATGAATATCTATGCAGAAAAGAAGGGAAAGAAAATGTCATATGATTTTGAAAATAAAAAGATAAATGCAAATGTACGCACTGGTGAGTTATTTCAAATTCATGGAATGCAAGATTATTATTTAGGAGTAACATTTAGATACCATGCAAAAACTTGGAATGGATGCGTGCCTATAAAATCAAAATATCAGGGGACAGATATACCACGTACATATGAAGATGTAAAAGAGTGGGTATTACAATGTTACACGGAATTGGATCCAGGAAGAAATGATGTATGGCAAAATGAACAACGGCATTATTGGGAAAATAGACAGGCTTTTGATACGCAAGCTGTTTTTGATGCACTAAATGGGAATGATGTTATGACTAAATGGCAGTGTAGAAAATGTGGTCCGGTACCACAAGCAAATCCACAACCTGCAGCAAGAATAAAAAAACTGCGCGAAAGTGGGTACTATATTGCGACTATGAAAAAAGATTGTCCGACGTGTGGGAAAAAGGAATTTTATGATTTATTAATTAGACTTCCTCGAAAAGCAGCGGATAATGAAAAAAGATTTTCTATTTCTACAAGCCTTCAGAATAAAATAAAAAACGTTTTACCATTAAAAGATGCTTGTTTTGATTCACCACAGACTGCTTCAGAATTGGTTATAGATCATAAATTCCCTTCTTCACGTTGGGTAAATGGAGAAACCGTGAATGAAACAAATATGTCAGAAGAAGAAATAAAGAAAAAGTTTCAATTATTGACAAACCAGACAAATCTTCAAAAAGAAAGATATTGTAAAAAATGTGTATCGGAAGGAATAAGAGGAGACTTTTTTGGGATAAAATGGTTTTATGAAGGCGATGAACAGTGGAGAGGATCATCAAAAGCTGATGAGAATGGTTGTATCGGTTGCTGTTGGTATGATTTAATAGAATGGAAAAATCAATTTAACAAATATTTGAAAGAAAAAGAATAAAATATATTGAAAAACGAACGTATGTTTGATATGATGAAAGCGTGCTAGCATATGTAGGTTTTTGTATATTCAAATTTAGGAAAGGAGAGGGCGCAATGATAAAAACAGTTGGAAGTATATGTTCAGGAATAGAAGCAGCTTCCGTTGCTTGGAAGCCACTAGGGTTAGATTTTAAATGGTTTTCAGAAATTGCACCATTCCCATCAAGAGTATTAAATGAAAAATTTCCACAGATAATAAATCTGGGGGATATGAATAACATTCCGGAAGAATTGATAAACGAAAATATATGTGCACCAGACCTTATATGTGGAGGAACACCTTGCCAAGCATTTTCATTGGCAGGTGGAAAAAGAGGGTTGAATGATGAAAGAGGAAATCTGACATTAAAGTTTGTTGATATAATAGAAGCAAATGATAAAGTTAGAAAAGAGAGAAAGCAAAATCCAAGTATCGTATTTTGGGAAAATGTTGAAGGAGTTCTTACGGATAAAACAAATGCATTTGGATGTTTGATTTCATCATTAGCCGGTTTAGATAAAGCAGTTGAAATGAAGAAATGGCCTAATGCAGGAATATTAGAAGGGGAAAAAAGAAATGTTGCTTGGAGAGTTTTAGATGCTAAGTATTTTGGCTTGCCACAGCAAAGACGAAGACTATATGTTTTGGCTGGAGGAAAAGACTTTCACCCAGAGGAGATTTTATTTGAACTGCATAAGGGTGAGTTTGTAGAGTATCCAACAGGAGATTTAACATTTGAAAAAGAAGGACATTCTTTTGAAGTGTTTCGAGAATATTCAGATTGCCTATATTCAGCTTATGGAACAAAGTGGAATGGTAATGCAGCAGCATATAATGGATCATTGTTTGTTGTTCAGGACGAAAAAATAAGAAGACTTTCGCCACTTGAATGTGAGAGGTTAATGGGCTTCCCGGATGAGTATACTAATATTAAAGGCGCAAAACGAACGAATAGATATCAAGCTATAGGTAATTCGTGGGCCGTTCCAGTGGTGCAATGGATCGGAAAAAGATTAGTTTCATATGAATTAACAGAGAGCATCTATAAAGAAAAGAAAAAATATATTGATGAATCGATGATTAATGAGTATCAAAATGCTATTTTATATGATTTCAGTAAAGGAATTATTGATGTTGGAGCGATGAAGCTTAATTGTACTGAACAGCCAGAAAAATGTGAATTTAGATCATTAAAAGACATTATTTCTGGGGATGCACCTAAAGAAATTTTTATTTCACCAGTTGGGTGTTATGGAATTATCCGTAGAAAACAGGAAAGAAATTTGAGCATTAATAGTAGGTTGGAAAAAGCATTACTTAAAGGTGCTAGTGGAATGACAAAAGAAGAGATAGAAAAACGATCTCGGATACAAAAAAGAGGAAAGCATAGTCAAGATAATAAAAAATTAGCCTATGCTTAAAATTAAAATAAGGCATATATTGAATTGACAAAAGATGTTGTAAATTTGATGTATGTCTTATTTATTTATAAAGAGATTTTGAAGAATAAGTAGGAGGAAAAACATGAGTATAGAAGCCGGTGGAGCATTTTCCGGAAAACTTGAAAGCATAGATGGATTAAAATTAAATAATAGAGCGGAAATACATATTAATAAATATTATCAAGGGATAATTACGCTTTATAGAGTTTCAAGAAAAATTGTGAATATGGCGCAAGAAAAGATTGAGTATTTGGTAATTAAACTAGAAAATGAAGAGAAGATAACTGCAATTGGGTTAAATTTTAAATCGGCTTCTGGAGGAGTTAACAATTGTTTTAAACTTGAATTGCAGGCGGATATATTGTTAAAAGGAAAAATGGCTTATGCTAATACTTCTAAATTTCAAGAGATATATTTTGAAATAACGGAAGGAAATGAATTGATAGGTTTATGTCCGTACGATGTAAATAAAAATTATGAAGATATTATATTTTGCCGTAAAATTGATATACCAATCAATGTGGAAAATAGAAGTGTCCAATTGGAAAATGGAGAATTGATATTTGGCGTTTATCCGAAATATCAATATAGTAAAGAAGCGTTGTCCATTGGATTTGCACATCGTATTACATGGAAATTTAATTCAGCCATAGACATAGAAAATATAAGGGAAAATTTGTATATAATAACAGACTTTTTTTCGGTATTGGCAGGAGAAAGTGTTACAATTAATGCTTTGAATTGTGTGGATTGTGATAAGTTGGTAGAAGTTATGGGAATCTGTAATTTTCCAAAAGAAAAATTAAATATATTGAAAAATGATACAATAGATTATACATCTTTTAAAAGAAGCTCCTTATATAAAATAACTGATTTTCAAAATTTAGAACAAGCATTAAGATATTGGTTTTCTAATTACGAAAAGATATATAATGCACAACAAGCATACGGAAGAATTTTGTTGGATGAGGAGGTGAAAATTGTTACAACAAATAAATATTTAGCTGCAATGCAATTGATTGAAGGATACACTCAAGCATACGCAGATGAAGAAAAAGAAATCAAAGAATTTGAGGAAAAAAAGAATGAATTGATTAGTAAACTTGAAAGTAAAGAAGAAAAAGAGTTAGTTGAAAAAGGCTTGGGATATTCAGGTATATCTTTTAGAAAAGCAGTGAAGGATTATTTGCACAAAGGTTATAATCTTTTTGAAGAAATATCTAAAAAGAAATTTGTAGAGAAAAAAGAAAAACTTATAGATGATATAGTGCATGATCGAAATTATTACACGCATTCTTCGAATAGAATATCTGCAATAATGAAATTTGATGATCTGTTAAATGTTTCTAATTTTTGCAAGGAATTATATAGAATTATAACTCTGCGAGATATGGGTCTTGCCATAGAGACTATTAAGCTTAGGTCGAGAAATAATCGAACCTTTTTTGCATTGATGAAAAAAATAATGGACATTGAGATTGAAACTGATGATCTCAAACTTACAGAGTTTGATAAGGCGATGCATTCTTTTTCGGATAGTAAATAGCGTGATAACATCATGATAACAAAATCGCCCAAAACTATACGGACACATCGGAAAATCCGGATTTTCCCACACAAATCACACGAAAAATCACCATTTGCACACCGCAATACATTGGTCTGATATCGTGAAGGTGGACGTACTGTAGGATCAGGACGTGTTGCTACAGTTATCGAGTAATCGTTAATTAGTATAACATCCTAATTTAATATATATTAAGTACCGCAAGGTACATTGTGTCCAAACGTAAGATACCCCGGAACCGCAAGGTTTCCGGGGTTTTTCTGTACTCTAAGAAAAGAATTGTTCGTAAATTTATCAGCAAGATGAAATACGGATAAATTTAAAATTGAAAAATAAGGCTTGCGGTGCCAAAACGGTGCCAAAAAGAAACTCCTGCGAATGTTTGCTATTCACAGGAGTAATTTTTTTACCAGCCTTTGATCTGTTTGATCTGTTCAGCACGTTCTGGATCACGATGATATTGTAGTTTCAGACGGATTGTTTCTACAATATCCAGCTTTTAAAAGATGACAAGGAGCAGGCAGTTAAAGATAAAGAGGAAGCTGAGAAGCGTGCGGAAAAAGCCGAGAAAGATCTGCATAGCCTGGAAGAACGCAGAGAACGGTTACAGCCGGTAATGGATAATGTCAGCAAAGAAATAAAGGAATATGGAACAGTGAAAACTCTACTTCCAGAAGCTGGTGCATTGGAACGTGCAACAACTTACCGGGATAAGAAAATAAAACCACTGTTTACTCAGGTGAAAAATAAAATTGCTGCGATGGCTGCACAGGTTAAAGAACTTGCCGAAGAAGTAGAAAAATGGAAACACAAATATCAGAAAACAAAGCAAGCATATAACCAAATACAAAGAGAGCTAGATACAGTGCGTGAAGAAAAAGAGCAGTTATTTGATGAAAAACAACAATTGCAGGATGTTTCTGATAGATATGACCGGGTAGTGCGTGTTCTTGGAGAAAATGCTGTAGATGATGCGGTACAACAGGATATACAGGAGCAGAAGGCATTAGAAGAAAAGCGACAAATGGAGCAAATGCCAACAGGAAGTATTCACGAAAGACTTGCCTGGGGAGCCAGAAAGAGCGAGATGGAGAATCAGCAGCGTAAGAAAAATAAAATAAAAAACAGAGGAATGGAGAGATAAGATGATGAAAAAGCACATTTATGATGAAAGCAATGGATTAAGTTACATACTGCATGGAGACTATTACCTGCCAGATCTGGCAGTGAATGAGGGAGAACCGACATATGGTAAATACGGAATGTTGCGGAAACAGTTCCTGAAAGAGTATAGACCGGCACGATACCAGTATTTATTGATGACTGGGGAGCTGACGGCACATCTGAACCGAGTCGATCAGGAGACCAGAGAGCATGTGGAAACCCTGGTAAAGCAGATTGAGGAAAAACAAGGTGTGACGGAACAACTGAAAATGCAGGATCTGATGAAATGGGTTGGATTGATAAATAATATAAAGGCATGTGCGGAGGAAATTGTGTTGAAAGAGAGCGTGTATATGTGAGCAGAAAGGGCAGTCGGAAGGCTGCTCTTTGGCAATCTAAGAATAGAGTTTTGGGATAGAATATGATAAAATGTAAGAGATAAATCGGAAGTTGTAGTAAAGGAGGTTTACAATGGGGTTTTGGATTTTTATGTTGATTATGGATTTGCTTCTTCCATTTACGATGATTGGTTTTGGAAGATATTTTACGAAAAAGGCTCCAAAGGAAATAAATTCAGTATTTGGATATCGGACTTCGATGTCTATGAAGAACAAAGACACATGGGAATTTGCTCATAAATATTGTGGTAAAGTCTGGTATGTCTGTGGAATGGTTATGTTGCCGATAACAGTAATATTCATGCTTTTAGTGATTGGAAAAAATGAAGATTGTGTTGGGAGTATAGGAGGAATTATCTGTGGTGTTCAACTTATTCCTTTAATTGGGTCTATTCTCCCAACAGAAATAGCATTAAAAAAGAATTTTGATAAGAATGGAACAAGACGATAAATTCTAGTTTGTATAATTGAAAAAATGAAAAACGCATAGACAACTGTGTCTATTAGTGAAAATACGACATTTCTCGCTTTGTGTCGTGTTATTTGCAGATAACAGATTCTATATTTGATGATGAAAGGAGGAGTTGAGGTGGACCAAGTAAAAATCGGGAATTTTTTAAAAAAACTTCGCAAAGAAAAAGGCATTACACAGGAGCAGTTGGCAGAAATATTAAATGTCTCTGGAAGGACCGTATCCAGATGGGAAACCGGAAACAATATGCCGGATATCAGTATTCTTGTGGATATTGCAGATTATTATGATATCAGCATTCCTGAGATTATCAGTGGAGAAAGGAAAAGCGAGATGATGAACGAAGAAGAAAGAAAAATTGCTAAAACAATGTCAGATTATGCAACTACAGAGAAAGAGAAGATTTTTAAGGAAATGAAGCTCCAAAGTGTCATGGGAGTTTGTGCATTGGTTCTATACTGGATTCTGCATGAAACAGGTGCATATATGTATAATGATGTGTTAGGAAAGCTTGCCGGCTATTGTGAGACCTTGGTATCTGTGTCAGTCATAATGATGGCAGCATTTACGACAGGATCTTTAAGCAAGGTGCGGAGCAAGAGTAGGAAAGTTTTTGTGTTCGAAAATTTCCCAAAACCTATGCAATTAGTTGTAACTGCAGTTGTTGCTTTTGGTGGAGCTGCTGTGATCAAGCTGGTACTGGTGTATTTTTTCGGCTTATAAGTATTTTCAAATTCGTATTACATACTATGGAAAAAGAACTTTTTGACATTCTTACAGATGCGTGATAATATGCTTATAGAAAAAAGAGTGCTACCGATAGACGGTTAGTCCGTTTTACTATTTAGAATATCTATCAAAGATAACCGCTTAGTTTGCAGACAGGGCGGTTATTTTTGTGGTTTATGATTATCTTTGCCTAATGTATATCTGATACTAAAGCAGGTTAAGCCGAAGCTCACTACTGCTATGAAGTCAACAATACTCATTGGCTTAGTTCTTCTTTCCATTGGATTCCTTTACAGGTTTCTATGTAATCAGAAGGTCACAGGTCTCCGTTTCACTTCGGTCGTTGCAAAACGAGTGCCACTGGCACTCTGCAACCCTCTGGAGAAGGACTAACCGTTTACCGTTATGGTAGCACCCATGTTCTGATTATAACCGTCTGAAACTGTCGGCGCAATATGAAGTTGACAGATGAGAGTAGGGCAACTGTAGAAAAGAATCTTTTCGACCAGGGATTCCGGTGCCAAAACGGTGCCAAGAAATCAGGCAAATAAAAATAGATGGTGCAAATCAGCCGTTTTTCACTGTATTTTGGATAGAAAACCATAAAAAATATGAGATAAAACGGGATTAAAGTATCGCGAGGGTGGACGTACTGTAGGATCAGGACGTGTTGCTACAGTTATCGAGTAATCCTTAATTAGTATAACATCCTAATTTAATATATATTGAGTACCGCAAGGTACATTGTGTCCAAACGTAAGATACCCCGGAACCGTAAGGTTTCCGGGGTATTTTTACGAAAAATATTCATAAAATTTCTGTTTTATGGATTCAAGAAATACCAGAATTCATGCCCCTGGCATACGATATATCTTTCCAGCCATTCATTAAAAGGGATATTAAAACGATCAGTATCTGGAGCTGGATAGCATAGGTAATCGTCTCTGCCTTCTGATACAGCCTGAAGATCCATGGTTATATCGCCGATGTCCTGTAAGCAAAGAACAGGAAGATGATATGTAAACTCCGGATCAGATAAAATAGGCGTACTATTCCAAGATTCCTTTTCTTTGAGCGCTCTTTTTAAAGAATAAATGGTACAGCTGACTAAAGAACTGCCTTCCTCTCCGCAAAAAAGTTCCATGCCATTTGAGCAGGATAAAAAAGCTTTGTATGAGGCAGGAAGTTTCATATTGGGAAAATATTTTTCAAACAGCTGAAATTCTTCAGGTGTTACAGGAGGGTTAAATTTATGAGTTACTTTTATAGGTTCATCGCCTAAATGCCACTGATAGACCCATCCATTATTTTCCATTTCATATTTTAGATTGTTGAAAATTCTGTAGATTGCACGGATGTCTTCCATTACATATATGCTCCTTGATCGATGTGATATTGTAAAGATTCATATGTCTGCTTTATTTGATAACGGAGAGTAATTATAGCATGCTTAAAAGTTTTTTCAATGCTTTTTTGTGCAGAATTTACCAAAATCCTCTCGACTTTATACCACGTTAATGCTATACTTATACAGTTGTTTAACGTTTTAAAGCAAAAAATAAAAGTGAAAATACAGGAAAGAAGATAGAAAATGAAGATCGTTGTATGTATGAAGCAGGTACCGGCAACTTCCAAGGTTGATATCGATCCGGAAACCGGTGCCATGAAACGAATGTCCGGTGAGACAAGGACTAATCCATATGATCTGTTTGCATTGGAAACAGCCCTTGCGATCCGGGAAAAAACAGGCGGAACTGTAACCGTTCTTACTATGGGACCGCCTCAGGCGGAAGAGATGATCCGGGATGCTTATACCATGGGTGCTGATGAGGGCGTGATTCTTTCAGACCGAAAATTTGCGGGAGCGGATGTTCTGGCAACCTCTTATGCGTTAGCACAGGGAATCCAGGTGATCGGCGGTGCAGATCTGATCATCTGCGGAAGACAGACCACAGATGGTGACACAGCCCAGGTTGGTCCGGCCATTGCAGAGCATCTGACCATCCCACATGCTGCATGGGTAGCTGAGATCATGGACGTTAATGAAAAAAGCATTCAGGTCCGTCAGGATCTTGTCAGTGTTTCTCAGGTTTCCGAGATTCCGTATCCATGTCTGCTGACTATTGATAAGGATACCTGCGTGCCACGTCTGCCATCCTATTTGTTAAAGAAGGCAACTGCAGACCGTCCGGTACGGATCTTAAGCTTTGAAGATATGCCGGATCAGGATCTGAGCCGTTACGGACTGATCGGTTCCCCCACCTCTGTGGAAAAAATGTTTGCGCCGGAGGAAAGTGAAAAACAGGTTTATCTGGAAGGAACTGCAAAGGAAAAGGCAGACAAGCTTGTTGCTCTCCTGACCGGAAAGAAGATCATATAGGGGGAAGCGGAACATGGAATTTTTAAAATTTGATATAAACAAATGCGTACTCTGCGGAGTATGCGTGGAGAAATGTCCTTTTGGGGCCCTCACCATAGAGGGAAATGGAATTGTTGTAGGCGATGCCTGTCGTATGTGTGGGCTTTGTGTTCGTAACTGCCCGGAGAAAGCTATCCGGTTTGAGCAGAAGGCGAAATCCTTTGACAAGGATAAATGGAAAAACTTTCTTATCTATGTGGAGCAGGAGAGAGGAGAGATTCATCCGGTTACCTTTGAGCTGATCGGAGAAGCGAGAAAGATGGCTGTCAAAGTCGGTTATCAGGTTAACTGTGTGATCGTCGGAGGAAAAGGAACAAAGGAAAATGCGGAAAAGCTTCTGCCGTATGGCGTAGACAATGTGTACGTATATGAGCATGAAGGCTTCGAAGGCTTCCGCGCAGACTGTTATACAGACGCAGTTGCAGACTGTATCGCAGCAAACAAACCAAGCTCTGTGCTGATCGGAGCTACTGCGCTGGGGCGTTCCCTTGCACCGAGGCTTTCCACCAGATTCCATACGGGACTGACTGCAGACTGCACAACTCTGGATATCCGTTCCAACACCGATATGATCCAGATCAGACCGGCTTTCGGCGGAAATATCATGGCTCAGATCGGCATCACCAAATCACGGCCACAGTTTGCCACGGTCCGTTATAAGGTTATGGACAAGGCAGAAAAAATAAAAAACCCGCATGGTCAGGTGGTCGTATGTCCGGTAAATGAAAAAATGGCAGATTCCAGGATCAAGATTCTGTCATCCAGGGTCATTGATAAGGTAAAGAGCCTTGAGGAAGAGGATGTTCTGGTAGTAGCAGGCCGTGGTGTCCGGAATGAAAAGGATGTGGAAATGTGCCGGGAACTGGCAGATGCCCTTGGCGGACAGCTTGCCTTCACCCGCCCTATGGTAGAAAACGGATTCGGAGATGTTGCACATCAGATCGGACTTTCCGGAAGAACTGTCCGTCCGAAGCTGATCATCACTTGCGGCGTATCCGGTGCTATCCAGTTTACCTCCTGCATGACAGGATCTGACTGTATCGTAGCGATCAACAATGATTCGGAGGCACAGATCTTTAATGTTGCAGATTACTGCATCGTGGATGATCTGTATCAGGTTGTACCGGAGCTGACAGAGCTGATAAAGAATCGGAAGGAGGATTAAGTCATGGCATATCCCTATAAAAAAATGACTTCAGAAGATTTTGACTACATCCGTTCTGTGACTGCTTCAGATCGTGTATGGGTCGGCGATGAGATCGCAAAAGAATATTATCGTGATGAGATGCCGGAGTACGGAGTTTTTCCTCCGGAGCTTTATGTGGAGGTTTTAAATAAAGAAGAGATCTCAGCCATCATGGCTTACGCATATAAAGAAAATATCCCGGTGGTATGCCGTGGCGCAGGAACCGGACTTGCAGGCGGAGCAACCTGTAAATATGGTGGAATTATGCTTTCTGTGATGCGCATGAACAAGATCTTTCCGATCGACAGAAAGAACCAGACCATCACAGCGGAGCCGGGAGCACTTCTCATCGATATCCAGGCAGCCGCTGCAGCAGGAGGACTTTTTTATCCGCCGGATCCGGGCGAAAAAACAGCTTCCATCGGCGGCAATGTTATCACAAATGCCGGTGGTATGAAGGCGGTACGATATGGACTGACCAGGGATTTCGTCCGCTGTATCGAGGCAGTTATGCCGGATGGTTCCATCATGAATTTTTCATCCAACGTTGTGAAGAACACAACGGGATATGATGTAAAAGATCTGGTGATCGGCTCAGAGGGAACCTTATGTATCCTGACTCAGGTAACGCTGAAGCTTCTTCCCGCACCGACCTGCACCTGTACTCTTGTAATGCCGTTCAGGAGTCTTGAGGAATGTGCAGACATGGTCCCGAAGGTTCTGGAGCTGCCGTTTGTGCCAACAGCCATCGAGTTTCTGGAAAGAGAACTGATCGATATCGTAGAACGTAATCTGAACAAAATGTTCCCAGTAAAACAAGGAGAAGCAGTGCTGATCGTTATGTATGATGCTTCCAGTAAGCAGGAACTTGACAGCGCAGTAGAGGCAGCAGCGGAAGCAGCCCTGGCAAACGGAGCCCTGGACTGCTGTATCGCAGGCACACCGGAGCGTGCCGGAGCCGTATGGAGTGTCCGGGGCGGGATCCTGGAAGGAATGAAAGCAGATTCTATCGCACAGGAGGAGTGTGACGTAGTTGTTCCGCGTGCAAGGATCGCAGAGTATGTAAAAGCAGCCAAAAAGATCGCAAGTGCACATGGCATCCGTGTAGAGCCCTGCGGACATTGCGGAGACGGAAATATCCATACAGAGATGCTCCGTGGACCGGAAATGAGTGACCAGGAGTGGAAGGAAGCCACTCACGCAAGTCTGGTAGAGCTTTATGCACTGTCCAAGGAACTGGGCGGACAGCTTTCCGGTGAGCATGGCATCGGAAACGGACGTCTGGAATTTCTGGAAGAATTTGCGGGACCGAGAATGATCGCTCTTTATAAAGCCATCAAGCTGGCTTTCGATGATAAACTGATCCTGAATCCGGGAAAAGTCATCGAATATAATAAATAAAAAATGGGGGAAAGAGAGATGAGTCAGAATAAATCATTACAAAGTAAAATGCCTCTGGCTATGGGACTTGCGTTCGTCGCATTTACCACACAGTTCGGAGGCGGATTCGCATCAGGAGCGCAGATCTATCAGTACTTTATCAACTACGGTATCTGGTGTCTGATCCTGCCGGCAGTGACACAGGGATTGTATGCACTGTTTTTCTGGTATGGAATGCGCTACGCATACAAACACAAAACCTACGATTACAGAAGCTTTTCCGACAGTCTTTACGGAAAAACAAAACCGGTTATGTCCAATCTCTATGAGATCTGTTACCTGATCATGATCGGAACTGCATCTGCAGCAGCCTTTGCAACCGGCGGTTCCACACTGCAGACACTGTTCGGGATCCCATACTGGCTCTGTACACTGATCATTGCAGCATTTATCTTTGTGATCGCACTTTTCGGAACCAATGTTGTAAGAAAATGTGCTTCTACATTAAGTGTGCTGATCATCATCGGTCTTGTACTGGTACTTGTTCCGAATATCATTGCACAGTGGGGAGATATCACAGCTTCCATCCATACTATGTCCTCCGGAGAAATGACTGTACTTTCCTCCGAGAGCGGAGCCTTTGGACCGGCCCTCTATTCAGCAGTCCTTTATTTCTTCTTCCAGCTGGCATCTGTTTCTGTTATGTACCAGCACATGGAGGATGTAACGGACGAAAAACAGATCAACAAAGCAGCGATCTGGATGTTTGTATGCAATTTCTGTGCAATGGAGCTTTCCATCCTCGGACTTCTTGCCATTGCATATGTAAGTAAACTGGCATCTGCATCGGTACCGATGCTGGTACTTGTCCAGAACGGTGTAGGCGCCGGTATCCTGACACCGATCATTTCTCTGCTGATCATCCTTGGAGCTATCTCCACAGCAGTAAATATGATCTCTGGTATTGTGACCCGCTGTGTAAATGCAGTGGAGCGCCGTATGGACAGCCCGGAGAAAAAAGCGCAGGGACACCTTGGAAGAAATGCAGTTTTTACAGCAATCTTTACATTCCTGGCATTTGCCATCGCACAGTTCGGTCTGATGACAGTTGTTAAGAAGGGATATGCATACCTTGGATATGCGGCGTTTATTACATTGTTTGTACCGTTTGTTGTACATGCCGTTGCGACAAAGGGAAAAGAGATCTGAAGAATAAAAAGCTGAACAGAAAATCCCCCGTTGATCCGTATGGCAGGATCATCAGGGGATTTTGTCAAAGTTCACAAAAATATTATAAATATTTTATTAAATATTCCAGATAGACAACATATATTTTTTCTGATACTATTACATACAGTTGTTAAATAGTTACGAATCAGAAGGATTGTTACTGAAATATTTATTTATCGTCAGGCAAGACCTTATAGTAGTATAGGAATGGGGTTTCTATATACTGTAATGGTCTTTTTTTTGTTTGTCTGGCAGCGGGGGAACAGGAATATGGTTATCCATAAGATTTTGAATAATAATCTGATACTGTCCAGGGATGGACAGGGACATGAAGTTATTGTAAAGGGCTGCGGAATTGCCTTTCAGAAAAAGAAAGGACAGCAAGTGGAGGAGTCCAGGATCGAGAAGATCTTTACTGCGGAAAATGCCCAGATCAGCAAGGAGATACAGGGTTATCTGACTGCTATTCCGGAAAAATATTTGGATTTTGTGGAAGCTTTTGTAAATGAAGTGAAGGAAAAAGAGGGGATGAAATTAAATGACAGTATTTATTTTTCCCTTAGCGACCATATCATGGGTGCGATCTCTAGACTTGAAAACGGGATCCGCCTTCAGAATATGCTGCTTCTGGATATCAAGCAGCTTTATCATAAGGAATATGAGATCGGCTTGGAATTACTGAAAAAGGTAAATGAGATGTTCGAGGTAGATCTTTCTGCAGATGAAGCAGGATTTTTTGCATTGCATTTTGTGAATGCGGAAGATGGCGGCAAGACGGACAGCTATCAGATTTCCATTATCGTACATCAGATCCTGGACATCGTGGAGAAGTATTATGACAATATGGAATTTCAGGAGGATAATCTGTATTATCAGCGGTTTCTCACGCATCTGAAATATTTTGCCCAGAGATTCCTTCATAAAGAGCTTCACTATGATGAGAATCAGGAGCTTTTCAAGATCATCAAGGAGCAGTACAGAGAAGCTTACGGCTGTGTAAAAATGATCTATCTTATGATGGAAGAGGAATATAAATACGCTATGACTGAGGACGAAATGCTGTATCTGACGATTCATATCCAGAAGATCACAGAAGACCATAAACGTCTGAAAAATCTGTGAAAAGAGATTGTTTTATAAAGTTAGGTGTTAATGGATTGTTACTGAAATACGTGCCATGTGCGTATCTTTTCAGGCAAGACCTTTAATATAAATTTCAATATTTATTATTAAAGGAGGTCCCCAAATGAAAAAGGACTATGCAAAAACTGCAGACACACTGATTGCAGCACTGGGCGGAAAAGAGAATATCACCCGTCTGTTCCACTGCATGACAAGGCTTCGTTTCTATGTGAAAGACAGATCGAAGATCAACGAGAAAGAGATCTTAAAGCTTTCTGAGATCTCCGGCGTTAACTGGCATGAAGATCAGTTCCAGGTTATCGCAGGAAATGAAGTGAACGCTGTTTACAAGGCATTGGAGGACAAAGGTGTTCCTACCGATGATGCACCGGCAGCGAACTCTGACAGCTCAAAGAGTGTTGTTTCAAAAGTTATCGATGCCATCACCGGATGTATGACCCCGATGATCCCTGCCCTGACTGCAGCCGGTATGATCAAAGTTGTACTTACTCTGCTGACAACTTTTCATCTGGTATCAGAAACAAGCAGTACCTACCAGGTGATCAGTTTTATCGGAGATGTTACTTTCTACTTCATGCCGTTCCTGATCGCAGCAAATGCTGCCAAGGTTTTCCGCGTGAACCAGTCACTGGCGCTGTTTATTGCCGGTGTTTACTTAAGCCCTACCTTTGTAACTATGGTAGCTGGTGATGCGGCCATCACACTGTTTGGTCTGCCGATCACAAAAGCAACTTATTCTTATTCCGTTATTCCGGTTATCCTGATGGTATGGATCACACATTATATTGAGATTCTGGTTGATAAGATCACACCGAAAATGGTAAAACTGATCCTGAACCCGACACTGGTAATTCTGATCAGTGCACCGATCGCCCTGATCGTAGTTGGACCGCTCGGAACAATTATTGGTAACGGACTTGCGGTAGCCATCAACTTCCTGTCCGTAAAACTTGGTTTCATTATTGTAGGTATCCTTGCAGCAACCTTCCCGTTCATCGTTATGACCGGTATGCACCATGCGCTGACACCGATCGGACTGAATGCCATTGCAACCGGTGGTACCGATACACTGATCTTTGTATCTCAGGTATGCTCTAACCTTGCACAGTCCGGAGCTTCTCTTGCAGTAGCTGTAAGATCCAAGGACAGCAACATGAAACAGCTGGCAAGTGCAGCCGGTGTCTCCGCTCTTATGGGTATCACAGAGCCTGCTCTGTATGGTGTTACACTGAAACTGAAAAGACCGGTTGTAGCAGCTTCCATAGCAGCCGGAATCGGTGGTATCGTAGGAGGACTTCTTCAGGTTTCTCTTTACATTGCACAGAATTGTATCATGGCGATCCCGGCGTTTATCGGTGAGAAGGGATTAAGCAATCTGCTTTATGGAATCATTATGATCGTGGTATCTTTTGTAGCTGCTTTTGTTCTTACGCTTATCTTCGGATTTGAGGATGTAAAGGCTGAGACAGAGGATGAAGTACAGAACACAGATACAGAAAAACAGCCGGCACAGCAGAACGCTCCGCTTGTAGAGAAGATCGAGCTTTGTGCACCGGTAGCAGGAACTGTAAAAGCACTTTCCGATGTTCCGGATAAAACTTTTGCTGATAAGGTTTTAGGTGACGGAGCAGCAATCGTTCCATCAGAAGGAAAGGTTTATGCACCGGCAGATGGCACGGTGGCAAATATCATGGACAGCAAACATGGAATCATGTTTGTGACAGAAAGTGGAGCAGAAATTCTGATCCACATCGGACTTGATACTGTAAATTTAAATGGTAAATATTTTAAATCCCATGTTTCTGATGGAGATAAGGTAAAAAAAGGAAAGCTTCTTGTGGAATTCGATATGGATGCCATTAAGAAAGAAGGATATGATCTGATCACACCGGTTGTTGTGACCAATATTTCTGATTATATCAAAGCAGTATGCATGGAAAAAGAAGATGCAGCTGTAAATGCAGGAGATAAATTCCTGACTATTGTATAAGAATAACAACGAAACATCAGGCGGAGATAACAGATCCGCCTGATGTTTGTAAAAAGGAGAAAACTAAAATATGAAAAATTATAACCGTATGCCGGAAAACTTTCTCTGGGGCGGAGCAACCGCTGCAAACCAGTATGAAGGCGGTTGGGATGAGGATGGCAGAGGCCCGTCCATTGCAGATATCCTGACAGGAGGAAGTGTGGATAAGGAACGTCGTCTTACACCGCCGGCACCGTTACCGGAAGAATTTTATCCCAATCACCAGGCGACTGATTTTTATCATCACTGGAAAGAGGATATTGCTCTTTTTGCAGAGATGGGATTTAAGGTATATCGTTTTTCTATTTCTTGGTCCAGAGTGTTCCCAAATGGGGATGAGGAAACTCCAAATGAGGAAGGCCTTAAGTTCTACGACAATGTGATCGACGAACTGAGAAAATATAACATTGAGCCGCTGATAACGATCTCTCATTATGAGAATCCCCTTCATCTTTCTCTGGAGTATGGCGGATGGAAAAATCGTAAGATGATCGATTTCTATCTTCGATTTGCAAAGGTTTTATTTGAGAGATATAAAGGTAAGGTAAAATACTGGCTGACTTTTAATGAGATCAATATGCTGACGCAGGACTTTGGTGCGGTATTCTGTGCAGGAATGCTGGACCCGAAGGATGTATGTGAGCAGAGCCGTTATCAGGCAATGCATCACCAGCTGGTAGCAAGTGCACTTGCAGTTTCCATGGCTCATGAGATCGATCCGGAGTTTATGCTTGGCTGTATGCTTGCTTATCACAATGGTTATCCATATACCTGCCATCCGGATGATATCTTATATGCACAGCAGTTTGGGCAGATCCACAATTCCATTGCCGGTGATGTTCATGTAAGAGGATATTATCCGGGATTTGCAGCGAGATACTTTGAGGAGCACGGAATCCAGCTGGAGGTTCTTCAGGAGGATAAAGAGATCCTCAATAAGGGTACGGTGGACTTTTTCACTATCAGCTATTATTCCAGTAGCTGTGTCAGCGTGACAAAGGACGGAGAGAAAACGGCCGGAAATGGAAGTGACAATCTGAAAAATCCATATCTGAAAGCTTCCGACTGGGGCTGGCAGATCGATGCAACTGGTCTTCGCTATGTTCTGAACCAGATCTATGACCGCTATCAGATTCCGATCATGATCGTGGAAAATGGTCTTGGGGCGGTGGATCAGCTGACAGAGGATGGAAAGATTCACGATGATTACCGTATTGAATATATGCGCCGCCATATAGAGCAGATGAAGGAAGCAATCCATGACGGAGTAGATCTGATCGGCTACACCTGCTGGGGCTGTACAGATCTTGTCAGTGCCTCCACTGGAGAATTCAAGAAGCGTTATGGGCTTATCTATGTAAATAAAAATGATGACGGGACCGGAGACTTTTCCAGAATCCGCAAAGATTCTTTTTACTGGTACAAAAAAGTGATTGAATCCTGCGGGGAAGAGCTTTAACTGAATCAACTGCGAAGCAGTTATCTGGTGTAGAATTATGTAGCGAATGCGGTTGCTTTTATCCGGTTGACGACAAAATCCTGGAGTATGACAATGTACTCCGGGATTTTTTTGGGAAGGTTGACTTTTACACGGTAAAGTGTAATACTTATTGTAAGTGACGAATGTGAGGAGTGTTTTTTATGCCGGATGAAAAAGTACTGCAGGTGGCAATACTTATATGGGGATGTGCATTTTGCGCCATAGCAGCATTATGTATATTTCTGAGCAGTAATTATAACAGGGAAAAGCGGCGGTATCTTGTCCTGATGGAGAGTTTTGCTTCCCTGTTATTGCTGATGGATGCCCTGGGGCATATTTTCAGCGGATATCCCGGAGTTCCGGGCAGTGTGATGGTCCGTATTTCGAGTTTTCTCGTATTTCTTTTAAGTGACGTAGTCCTGGTGTGTTTTCATATTTATGTGTGTGTTTATCTGTTTTCGAAAAAAGAGCGGAGAACATTAAAAAGAGTAAAAGCCGGATATGTTATTGCTGCCGTGGAGGCTGCTTTTGTGGTGCTCTCACAGTTTACTCACTGGTATTATTACATAGATGGGGATAATTATTACCATCGGGCACCGTTATATATTATGTCAATCCTTCTTCCGGCAGCAGGTATGTTCATTGACCTTACACTTCTGCTCCAATACAGAAAGAAAGTCAGCCGGAAGCTCCTGTTCTCTATGCTGTCATGCATTGTACTTCTGGCAGTGGCGGCAGCTGTGCAGGCATTCTGGTATGGAATGTCGCTGATTGAGTTTTCTGTTGGTATTTCCATGATCATTATGTTTATCGTGACGATGACGGAGCTGAATCAGGAAATGTATCAGCTGATAAGCAGAGAGGGCAAGATAAAGGAAAGACTTGAGATCGCAACGATACTGAATAAATGTATTGCGGAGCTGATATCAGGAGAAGATGAAGATGCGGCGATTTCCAATCTGCTGCGTATTATCAGCGGGTATTTTGACGGAGATCGCAGTTATATTGTTCAGATCGATGAAAAGAGGAATGTCTGTACAAATACCTATGAGTATGCCATGAACGGAGTGACTGCTGAGAAGGATAATCTTCAGGAGGTTCCCATGGAAATGCTGGATATCTGGATGGACAGCTTTCGGAAAAATGGCCTGTATTATATTCCGGATATTGAAGAGGAGCAGGGGCAGCCGTATTATGAGACTCTGAAGATGCAGGATATTACCAGGCTGCTGGCCGTTCCTTTAAACAGTGACGGAAAGATCATAGGATTTCTCGGGGTAGATAATCCGAGACTGCATTATGAGGATCATACGCTGCTGTCATCCATACAGTACTTTTTAACGGACAGCCTGAAAGCCAAGGAGCGTAAGGCGTGTCTGCAGTACATGAGCTACCGTGATATGCTGACGACCTTGTATAACAGGAACAGGTATATTCAGGTTTTGGAAGGCATGCAGGCAAAAACAGTGATAAAAACAGGAGTAGCATATATTGATATCAATGGTCTGAAACGGGTGAATGATCTTTACGGACATGAGGCCGGAGACAGGCTGATCATAAATACAGCGCGTTCTATGCTTGCGATTCTGCCGGAAAATGCTTACCGGGTAGGTGGCGATGAATTTGTACTTATCTGTTTTGACATGGATGAGAAGATTTTTCGGAGTAAGATCCGGGATATCTGTGACAGCATTGCTGCCAAAAGGATCAGTGTTTCTGTTGGCGTTGTCTGGGAGGAAAGCTCTTCGGAGCTTGAGACAATGCTGAGAAGAGCAGATGATCTTATGTATGCGGAAAAAAAGAAATATTATGAAAAGCATGGAACGATGTGAAGGTATGCAGCAGAGTGTAAGAGGAGGTCAGAAGAAAATTCTGATAATGCTGTGCCCGGTATTTTTATACCGGGCATTTCGTTTGTGCTAAAAGAAACGCCGGAATAAAAATATCGGACGAAATTTTGAAAGATTTTCTGTAACGTTTTTGAGATCAGTGCGTCTTATAAGTGAGAAGGGAGGAAAAGAAAGAACCGATGAATATTGAGGAACTTTACCGGACATATTTTGACATTGTATATCGGTATATCCGTTCTGTCTCACAGGATGGATCACTGGCTGAGGAAGTGACCCAGGAGACATTTTTTAAGGCACTGAAAAAAGCAGATCAGTTCCGTGGTGACTGTGATGTGCGGGTGTGGCTTTGCCAGATTGCAAAGAATACGTTGTACGATCATCTGAAAAAGCAGAAAAAGCAGCTTCTCGGGGATGAGAAGCTGGAAAAAGCAGAAAGCGCTGGCGGAGAGCTTCTGGAGGAAAAGCTGGCGCAGCGGAGCCAGGCTATGGAGATCCATAAGGTTCTGCATAGACTTTCGGAACCGTACAAAGAAGTTTTTTCCCTGCGGACCTTCGGAGAGCTGACCTTCCGTGAGATTGGAATGCTTTTTGGAAAAAGTGAAAACTGGGCGCGGGTGACTTATTACCGTGCAAGAGTAAAGATCAGAGAGGAGCTGGAGCAATGAGGATCACATGTGATGTAATACAGGATCTGATGCCATCCTATGTGGACGGCATTTTAAGTGAAGACAGTCAGGCGCTGGTAAAAGAGCATATAGAAGCTTGTAAGGAATGCAGAAAAATGTTGGAGATCATGAAAGAGGAGCAGGGAAAAGAGCAGGCTCAAATGAGACCATCTGCAGCCTCCGGAGCGCAACGCAGAGCTGGTGAAGCGGAAAATACCGGAAGTGCAGCCGCACTGAAAAAAATCCGGAGAAAATTAATAATACGCAGAGTGCTGACAGTAGCAGTGGCAGTTATCCTGACACTCATCGCTGCGGCAGCAGGCTATAACCACTGGTATTTCAACGAAAAATACATGACCCTGGAAAACAGCGGAATGTACGTAAAAGACAACTGCCTGTATTCTTCCAATAATCTTATTAACCGTATGAAAGTACAGTACACAGAAGATGGAAGAACAGAGTTCGTCTACGCCATTGACGCGCCATATGCAGGAACTCTGGAACTGAAAGGCGATGACATGCTGCTTCAGGATTTTTCCAAAAAGACAGAGGAAGTATCACCGGAAGATGACAGCATCCCGGAAACGGTAACAGAGGTTTATTATATGAGTGAGGAGGCCAGAAAGAAGAGCCTGGAATTAACAGAGCTGGAAGCAAAGGGAGATCTGGATGCGGCGGAGAAAATTGTGGATGAGATGAAACAGGAATCGAAGCTGATATGGTCGGAACAAGAGGATAGAAATACCGCATCGTCTATGTTAAAATAAAACCTGGACAGTACAGTGAAAAAGTTCTATAAAAATTCTGTGCTGTAGGCAAAAAAACAGACAGCAGTGAATTTACGTATTTACTGCCGAAGAACAGGGGGACATAAGATGTTATTTGTATGCTATCCAAAATGCAGTACCTGCAAAAAGGCTCAGAAATGGCTGGATGAGAGTGGCGCAGAATATACGTTGCGTGATATTAAGACGGACAATCCAACTGCAGAGGAACTGAAAGCCTGGTGGGAAAAAAGCGGTCTTCCGCTGAAGCGTTTTTTCAATACCAGTGGAAATATTTATAAAGAGATGAAACTGAAAGATAAACTTCCGGAGATGAGTGAGGAAGAGCAGCTTGCGCTTCTTGCAACAGACGGGATGCTTGTGAAACGACCAATCCTTGTTGGGAAAGACAAGGTGCTGGTGGGCGCTAAAGAAAAAGAATGGGAAGAGTATCTGAAATCATGAAAAAGAAACTGAATTATGCGGATATCGTTAAGGAAACCGTGATCCTCACCGTGGCAGTGGCGATCATTGCAGCGGCGGTATATTTTTTCCTAGTGCCAAGCCATACGTCGGTCAGCAGTATTTCCGGTCTTGGAATCGTGCTTTCCAACTTTGTGCCGCTGCAGCTGTCGGCGATTACCATGATCCTGAATGTGGTATTGCTGATCATTGGATTTTTTACCTGTGGAAGAGAGTTTGGAGTTAAGACGGTTTATACCAGTGTAATGCTGCCGTTGTTTCTGGGATTGTTTGAGATCATTTTTCCAAATTTCGGTTCCATGACAGACAGCCAGGAACTGGATGTTCTGTGTTATATTCTGGTAGTGAGTGTGGGACTTAGCATTCTTTTTAACAGGAATGCATCCTCAGGCGGACTGGATATCGTGGCGAAGATCATGAATAAGTATCTCCACATGGAACTTGGAAAAGCCATGTCTCTTTCCGGTATGTGCGTGGCACTTTCCGCGGCGCTTGTGTATGATAAAAAGACGGTGGTCTTAAGTATTCTGGGAACGTATTTTAACGGAATCGTTCTGGATCATTTTATTTTTGACAATAATATCAAGCGGCGTGTCTGCATCATCACGAAAAAGGAAGAGGAGCTGAGGCAGTTTATCATTCATGACCTGCACAGCGGAGCCACGATCTATGAGGCCATCGGAGCTTATAACATGGAAAAACGCCGTGAGATCATCACCATCGTAGATAAAGGTGAATATCAGAAGCTGATGAAGTTTATAAACCAGGAGGACCCGAAAGCGTTTATCACGGTTTATAATGTATCGAATATGCGGTATCAGCCGAAGAAATAAGAATATTTTGCTGGAATAAAAAAACTCCCGGGACAAATGCTGAGGTTTTATAAGGCAGTATGATAAAACTTAATAAAACTAAGGCATTGCAATGGCAGATGAGGCTTTGACTGTAAAAGGTCAGAGCCTTTTTCTGTATCAGAAATTCGCACATTCGTCATTTTATTTTGTATTCAGTATAATGAAGTTACCAAATACAAGGAGGCTTCGATATGAAAACAAATTTTGAAAATATAGGCGGTAGTTATTCGCAACAAGGCGATTATCTTTTGCCAACTCTTACGCTACCTGATGAAAACCAAAGGCAAATCAGTGTGTGGGCAATGAGGCACAGACGCTATTTGAAATCAAGTCATCGAGTGCTTTATTACAATCTTCTTACATCGGGTAAGCTTTACAATTACCTTGCCGATGTTGAGTTTCAGGCAGAGAATTTGTTTGAACAGACAATAAAATCACTTGCTGAGCAGGAACAAGTTACGGAAAAACTCAAAGCCGAAAATATGATGTTGTGGGTGCAAAAGATGAATAATATTCGCAACAGAGCAACAGAAATCGTTAATGAACAAGTGATTTATAAATGAGAAAAAGGCACAACTTACGGAAAAAATTTCCGTAGGCTGTGCCTTAATTTTTTTGTGAAATTGAATGTACAAACTTAGCGAGCAGACCGGTTGGCTATCCAAACGGTAATTTTCTCGTTAGGGACACCCTAAACCCCGCTTTTTGTATTCGACTTTAATATTGAAAAAACAAAGTGGCTCAATGTTGCAAAGGAAAACATTATTGAGATATAGTCAAAGAGATAAAGCAGTAGGTGTTCGTTATCGCCAAGGAGGAAAAACTGATTTTTCAAAAACAGGTAAGATGTTATATCCCGTTTGAAAAATGCGTAAATTCCGTATGCAAAAATGAGTATGAATATTATTTTGAAAGCAGTCTTCACTTTTGGTGAGAGTTGCTTTTTCTTTTTTATCATTAGCAAAATCATATTGAAATGAAGTCCGAGGTGGAGCGACATAAATATAAATCCCCAATATGCAGAAAGCATATGGATTCTGTTCGCTGCATAGGTTGATTTTATATTCAAAAATACAAACAGATGCCTTGAAACAATTACCCCGCTGACGATTGAGCCGACAAATGATATAAGCACAAGCAAAACAAGAATATTTTGAAAAATTCTTATAGGTGTTTGCCTGCCTTTTGCTAAATGCTTTGCCCAATTTATATTGAGTGCGTGATGAACAACAAAAAGCACAAACATAGCAACGCCGACTACCTCGTGTGCAGTTGAGCCTAAAAGCTCGTAGGACATCAAAAGAAGCAGAGCAAATGCCATTAAAATATCAATTATCGGTTTTAGCTTTAATTTTATTTTTGAATTCATACGGTTTTGTTTAAATCTTCAGCCTCTTTGCTGTTCGTTGCCATTCCCATATATTCCATACCGTAAAGAGAGGCAAAGCGTTTCATTGTGTATTCGCCTGCATCAAGCATCCACTTTTCGGGTGCCGCACCTTGGAATATAAAATAAAGCTTTCTGCCTAAGAGCTCGCTCTCATCAACCTTGCCGTAAAAACGGTCTAAAACATTACGAACAGAGCCGCAAATATTGTGCCAATAAAGCGGAGAACCAATAACGATTGTGTCAGCCTCTTTCATTTTTTCAATCACTCTGTCAAGTCCGTCATAAGGTAAAGTTTGACCGTATGAGCTGATTGTGAAGTCAGTTAAATTAAGTGTTTCGTATTCCTTGCCGTTCAAAAGAATTGAGGCAAGATTAGCAGTATTTCCGTTTTCGTTCGGACTGCCGTTAATAAAAAGAATTTTCATAATGTTACCTCTCTTAATAATTTAATGTTCGCTGAAAAGCCAAGACATAATGGTATCACCGTAACAGTAACCGCCAAAAGCACAACTGTAAATTTGCGGATTTTATTTAAGGTCAAGACCGTTCACCCAAGATTCGACCTTGCTTGATGAGGCACCTGAAGAAAATCTTTCGCCGTCCTGCCAATTGCCTGTGCCTGCCATATCTGCTAAAAGGTCACCACTCTGACCTAAACCTGATGATGTTGATGTGCAAAACGGAATAACGGTTTTGCCACTGAAATCATTGCCCTTAACAAAATTGTTTACAGGCCAAGCAGCAATGCCCCACCAAATCGGATAGCCGATAAATACTGTATCATAATCCGCCCAATTATCAGGCGTAGTCTTTGTAAGTGGTACATCACGCTTGCTTTCGTCGTTGTGCTCAACACTTACACGGCTGTTGTCATTAGTCCAGTTAAGGTCATCGCTTGTGTAAGGGTCAACAGGTGTAATCTCAAACAAATCTGCTCCGGAAGTGTCGGCTATAGTTTCTGCAACAGCTTTTGTGCTGCCTGTTGCAGAATAATAAACAACTAATATTTTTGAACTTGTATTAGAATTTTGGGTATTTTCATCGGTAGATTTTGAAGTATCTGCCGTTTGTGAAGTGCTTGAGGTTGTATTTGAATTGTCGCTCGAATTATTAGAGCAAGCTACGAACGAAAACACAAGCACAAGTGCCAAAAGAATTGAGGTTAATTTTTTCATAATCTTAATCTCCTTTAGTTTAATTATTTTTGTTCGTCAACAGGCGGTATCATCTCGACATACTTTTTAAGCATTTCCGGTGTTGAGGTATAATATCTTACACCCTTATCAAGTAATGATATTTTTGCCATTTCTTCATCAGTAAGTGAAAAATCAAAAATATCAAAATTAGCCTTGATATGGTCGCTGTTCTTTGAACCCGGGATAATAATGTTGCCCTCCTGAATATGCCAACGAAGAATGATTTGAGCTGTCGACTTATCATATTTTTCCGCAAGGCTCTTAAAGAGTGGCTCATTGAGAAGCGCATTATCACCGTGACCCAGCGGATACCAAGCCTGAATTTTAATATCCTCGTGAGAAAGGAATTTTTTAAGTTCCTTTTCCTGATAATATGGGTGCACCTCGGTTTGAAGAACGGACGGCTTAACCTCGCAGATATTTAGGATTTCGCAAATCTGCTCTTCGTTAAAGTTTGAAAGACCGATTGCACGAACCTTGCCTTCCTTGTATGCCTTTTCCATTTGCTTATATCCTGCAATGTAGTTTCCGGCAGGCTGATGAATTAAAAGCAAATCGATATAATCTGTTTGAAGTCTTTCAAGAGTTTTGTCTACTGCATCGTCCTGCTCGTAAAATGACGGCCAAAGCTTTGTCTCAAGAAAAATATTTTTTCGGTCAATGCCTGCGTTTTTCATTGCTCTGCCTACTGCCTTTTCATTGCAATATGCGTTTGCCGTATCAATAAGCTGACATCCGTTTTTGAGAGCGTAGGTTGCAGATGCCTCTGCCTCGTCAGGGGACAGCAAAAATGTTCCGATACCCTGCATTGGCATTTCTACGCCATTGTTTAATTTTATAAATTCCATACTGATTACTCCTTTTCTGTTTGAAAATTTAATATCAAAATTAGATTTAGATTAAATAGTTATTTGCATTCTTCAAAAATTTGAAGAATTTCTTCGTGTGTCATCTTTTTGTATGCACCCGGTACAATACCGCATGAGTCTGCAATTTCTTTAAGGTTGATATTTTCATCAATTCCAAGTTCCTTAAAGGTTGTCGGCATACCGATTTCCTTAATAAAATTTGCCAGGGCCTCAACGCCTGCCTTTGCAAGCTCATCGTCTGTTTTGCCGTCCTTTGAAATGCCCCAAACATTAACTGCAAACTGAGCAAATTTCTTTTCGCCTGCCTTGCAAATATGTCTGTAATAAACAGGATGAAGAACGGCAAGACCTGCACCGTGATTGCAGTTAGTGTATGCGCCGAGCTGGTGCTCCATTTGGTGGCACTCAAAATCCGTCTTTTTGCCAAGTTTGATGATACGGTTTTCTGCCATTGTTGCGTCCCACATTAGGTTACTTCTTGCTGTGTAGTCCTCGGGATTTTTGATAGCGGCACGCAAATTGGTGATAACATTTTTCATAAGAGCCTCGGATATATCATCCGATACATTGCTTTCATTCGGCTCGCTGAAATAGATTTCCATAATGTGTGAAAGAGTATCAAAGGCACCCGATACCATTTGAAATTCAGGAACGCTGTAGGTGTAGGTCGAATCAAGCATAACGAATTTTGCGTTAAGCTGAGGATAATCTTTGCCTGTTTTGATTTTAAGTTCTTCGTTTGTGATTACAGCACCGCCGTTACATTCACTGCCCGTGCCTGAAACAGTGACGATAATACCAAGCGGCAACGGTTCAAAATCAATCACACCCGGTCTTGCCCAAAAGTCAGCCCAAATGTCGCCGTCATATTTTGCACCGAGTGAAATTGCCTTACAGCAGTCCATAACGCTTCCGCCGCCGACTGCAAGAATAAGATCAGCATTGCTTTCTTTAGCAAGTTTAACCCCCTCAAGTACCTTGCTGTAGGTCGGGTTTGACGGAATACCGCTAAACTCAACAACTGCCTTATTTTCTTTTTTGAGTACGGTTATAACCTCGTCATAAATGCCGTTTTTCTTAATCGAGCCACCGCCGTAGCAGAGCATAACCGTTTCGCCGTAAGCTGAAAGAATATTTGAAAGATATTCTTTTACACAGCCTTCACCGAAATATACCTTTGACGAATTTTCAAAAATAAAATTATTCATAGCTTTCTCTCCTATCCTGAAAATTTGATTTTATTATTTCATCGAGTGATACATTTTCATTCCTGTATCGCTCGTTTTTGTTTTTCTCGTGCTTAATGATAATTGCCTTTTGAGGGCAAGCGTGAACGCAAGCAAGGCAGTATTCGCATTTTTTGCTTTGCCTTTGTGCGTAATCCGTCAGCACAATTATATTGCCTGTCGGGCAAACCTTTTCGCATACCTTACAGCCGATACATTTATCGGTTATTTTAATCATCTTGCCGTTATTAAATGACGGAATGATTTTATTCAGCGTTGCCACTTGCTTGTGGAGTTTCCTGTCTGCGTCTGTTGCAGTTGGAACACCTTTTTTCATTAGTCTGATATTCTTGATTATATGTGCAATTTGAACATCTGTATCTTTGTCAATTTTCTTTTCTTCTGCCATATCAAAAACAGGCAGGTAATTATCAACGCAGTGAACGGTATCTATATAATCAAAGTTGATGCCGAGAGTCTTAAACTCGTTATATGTAAACTCGGGGCAGTCGCTTGCACTATTGCCATAGGTTAAAATGAGATACATATATTTTGTATCAAACTTCGATTCTTTCAAAAACTCTTTTACCGTATTCGGTATTTCGCCGCAATAAACAGGGCAAACAATACCGATTTGGCTGTCTGAATAGATTGACGAATTTTTGATAACCTGCGGTATGCTGACAGGATATTTGTCAATACACTTTGCAACATAAAGGCTGTTGCCCGTTGCGGTGAAATAAAATACCATAATTACTTCCTCTTTTTTATCACTTTCGACCCACCGAAAACAGCGGACATATTTATATTATCAAGCTTATTATCAATCGCTGATACCTCATCGCTCGTTAATATAATATCTGCCACTCCTTCGTTGTTTTTCTTTTCAACTATATTATAAGAAAAACGAGACCTCGTATGAAGTCTCGTTTTGTTATTCAGTATATACCTTTGGGTTATAACTGTTTATTTAGTTTTAACTATATTCGTAGCTGCATCTAAAACTCGTCTGACATTTTCGCTTGGAGTCATCGAATGTAAAAGACCGTACGGAATGCTGTATTCCCACTCAACAGGAATAACTTTCAGCAGAGGATGAACATTTGCCCAACCCGGTATTGCAAGCAAAACATCGTTCGTGTTTTCGCATCTGTTAAATATGCTCATATTGTAAAAATCGAAATCAACAATATGTATCTGCGTATGATTTTGCCAAATATCGTCACGCAATTGGTCAACATAATTGCTCCAGCCGCGGTGCATAAGCATTAAATTTTCGCCGTATAAATCGCTGATTTGAAGCTTATCCTTTTGTGCAAGCTTGTGGTGAATGGATACGGCACAGCAAAACGGCTCACGGGATAATTGCAAGCCCTCGCATTTTCTGAGTTTAAGCATTGTGTCGTCAAATATTCCGCCGATAATATCAATGTTCTTTCCCAAATTCGCAAGTATTTCTTTTGCGTTTTCGGGTGTGTTCTCAAATGGAACAATTTCAAATTTTATATCCGGGCATTGCTCTTGAATTTTCGGCCACATTTGCATAAGTAATTGAGCAGGGGTTGTAGGCGACGAGCCGATACGAATAATATTTTCGCCCTCGCTCATTGCGTTTTTCGCCCTGACAACACTGTCCTTGCAATAGCCGATAATGTACTTAGCGTCTTGATAAAGCGACTTGCCTGCGTTAGTCAGTATCAACCCACGGTGCGTACGCTCAAACAAAACCAAGTCAAGCGAGCTTTCAAGCAAATTGATTTGCTTAATAACGGCAGTCGGCGTGATATACAATTCATCTGCCGCTTTGTTAAAACTTCCTGCGTCCGCAACCTTTATAAATGTTTCTATCTGTGGATTATACATCATCCCACCACCTACATAACAAAATTAAATCACAATCTGTTGTATATCAAATCAAAATGATAAATATTTTTCTTAATTATACTTTAAAACTCTCAAAAAATCAAATTGACTAATAAATAGCCGTCTGAACACACAGGCGGCTATTTTAATTTTTTAACTTTTCCATCTTATGGTGGTACAAAACGCTTCCCCCTGTTCAAACAAGTGAGGGGGTAAATAAAAATGTTTTGCAAATCAAGAAAATGGGTGTGCATTTTGACACCTCTTGTCCAAATGAATAGAGAGGTAAATATTAAAAAATATAAATTTTTCAAAAACACCCCCCAAAAAAGCGTTCTCAGTTCTAACAAGTGAAGTGGTAATAAAAAATATTGGTCAGAGGGTTAATTTTTGACCGTTTTCGTTGCCTACCAAGTGAGAGGGAAAATTTATTTGCAAATAGGGGGTGCAAAATGCCTCTCCCTGTTCAAACAAGTGAAGGGAGTTTTTACAATGCCGAGATTATCAAAGAAAGCGAAACAAGAATGGGATTTTTTCACAAATCCCGAAACGGGCAGACGAACATACAACAGCCTTTGCCTTAAATGCAAAAACAAATGCAAGCAAAGTCACAAAGCAATCGTTGTTTTCTGCCCGAAGTACAAATCCAAAAGAGGTGAAAAAAGCGTTAAAAATCGCCGTGAATATGATGACAGCGGTTAATTTGATATAGCGATACTTGTTTTCAATAAAATGTCGATACAAAAGAAAAAATTACCGATTTCGGCACCAAATCAATACAGAAACAGAGGTGATACAGTGAACAAATATTTCAAAATATCGGATGCTAAAAACTTTGCTTTCTACAAAGTACCGAAAGCGTTATTTGAAGAGAAGTACAAATCTGTTTCAACCGATGCGAAAATGTTGTACGGACTTTTGCTTGACCGAATGCATTTGTCCGTCAAAAACGGTTGGATAGATAATCAAGGCAGAGTATATCAGTATTTTACGATAAAGTCTGCCCAAGAAAAACTGCATTTCGGTCACGAAAAAATATGTAAATTGTTCTCGGAACTTGAAACTTCGGACTTAATACTTCGCAAAAAGCAAGGTCAAGGCAAACCGAGCATTATCTATCTGAAACAATTCTGATTTTCGGTTTTCTTGATTTCCGAATAACGGAAGGTAATAAGACTTAGAAGATTAAGACTGTTACCGGCCGAGAAAAGAATATATATGGAGGTTAAAATGATAAAAAATATAAGCATAGATTTGCTTGTTCCTTTTGAAAATCATCCGTTTAAGAAAAGGAACGGAATTGAGCAACAAGAATTAACAGAAAGCATAAAAGAAAACGGATTGCTTGAACCGATAATAGTTCGTTCTTTTCCGGCGGGTAAATATGAAATTATCAGTGGACACAGACGAGTTGAAGCCTGCAAAGCGTTAGGGATAACAAGCATACCCGTGATAATAAAAGAACTTACAAAAGACGAGGCAATTGTGCAAATGGTGGATTCAAACATACACCGTGAGCATATTTTACCGAGTGAAAAAGCTTTTGCCTACAAAATGAAATCAGAGGCTTTGAAGCATCAAGGGAAAACTTCGTGCCAACTTGGCACAAAGTTAAGAACAGATGAAAAGATTGCAGAAACCGTCGATGACAGTGCAAGACAAATACAGCGATATATCCGCCTGACATACTTAATACCCGAATTACTTAAACTTGTTGACGAAGAAAGGATAGCCTTTACTCCTGCGGTTGAAATCTCATATCTGTCGGAATATGAACAGCAAATATTGCTTGAACAAATCGAATTTACCGACGCTACACCTTCATTATCGCAGGCACAGCGATTAAGAGAATTCAGTAAAGACGGTAACTTTTTCGTTGATACGGTTTTCGCCGTTCTCAATGAAGAAAAGCCAAATCAAAAAGAACAAGTTAGATTTATGGAAGAGGATATACGCAAGTATTTTCCGAAAAGCTACACCAAATCCGATATGCAAAAGACAATCATTTCCTTGCTTGAAAAATGGCAGAGGCAAAGAGAAAGAAACAGGAGGGATGAAAGATGACAGATAAAAACAATTCAATATATGCACCGTATTTTGAAAAGAATGATGAACCGTTCTTTATGAAAATAGGCAATACAACTTACGAAGTCAGCACACATTTTAATCCCAATGGCAGAGAAAATGTGCTTCAACAATTTGAAGATTTGCTTACAGAATTAAAGATAGCATAAGTTTGCACAATCGACCCTGCGGCATTGCAAGTGTACAATACCTATACATTGCAATGCCATGTTGTCACAGAAAGGAGCAAATAGTTTATGGCAACAAACAAAAATATACAAGGGCAAGAAGAAAAAATCACCGCTCTGTATTGCCGTTTATCTCAAGACGACAATTTAGAGGGTGAGAGTAATTCAATATCAAATCAAAAAGAAATTCTGATGACCTATGCAAAGAAAAACGGATATTTACATCCGCAATTCTTTGTCGATGACGGTATCAGCGGAACAACATTTAACCGTCCCGGCTTTCAGGAAATGGAAAGCCTTATTGAAGCAGGTAAGGTGTCAACCGTAATTGTAAAAGACTTATCTCGCTTTGGCAGAGAGCATTTGCTTTGCGGTCACTATACGGAAATTGTTTATCCGACCTTAGGCGTCAACTTCATAGCCATACAGGAAAATGTTGATACCACGAAAGGTATAGGGACGGAAATGATGCCGTTTCATAATATTTTTAACGAGTGGTATGCCGCACAAACCTCAAAGAAAATCCGTGCCGTTAATGAAATGAAAGCGTCAAAGGGTATGAGGATTTCTTCAACAGTGCCTTACGGTTACAAGAAAATTGAAGGCGATAAGGAGCAATGGTACATAGACGAGCCTGCGGCTGAAATTGTAAGAAAGATATTTAATCTTTGCATTTCGGGCAAAGGGCCGTCTCAAATTGCAAGACAACTTGAAACAGAAAAAGTGCTTACACCGACAGCATATTTCAATTCCGTAGGTAAGAAAACAAGTAATCTGATGCCTGCTAATATTTATGCTTGGCGTTCAAATTCTATTGTCCACATTCTTGAAAACAGACAATATACTGGCTGTACAGTAAACGGCAAGAGCACAACAGTCAGTTACAAAGTGCATAAGAAAATTGAGAAATCACAAGAGGATTATCAAATTATTCCAAATACACAGGAGGCAATCATCAGTGAAAACACTTGGCTGAGAGTGCAAGAACTGAGGAGGAACAAAAGGCGAAATACCGCAACAGGTAGAAAAAGTTTGTTCTCAGGTTTAGTATATTGTGCCGATTGTGGTTCTAAACTTCACTTTTGTGCTTCTAAAAGCTTAAAGAAAAATCAGGAATTTTGGAGGTGTTCTTCCTACAAAGACGGTCGTGGTACTTGCACAATCCATTTTATACGAGATGTTGTACTCGAGGCAATCGTTAAAGAGGCTATATCCGAACTTGCAGATTTTGTCCGTTGTTACAACAGTGTATTCCTTTATCTTATCTCCGAAAAGAAAGGTGCAGAATCTATAAATCGAGAAAAATCTTTGCGAGCCAAAACCGAAAGTGCAAAGCAAAGAATATCCGATTTGGACAAGTTATTCTCAAGAATTTATGAGGATAATATTCTCGGTAAGTTATCCGATGATCGTTATTCCCGTATGGCAAATGAATACGAAGCTGAGCAAAAGCGACTTATATCAGAGGTTGAGGAAAATGAAAAAGCTCTCATTGAACTTCAAAAGCAAACTGTTGATATGAAAATGCTCTATCAAGGGCTTATGGAATTTACAGAAATGAAACAGCTTACGCCGACCGTTGTCAACAAGCTTATCGAGCGTATTGAAATCCATAATAATGAGAAAAAGCACTCGCATAACAATGTTAAAGTGGATATTTATTTTACCGCAGTCGGATTATTTGACATTCCAACTGAGCAGCAACTTTTGAAAACAATGGAAAGAGTAGAACAGAAAAATGCGGAAAAATCCGCTTAAATAAAGAAAAGGTGTAACCCCCCTTTATCGGGATTACACCATAATTCCTTAAATACTGCCTTATTAGCCCATGGCTAAAGGCCCGGGAATTTTTTTGCCATATTTTACAGGAAAATATATTTCAGGATAAACAGCACTGCCAGTACATACATCAGAGCGCTGATCTTCTTTTCTTTTGCCTTACCTGTGATCAGGTTGATGGCTACGTATGTGATAATTCCCATGGAGATACCTTCGGAAATGCTGTAGAAGAACGGCATTGCGATGATACATACATAACATGGGATCGCCTCGGACATATCGCTGAAATCAATGCTGATAACATTGCTGAGCATGTACAATCCAACGATCACCAGAGCCGGAGCTGTGGCAAAGGACGGGATTGCCAGGAAGATCGGAGACAGGAACAGGGACAGGCCAAATAAGATGGCAGTTGTCACTGCGGTAAGTCCGGTTCTTCCGCCTTCGGATACACCGGAAGCACTTTCTACGAAGGTAGTGGTTGTGGATGTACCAAGAACTGCACCGGCAGTTGTTGCAACTGCATCTGCAAGAAGTGCGCCCTTGATGTTAGGAAGCTTGCCATTTTCATCCAGCATGCCTGCTTTAGAAGAGACACCAACGAGAGTTCCAAGAGTATCAAAAAGATCTACAAATAAAAATGCAAACAGGATAACAAGGAAATCCAGTGAGAAAACTCCGTCAAACTGCAGCTTCGCAAAGATCGGAGCAAGACTCGGGATAGAGAGTCCGTTGCTGAAATCCGGGAGCAGGCTGTAGAAGCCGATTTCCGGGTTCGGAATATAAAGTCCGGCGAACTGACAGATGATTCCAAGTCCCCATGTGATCAGGATACCCCAGAGGATGTTTCCCTTTACATTTTTAACAACCAGGATTCCTGTTACGATGATACCGATCAGAGCCAGGATAACGGTGATCCCCACATTGTTGAAGGAAGCCTCTACACCCTTGGCTGCGTTGTAGCCATCTACAGAGAAAAGCTGCAGCAGAGTGGAGCCGCCGATCACGATATTGGCATTCTGTAATCCTACAAATGCAATAAAAAGACCGATACCAACACTGACTGCGGATTTCAGGTTCAGAGGGATCGCATTGAAGATCGCTTCACGTACATTGGTAAGTGAAAGAACGATAAATACGATACCTTCTGCAAAAACTGCAGTCAGTGCATACTGCCAGCTGTATCCCATACCGATAACAACTGTATAGGCAAAGTATGCGTTCAGACCCATTCCGGGTGCCAGTGCGAACGGGTAGTTGGCGAAGATTGCCATCAGCAACGTTCCCAGGAAGGCTGCCAGTGCGGTAGCTGTGAATACAGCTCCGGAATCCATGCCGGTTGCGGACAGGATGTTCGGGTTAACTGCCAAGATATAGGCCATTGTCATGAAGGTGGTGATACCTGCCAGAACCTCTGTTTTAGCGTCCGTTTTATTTGCGGACAGCTTGAAGATTTTTTCTAACATATTTCTTTCCCTTTCTTAAATATGTTTTTGGACAACATGTCTATTTTATCATATAAAAATTTCGTATGCAATCGTTAGTGCTTAACAGATATTGTTATGTAAGGTAATTTTTTGCAAAATACTTTTACAAGCAGGTAATTTGTGTGTAAAATACAGAAAAGAGAGTATTCGATTTACAGACGGGTTTATTCTGCAATGAAAGGGGGATGGATAATGTCTGAGAAAAAACTGCGGAATATTACAGATGTGCTTTGCTTTCTGATGATCCTTGGGTACGTGATGTATCTTGTGGCCACCTGGGGAAATCTGCCGGAGAGGGTGCCGATCCATTTTAATGCTCATGGGATCCCGGACCGGTATGGGAAGAAGGGCAGCCTTCTTCTGGAGCCGATTTTGGGGCTGCTGATCTTGGCACTTCTGATGTTCTGTCAGAGATTTCCACAGTGGTGGAATTATCCGGTTGAGGTGACAGAGGAAAACAGAGAGCATATCTTTGAAATCGCGTCAAAAATGATGTCTGTGATCAAGCTGTTATCCATTGGAGTATGTCTTGATGCCGGGATCAGCGGGAATCTGGGAACGGCACCTATGTGGCCGGTGTGGATACTGATCACAGGGATTTTCGTGACATTGATCCTGGGGATCCGGGGGATATATAAGGCTGGTAAAGAAAATGGCATGGATGAGGAGGATAAATCGTGAAGCGGTCGCGTTTGTGATCATGCAGAAGAGTGGAAGGGAAATGTTCGATTTATTGTACTGAATATGGATGGAACCAGCGAAAGCGGATCGCGAATATCCGCTTGGCGAAATTATAATAAAAACAGGAAAGGAATCTCAGGAGGATATGGTAGATACAAGAACAGATGAGCTTTACAGAGCGCTTCAGGATAAGGGATATCCCGATGAGCTGTGCCGGGAAATCGCCTATAAACATATGAATACCGATTACACAGCTACACGGATGCTGGGGTATTTATACAGGGTGACAAGTCCCAGAGTGGAGGATGTGATCGATGAGATGCTGGCGATCTTAAGTGATAGGGAAGCCATCGTCCGGAAGAAAGAGCTGGAGCACGCCCAGGCTACGATCAACAGCGTGTATCGGGAGGGTTTGTAACGGAAATCCCGGAGCTTTGCCAGTGCTGGCGGATCAGAAGCTTCATCCTTTAAGGAAAATCAGGAGATCATGGCTCTGGAGCATCATCTCCTTCCGCAGAAATTCATCATTGATAACTACATCAATATGAACGCACACTTTAATTTTATCCGTTTCTTTTAAACAGTATTGTTATTACGGTAGTGATTACTCTGATCGTAATTTATGCAAGTAATTGAAGATGGAAAAAATAGTAATTGTATTAACTGATAAACCATAGTATAATACAAATATGAACACAACATATAAATCAAACAACAATGTCGTCTATTCCTGTAAATACCATGTAGTA
>NZ_WQQB01000015.1:0-269762 GCF_018785565.1 Blautia sp. MCC283 | reverse complement strand
TGCGATAGTGGCGTAGTTGGTAACGCGCGACCTTGCCAAGGTCGAGACCGCGGGTTCGAGCCCCGTCTATCGCTCTTTGAAGCTCTGAGTAATCTCAGAGCTTTTTTGTATAAACAAAGAATGCAGTGGTTAAACATAAAAAATCCTCCGCTTTATTTTACAGCATTTCCATAAATTACTGCAGCAGGTTCAGAAATTCATACTCTGAACAACTTCCTTTTGATGCATTCATTTCCGGAACTGCTATAGGTGGCAGAGGATTTTTACGTTATGTGTAGCGTAGTATCTTATTCGGTTGCTTTTTCCTGATCGATCAGTGTGTAGAAAGTCAGAAGATAAAGCCCACATAAGCCAACAAGCCCGTAGATGATCCGGGAAAGCCAGCTCATGCTTCCGAACAGAAACGCTACCAGATTAAAATTAAAGAAGCCGATCAGACCCCAGTTTATGGCGCCGACCACGGCAATGGTCAGAGCGAAATACTGCAGACATTTATTTGCCATAAGTCACCATCCTTTCGTTATACAGGAGATAGTTTTTCACGGAATCGAAAAAAATATACACGGGAATGAGAAAAAGAAAAAACGGAAATTTCTGACAGTCATGAAAAATCATGAAAGAGAAATTTCCGTTTTATTGAATTCAGATCAAAATATCTGCCTGACAATGCGGGTGCTTTACTTCAGTTTCAGAACCTGGGAAGTTGTCTGTCCGCCGCTTACGTTGAGAGTTTCTTTTCCCTGAAGGGTCACATCACTGGTGGTATCTTTCAGAAGAAATACCTGGCATACAGTGACAGTCTTTCCGGGATCAATGGTGTTCATGTAATTGTCTACAGAGTCATCGTTGGCTTCCGGATAAGTTCCTTCCAGAGATTCTCCGTTCTGGGAAGCCTGGAGAGTGAAGTCCACAAATGCGCTGGACTGGGAATCGCCAGAGTTTGTGTAATCGTAGTAGATCATCAGACATGGATTTCCGCCGTAATCATTGGAGATTGCAAACTGCTTGAACCGGACGGAGAATTTGTCTGTTGTAATATCAATGGATGCGCCTGTAGCCTGTGTGGAATCAGAAGCGGCACCTGTGGATTCGGCGTCCGTACCGGAACTGTCTGCTGTGCTGTCATCTGTAAGCTGAGATGAAATTTCGTCTTTTACGCTTTTGAAGTTTGCACACATAACTTTGACAGTAGTATCATCCAGAGAAACGATCTTCCAGTCATTTCCAATCTTGATCAGCGGGTAAGTGATATCGATTTCGCTGTATTTCTCGTCAGCGGTGGAGGCATTTTCTGCAAGAAGAGAGGCAAGCATCTCCTGAATATCATCCTGTGTCATTTCTTTCCCGGCATAGGCGGCAACTGCGACTTTGCGGGTATACTCCTGAATGGTAGCTGCGTAGATGTTGGTTCCATCGATATATTTCATATGGACGGTTACTTTTGCGGTGCCATTCTGGATGTCAAATTTGTTTTTGGTGATCTTGTAAGTCATTTTTTTGTTGACGGTAGTGAAGAAATCTGTGTAGGCGGAATCACGGATATCCGCATCATCCAGAGCACTGAGATCGTGACTCTGGAGAAGGTTCTCCATGGTGGTAAAATCCATGTTCTGCATACCTGTGAGAAATTCTTCTGTGGCTGTTACCGGTTTATGGCGCTGAACCATATACCAGGCAGTTCCGCCGGCCACTGCAGCGATCAGAAGAATGATCAGGCATATTATAAGTGGTTTTTTGCTTTTTTTCTTTCTGCGTGGTGTATCCTCTTCGAAATCATTGGAGATCAATGACCTGGAGAGCTCATCATCATAAAAATCATTATTGTCTTCTGTATTCATTATTCCTCCTTATAATAAGTCATTCTGGTTTTCGGGTAAGATAAATCAGATACAGAGTTGCCGGATATGGAGTGAACCGTAACACATCTGGTTTACCGTAACGATTATAACATAGGTTTACTGTTTGAGAAACCCCCTGTGTTATGATATACTCTAAGATACAAAAAAATGGTTGTGGCTGCGGAAAAAGCAGCAGAAAAAGATGAGGTGAAATATGATGCGAACAATTCAGTACTCATTCCCTTCAAAAGCAGACGGACTGGAAATTTCCTGTCTGGCGGTGGTGCCGGAACTGGGACGTGATGAGAAATACAAAGGCATTATTCAGATTGTTCATGGGATGAGTGAATATAAGGAACGTTATCTTCCTTTTATGGAATATATGGCAGAACGGAAATATGTAAGTGTGATTCACGATCACCGCGGCCACGGAAAAAGTGTGCGGAGTAAAGAAGATCTTGGATATATGTATGGCGGCGGGGCAGATGCCATGCTGCAGGATATTCATACAGTAAATTGTCTGATCAGGGATCATTTCCCGGAGCTTCCGCTGATTCTTTTTGGCCATAGCATGGGCTCTCTGGCTGTTCGTGCTTATGCGGCTCACTATGATGGCTGTATGGATATGCTGATCGTCTGCGGCTCGCCCAGTTATAATGTGCTTCGACCGGTTGGAGTGGCTCTGGCAAAAGCGGAAAAAACTGTTTTCGGACCCAAACACAGTGCCGGCCTGATCGAGATGATGTCTTTTGGAAGCTATGCGATGCGGTTTAAAAAAGAGAAAAACCGTTTTTCATGGATCTGTTCTGATCCACAGGTTGTTAAGGATTATTCCGATTCCGAGTACTGCGGATTTACTTTTACAGATGATGCATATCTGGCACTTTTTGACCTGATGAAAAGAGCGTACGATGTGAAACACTGGAAGTGTACGAAACCGGAGATGCCGGTATTGTTTATCAGCGGAGCGGAGGACCCCTGTATGGGAAATGTACGGCAGTTTGCGAAGGCTGTTCTTGCCATGCGTCGAGCGGGATACCGGGATGTCCGGGGGAAATTATATCCGGGAATGCGCCACGAGATTCTCAATGAGAAAGAACGGGAGAAGGTTTATCATGATATATTTATATATATCCACAAAAAAGGACTTTGAACGCTCTGTGGCGGAGTGATATAATAAAGACCAGAGTGCTCCTGCAGACATCTGTGAGAGAGCGCAACTACTGAGAAAACAGGGGGATTCATAAATTATGAGAGCAAGTGGAATTTTGCTTCCGGTATCCAGCCTTCCATCGAAATATGGAATAGGATGTTTTTCCGCAGAGGCGTATGAGTTTGTAGACCAGCTGGCAAGGGCAGGGCAGAAATACTGGCAGATCCTTCCTCTTGGACCTACCGGATATGGAGACTCACCGTACCAGTCTTTTTCCACCTTTGCGGGAAATCCGTATTTTATTGATCTGGAAGCTTTTGTGAAAGCAGGTTGCCTGGATGAAAGTGACTGTGAGAACTGCGACTGGGGTGGAAGTGAGAGTTATGTGGATTATGAGAAGATTTATAATTCCAGATTCCGTCTCTTAAGAAAAGCATTTGAAAATTATGACTGTGAAGGAGATCTGTCCTATCAGAAGTTTATAAATGAAAATGCTGCCTGGCTGGAAGATTACAGCCTGTATATGGCCATCAAGGACAGCCTGAACGGGATCAGCTGGATCGAATGGCCAAAAGAACTTAAAAACAGAGAAAAAGATGCGCTGGCTGCGGCAAGAGAAAAACTTACGAAAGAAGTGGGCTTTTACTGTTTCCAGCAGTACTTGTTTTTTAAACAGTGGACAGAGCTGAAAACTTATGCAAATGAGAAAGGCGTGGAGATCATTGGAGATGTACCGATCTACGTTGCGTTTGACAGTGCGGATGCATGGGCACAGCCGGAACTGTTCCAGTTTGACGAGAATAATATTCCGGTTGGGGTTGCCGGATGCCCGCCGGATGCTTTTTCCGCTACCGGGCAGCTCTGGGGAAATCCGCTTTATGACTGGGAGTACCATAAGAAGACCGGTTATGCATGGTGGACACGCCGGATGGCCAACTGTATGAAACTCTATGATGTGGTGAGAATTGATCATTTCAGAGGATTTGACGAATATTATTCTATTCCATACGGGGATAAGACTGCGGAGTTCGGCCACTGGGAAAAGGGACCGGGAATAGATCTGTTCCGTACTCTCGAAAAAAATCTGGGAAAACTGGACGTGATCGCGGAGGACCTTGGTCTTCTTACAGACAGTGTCATTGAGATGGTGGAAGAATCCGGCTTTCCGGGAATGAAGGTTCTTCAGTTTGCGTTTGATGAGAATGAAGACAGTCCATATCTGACACACAGATATGAAAGGAACTGTATTGTATACACAGGAACTCATGATAATGAGACCACAAGGGGCTGGTTCCGTAATTTAAGTCAGCATGACCGGAACTTTGCCAAAGCTTATATCGGCTGTGAGGGCAAACATGAGACCGCGGCAGTATGGAGCCTGATCCGCGCAGCCATGTCCAGCGTAGCAGACCGCTGTGTGATCCCGGTACAGGATTATCTTTGCCTTGGAAATGAGGCAAGGATCAATGAGCCGTCAACTCTTGGTGATAACTGGAAGTGGCGTATGAAAAAAGGTCAGCTCAATGAAAAAATCATTGAGAAGATTTATAAAATGACAAAACTTTACGGAAGACTTGTAAAAGAAGAGCCAGAAGAGAAAGAAAAAACAGAGTCTGACGTAGAAATGATATCTGACAAATAAAAAATGCCAGAATATCAGAAAGGATAAAAGATACATCATGGAAGAACAGAAAACAGAAAATAAGGAAGAGCTGCAGCAGGAGACTACGGAAGAAAAGAATTCCGATCAGGGAAATTCTTCCACAAGAAGCAGCCTTCTGTGGATCTTCGCAGGGGGTTATCTTGTGTATACGGGATATCGTCTCTGCGCCAATGTTATAAGCGGGGCAGAAGACTCCAGTACGGGATTTCTGGTAGCAGGTGGTATTTTTGTTGTGATCGGGGCAGTGCTTCTGATCATGGCAGTCCGTAACCTTGCAAAAGCAGGTGCACAGAAACACGAGATGGAAGAAGCGGCAGCGAAAAAAGCAGCAGCGAAAAAAGCAGCAGAGGAAACCGCCAAAGATCCGGAGATTGCGGCAGCTGGAAAAAAACGCATGTCTATTGCACAGCGGGCACATCTGGCAGAGAATCTTGATGATGCACCGGAGGAAGAAGCAAAATAAAATACGGATGCAGGATAGCTCCTGCCAGGATATGACACATATAAGCATAAAAAACGGAACATCAGGAGGGGGAAAATGATTTCTTCCAGGGATGTTCCGTTTTTAATTGAGTAAGTTGTGTGTCATATATTCGGTGCAGAGTTGTCAAAGGGAATGGATGATTTGTCTCGCCTGACTTATCTGCGTTTTGGGTTTTTTCGACGTTTTTTTCGTGATTTTTTGTTGCCGGGAGTGTGTAAGGTAGACCAGCAGAACGCCTGTACCAGTAAAATTCCGATCAGCGCTCCACAGCTGTCAATTCCCACATCCCTTACAGAAGGCCCGCGGGCGTCCACAAAAGACTGATGATATTCGTCCAGGCCGGCAAAACCCACACATACAAATCCTGCAAGAAGCATCAGCCAGATTCCCCGGACTCCGTAAACATAAAGCGGGAAGGAAATGGAGATGGACAACAGACAGTATTCGGTCATATGGGCAGCCTTCCGTACATAAAACTCGATATGGGATGCCTCCTGGGAAAGCTGATCCGGGCTTTTTCCTGTGGCAAGTATTTCATTTTTTGTTTCTACGATCTGATAGCTGACTTTATAACTCAGGGCACCGGAAACTTCTCCGGTCTGTGCGGAAAAAGAGTAGATCACGCACATCATCAGGATCGCAGGTGCAAAAGAAAATGGTTTTAATAATGTAATCAGTATTTTCATGGCTTCAATATAGCACTGTTGTCTGGAAAAGTCCAGAAAAATATAGAAAAAGAACAGAGGGAGAAGAAAAAGGGACGGAGGAGATGAAAGGGGGAAGTGGACAGTAAAGACTAAAATGTGTTAGAATATAAAATAAATTTCAGGGGTATTTTTAAGAAAAAAGAATATTTCCGGGAGCGAACAGAAGAAAATCACAGGGAGGAATCAGATAATGAGTCTTGCAGACAATATATTCATTGACATGTGCAAAGATGTCATAGAAAACGGAACCAGCACAGAGGGAGAGAAGGTACGTCCGGTGTGGGAGGATGGAACTCCGGCTTATACCATCAAGAGATTTGGTGTTGTGAACCGTTATGATCTCCGCAGGGAATTTCCGGCGCTGACTTTGAGAAGAACTGCATTAAAGAGTGCCATGGATGAGATTTTGTGGATCTGGCAGCAGAAATCCAACAATATCCATGATCTTCACAGCCATATCTGGGACAGCTGGGCAGATGAGAACGGCTCCATCGGAAAAGCCTACGGCTATCAGCTGGGTGTGAAACATCAGTATAAAGAAGGAATGATGGATCAGGTGGACCGGGTACTTTTTGATCTTAAGAACAATCCTTACAGCAGAAGGATCATGACCAATATTTATGTACATCAGGATCTTCATGAAATGAATCTTTACCCATGTGCCTATTCCATGACATTTAATGTGACCAAAGAACCGGGAAAAGACAAACTGGTCCTGAATGCTGTTCTGAATCAGAGATCTCAGGATATTCTGGCGGCAAATAACTGGAATGTGTGCCAGTATTCTCTTCTTCTGATGATGATCGCGCAAGCCTGTGATATGGAAGCAGGGGAGCTTGTTCATGTAATTGCAGACTGTCATATTTATGATCGTCATATTCCGGTGATCAAGGAACTGATCTCCAGAAAACCGTATCCTGCACCAACGGTAAAACTGAATCCGGAGATCAAAGATTTTTATAAATTTACAACCGATGATCTGATCGTGGAGAATTATGAGACATGGCCGCAGATCAAAAATATTCCGATTGCGGTATAATTGTATATAAAGAAAGGAAATCAGGATGAATATTATTGTTGCAGCAGATAAAAACTGGGGAATTGGAAGAAACAATGAACTTCTGGTAAGCATTCCTGCAGATATGAAAATGTTCCGCGAGGAAACTACAGGAAAAGTGGTTGTTATGGGAAGAAAGACTTTGGAGTCTTTTCCTAACGGACTTCCTCTTAAAAACAGAACCAATATCGTAATTACCGGAAATAAGGATTATCAGGTAAAAGGTGCGGTGGTTGTTCACAGCATCGAAGAAGCGCTGAAAGAAGTGGAAAAATATCCGGCACAGGATGTGTACTGCATCGGCGGAGACAGTATTTACAGACAGATGCTTCCCTACTGTGATGTGGCTCATGTGACCAAGATTGATTTTGCGTATGAAGCAGATGCATATTTCCCGGATCTGGATGAGGATCCGGACTGGGAAGTTACTGCGGAGAGTGAAGAACAGACGTATTTTGATCTGGAATATACTTTTGTAAAATACGAAAGAAAAGATAAATAATGTGAGCACAAAGCATAAGGCAGAATAGAAAACAGGCCGCCGGTAAAAATCCGGCAGCCTGTTTTTGCTCTTAAAATGCTATGTATAAATCCAAAAATCTGGTAATGGATTACTCGATTACGTGGATCCATCCTTTCGGAGCTTCGATGCGTCCCATCTGGATACCTGTCAGTGTGTCGTACAGCTTCTGGATAACCGGACCCATTTTCTCCATTCCGCTTGGGAAGCAGATTTCTTTGCCGTGGTCGTTGATCTTTCCAACTGGAGAGATAACAGCAGCAGTACCGCAAAGACCACACTCTGCGAAATCTTTCACTTCGTCGAAGTAGATCTCACGCTCCTCAGCTTCCAGTCCAAGGTACTCTTTTGCAACATAGATCAGGGAACGACGTGTGATGGATGGAAGGATGCTGTCAGACTTCGGTGTTACAACCTTGCCGTCTTTTGTAACGAAGATGAAGTTTGCACCGCCTGTCTCTTCAACTTTTGTACGGGTCTTAGGATCAAGGTACATATTCTCATCAAATCCCTGTTTGTGAGCATCTACGATAGCGTGAAGGCTCATTGCGTAGTTCAGGCCGGCTTTGATGTTACCAGTTCCGCAAGGTGCGGCACGGTCAAAGTCACTGACACGGATCGTGATCGGTTTAGCGCCGCCTTTGAAGTACGGTCCAACCGGTGTTGTGAGGATGCGGAACTGATATTCGTCAGCCGGTTTAACACCGATTACAGCGTTGGAACCGAACATGTACGGACGAAGATAGAGAGTTGCGCCTGAACCATATGGCGGAACCCATGCGTCATTCGCCTTGACAACCTGCTCAACAGCGTCGATGAATCTCTCTTTCGGGAATACCGGCATCTCAAGTCTTGCAGCAGAAGCAGCGATACGCTCTGCGTTCAGGTCAGGACGGAAAGTAACGATATGTCCGTCTTCTGTTGTGTAAGCTTTCAGTCCTTCGAATACACTCTGTGAATACTGAAGTACACCAGCGCACTCATTCAGTACGATGTTAGGGTCTGTGCTTAAAGTACCCTCATCCCATTTTCCATCTTTAAAATTAGACACGTATCTGTAGTCGGTTGGCATGTATCCAAATCCGATGCTGGACCAGTCAATGTTCTTTTTTTCCATAACGATTCCTCCGTTTACGAATTTTTACTTTTTACCATTGTAAAACTTTTACGTGCTGACTTCAATAGTTTTTTGCGCCTTTTCTGCATTTGCTTGTAATTTTAACGGGAGTTCGCTATAATAAAAGCTATCTATGGACTGGAGGAAAAAATGGACAATCACGAATTTGAAGACCTTGGAAAAAAGATTCAGGATATTGTAGATAATGCTGTAAATTCAAACAGCTACCATGAGCTGAGCCATACCATCAACCAGACAGTAAATAAGGCGATTGATTCCGGCAGTGAGGCACTGAAAAATGCTATGAATTCCGTATTTGAACCGGGAAGTGATCCCCAGTTTCGAAAGAGGAGCTATACTTATCAGAGCCCCTATTACGGAAAAAGCAAAAAAGCGAAACAGCAGGCCGCAAAGAAACAGACAGAGCTTCTTTATGGAAAAACCACCGGTGAAAACCTGAAAGGTATGATGATGGCAGTTTCCGGCGGAATCCTTTTAAGTGGCATGGGTCTTGGGGCTATGGTGCTTCTGATCTGGATGGGCCTTGGACACAGCGGTGCACTTGCGGCGGGGGTCCTTGGTGTGATGTGTGCCGGCGCTGCAGGGGGTGGTGCGCTTCTGGGAACAGGAACCAGCCGCCTTGGAAGACTGGGCCGTTTTCAGAAATATATCCGTGCGCTGGGAGACCACACTTACTGTAATTTCCAGAAACTTGCCCAGGCAGCAGGAAAGAACGAGAAATTTGTAAAAAAAGATATCAGCAGGATGATCGAGAAAGGCTGGTTCCTGGAAGGTCATGTAGATGCCGAAGAAACCTGTCTGATCACAAGCAATGAGACTTATCAGCAGTATCTGGAAACACAGAAACAGCTGGAGCTCCGTAAACAGGAAGCGGATCCGAAGGTTCAGCTTGAGGAGAATATGAGCCCGGAGGCACAGGAAGTTCTGAGAAAGGGAAATGAATTTCTGATAAAGATTCGAAAGAGTAATGATGCCATTCCCGGGGAGGAAATTTCCGCAAAGATTTCCAGAATGGAACTGATCGTTCAAAAGATTTTTGAGCGTGCGGGAGAACATCCGGAGGTGATCCCCGATCTTAAGAAACTGATGGATTACTATCTTCCCATGACTGTGAAACTTCTGGATGCTTATGAAGATATGGATGGACAGCCTGTACAGGGTGAGAATATTACAGCTTCCAAGAAAGAAATTGAAGAAACGATTGATACACTGAATATTGCTTTTGAGAAACTTCTGGACTCCATATTCCGGGATACCGCATGGGATGTATCTACCGATATTTCTGTGTTACATACGGTTCTGGCACAGGAAGGTCTGACAGAAGATGATTTCGAAAAAATGAAACAGAACGCGGAAGTGAAATAAGTACAGTGAGCAGATGAGAAACCAAATCGCAGATGTCTGCCGGAAGGTACAGTGAATTAAGGAGAAGATTATGGGAGAAGAATTTAAGGACTTTGAGGTGGAAGCACCGGTACTGACTCTGGAACCGGATCTTACGGAAGAAAAAGAAGAAATTGCGGCAAAAGAACCGGAGAAGCCACAGGAACCTGCAGTGGAGGAACCGGTGTTATCTCCACAGGAACAGAAAATCGTAGAAGATTTTGCGGCAAAGATCGATATTGAAAATACAAATCAGATCCTGCAGTATGGAGCCGGTACTCAGAAGAAGATGGCAGATTTTTCTGATACTGCCCTGGCAAATGTCCGTACCCAGGATCTTGGCGAAGTGGGAGATCTTCTTTCAAGTGTGGTAGGCGAACTGAAAGATTTCGATGCCACAGAGGAGAAGGGACTTTTTGGTTTCTTCAAAAAACAGACGGCGAAGGTGGAAACCCTGAAAAACCGTTACACAAAAGCCGAGGGAAATGTGGCGAAGATCACAGAAGCTCTGGAGCAGCACCAGATGCGTCTGATGAAGGATTCTGCAGTACTGGATAAGATGTATGAGCAGAACCTGGCATATTTTAAAGAACTTTCCATGTATATCCTTGCGGGCAAAAAGAAACTTAAGGAAGTCCGGGAAGGAAAGCTTATGGAGCTTCATCAGAAGGCAGCGGCAAGCGGACTTCCAGAAGACGCCCAGGCAGCCAATGATCTGGAAAACAAGTGTGATCGTTTTGAGAAGAAGCTTCATGATCTGGAGCTGACAAGAACCATTTCCATGCAGACAGCACCACAGATCCGTATGATCCAGAACAATGACACCACCATGATCGAGAAGATCCAGACCACCATTGTAAATACCATTCCCCTCTGGAAAAGCCAGATGGTGCTGGCTCTCGGAATCGCACATTCCACGGAAGCCGCACAGGCACAGCGACAGGTTACAGATCTTACCAATGAACTTCTGAAGAGAAATGCGGAGACTCTTCACCTGGCATCTGTGGAAACAGCAAAGGAGTCCGAGCGTGGCATCGTAGATATTGAAACTCTGAAAAAGACCAATCAGGAGCTGATCCAGACACTGGATGATGTGATGAAGATCCAGCAGGAGGGCCGTGAGAAACGTCAGGCAGCAGAAGCAGATATGAGACGTATGGAAAATGAGCTGAAAACAAAACTGCTGGAGATCCGGCGTTAAGCGTAAGAGCGAAAAGATAGTTCAGAGAGGAAAGGCAGGGCGTTTGAAGACACCTGCCTTTCAGGATTCATAAAGGAGATTTTTATGTACAGAGATCATACAAAAGTAATAAAAATTGGAAACCGTGTTATCGGAGGAGGAAATCCGATCCTTATCCAGTCCATGACCAATACAAAAACTGAAGATGTGGAAGCAACCGTTGCGCAGATCCTTTCCCTGGAAAAAGCAGGCTGTGATATTATCCGCTGTGCAGTTCCGACCATGGAAGCTGCGAAAGCTTTGTCCCGGATCAAAAAACAGATCCATATTCCGCTGGTTGCGGACATTCATTTTGATTACCGTCTTGCCATTGCAGCTATGGAAAACGGTGCAGACAAGATCCGTATCAACCCGGGAAATATCGGTTCAAAAGAGAGGATCCAGGCAGTTGTAGATACTGCAAAGGAACGGAATATCCCTATCCGCGTAGGCGTGAACAGTGGTTCTCTCGAAAAAGAACTGGTGGAAAAATATCACGGTGTCACAGCAGAGGGCCTTGTGGAGAGCACCCTTGATAAAGTACGCATCATTGAAGAGATGGGTTACGATAATCTGGTGATCAGTATCAAATCTTCCGATGTCCTTATGTGTGCAAAAGCCCATGAGCTGATCGCAAAACAGACACAGTATCCGCTTCACGTGGGAATTACAGAAGCAGGAACCCTGTACTCCGGAAATATCAAATCAGCCATTGGCCTTGGAATCATTCTGTATCAGGGAATCGGTGATACCATCCGTGTTTCCCTGACCGGTGCGCCGCTGGAGGAAGTGAAATCAGCCAAAAGGATCCTGAAAACACTGGGACTCCGTAAAGGCGGGGTGGAAGTTGTTTCCTGTCCGACCTGCGGAAGAACCAAGATCGATCTGATCGGCCTTGCAAATCAGGTAGAAACCATGGTTCAGGATATTCCTCTTGATATCAAGGTTGCGGTTATGGGATGTGTAGTAAACGGTCCTGGAGAGGCAAAAGAGGCAGATCTCGGAATTGCGGGAGGCGATGGTGTCGGCCTTCTGATCAAACATGGAGAGGTTGTAAAGAAAGTACCGGAGACGGAACTTCTGGATACACTTCGCCAGGAACTTCTTACCTGGAATGAACAGGAGTCATAATGGAGAAAGATTTTTTTGACGTATTTCCTCATCTGAAAGTAAAAAAAGAGCTGGAAGAACTTCTGGACATGGTATTTGTGACAAAAGTTTCCATGAATCCGGGAAGAACGCATCTGAGGGTATATATCGAAAGCAGCCGCTGGATCCACAAGAAAAATATCTTTGCCCTGGAAGATGAGATTGAACGGCAGTGTTTTCCGGGAATTCCCATGACTGTTACCGTTGTGGAAAAATTTCATCTTTCCGAGCAGTACACACCGGAGAATTTCCTGGAAAGCTACCGTTCCAGTATGGAGTTGGAGCTGCGCAGCTACAATATGCTGGAGTACAATCTGTTCCGAAGAGCGAAGATCACATTTACCGGAAAAGATGCCATGCGTATGGAACTTCCGGATACGGTGATCTCCAGGCAGAAGAGCGAAATCCTCATCGAATACTTTCATAAAGTTTTCTGTGAACGATGTGGGATGGATCTGAAAGTAGACCTGGATTTTGTGGAGGCGAAAGAGAGTAAATACCGGAAAAATGCCGCACTTCAGATCAAACAGGAAGTGGAGAATGTCCTGAAACATGCCAAACTTGGCGGAGATCAGGAGAGTGAACCGAAGCAGGAGGAAGTAGCCAAAGAAGAGACGAAGAAAACTTCCGGAGAGAAAAAGGGAGAAAAAGCACCGGAGAAGAAATCCTTTGACCGGAAACAACAGAAAGGCCAGAAAGGCGATTTCCGCAGCGGGTTCGGATTCCGCAGAGACAGCAATCCGGATGTGGTTTACGGCAGGGATTTTGACGGAGAACCGATCCCGCTGGAGAGTATCACCGGAGAGATGGGAGAAGTTATCATCCGATGCCAGGTTATGGATGTGGAGGCCCGTGAGATCCGAAATGAGAAAACGATCCTGATCTTCCCTGTGACTGATTTTACGGACAGTATTGTTGTGAAGATGTTCCTTCGTAACGAACAGGTTCCGGAAGTGACGGAAAGTGTAAAAAAAGGTGCCTTCCTGAAACTGAAAGGAGTTACAACCATTGATCGTTTTGACAGTGAGCTGACCATCGGAAATATTACAGGCATTAAGAAAATTGCCAATTTTACCAGTGCGAGAATGGATACCAGTCCTCAGAAAAGGGTAGAGCTTCACTGCCACACCAAGATGAGTGATATGGACGGTGTCACTGATGCCAAGGCGCTGGTAAAACGTGCCTATGAGTGGGGACATAAGGCCATCGCGATTACCGATCATGGTGTGGTGCAGTCTTTCCCTGAGGCGAACCACTGCTTTGATGCCTGGGGAGGCTGCGTTCCCAAGGAGTCTGATTTCAAGGTGCTCTATGGAATGGAAGCATATCTGGTGGATGACCTGAAAGGCATGGTCACCAATTCCAGAGGACAGCGGCTGGATGGTGACTTTGTTGTTTTTGATATTGAGACAACGGGATTCTCAGCACTGACCTGTAAGATCATTGAGATTGGCGCGGTAAAAGTGGAGAAAGGCCAGATCACGGATCGTTTTTCCACGTTTGTAAATCCGGAAGTGCCCATTCCGTTCCGCATTGAACAGCTGACAAGTATCAATGATTCCATGGTTCTGGATGCGCCCACCATAGAGGATGTGTTGCCGAAATTCTTGGAATTCTGTGAGGGCTGCGTGATGGTGGCCCATAATGCGGACTTTGATATGAGCTTTATCATCGAAAACTGCAAACGCCAGGGAATCCCGGATGATTTTACCTATGTGGATACGGTGGGTATGGCCAGATTCCTTCTTCCTGCCCTGAACCGTTTTAAGCTGGATACGGTAGCCAAAGCAGTAGGTGTTTCTCTGGATCATCATCACAGGGCTGTGGATGATGCAGCGTGTACCGCGGAGATCTTTGTGCGGTTTGTAAAGATGCTGGAAGAAAGAGATATTTTTGATGTGGATGAGATGAACAGCCAGGGAGCGGTTTCGCCGGATACGATCCGAAAACTGCCCACGTATCACGCCATTGTTTTTGCGAGGAATGAAACAGGAAGGATCAATCTGTACAAACTGGTAAGCCAGTCCCATTTAAAGTACTATCACAGACGCCCCAGAGTCCCAAAAAGCGTACTGGAAAAATACAGGGATGGTCTTCTGGTGGGAAGTGCCTGCGAGGCAGGAGAACTTTATCAGGCACTTCTTCGTAATGCACCGGATCAGGAGATTGCCAGACTGGTGAACTTCTATGACTACCTGGAGATTCAGCCTCTTGGGAACAATGCGTTTATGCTTGCAGATGAGAAGCACGATATGATCAATTCCGAGGAAGACTTAAAAGAGATAAACCGGAAGATCGTAAAACTTGGAGAACAGTTCAAAAAGCCGGTAGTTGCCACCTGTGACGTGCATTTTATGGACCCGCAGGATGAGGTTTACCGTCGGATCATCATGGCAGGAAACGGATTTTCCGACGCGGATAACCAGGCACCGCTTTACCTTCGTACAACGGAGGAAATGCTGGAGGAATTTTCCTATCTGGGAAGTGAAAAAGCAGAAGAAGTGGTCATTACCAATACCAACAAGATCGCAGATATGATCGAGAAGATCTCGCCGATCCATCCGGACAAATTTCCGCCGGTCATTGAGAACTCAGAGCAGGATCTTAAGAATATCTGTTTTACAAAAGCCCACGAAATGTACGGAGATCCGCTTCCGAAGATCGTGGAGGATCGTCTGGACCGGGAGCTGAACTCCATTATTTCCAATGGTTATGCGGTAATGTATATCATTGCACAGAAACTGGTATGGAAATCCAATGAGGACGGTTATCTGGTTGGCTCCCGAGGTTCCGTAGGTTCTTCCCTGGCAGCGACCATGTCCGGTATCACGGAGGTAAATCCTCTGCCGCCGCATTATCTCTGCCCGAATCCGGACTGTAAATACAGTGATTTTGATTCCCCGGAGGTAAAAAAATACGCAGGTATGGCAGGGTGTGACATGCCGGATAAGATCTGTCCGAAGTGTGGTACCAAGATGAACAAAGAGGGGTTTGACATCCCGTTTGAGACATTCCTCGGATTTAAAGGTGACAAGGAGCCGGATATCGACCTGAACTTTTCCGGAGAATATCAGGCCAATGCCCACCGGTACACGGAGGTTATCTTCGGAAAGGGCCAGACATTTAAGGCAGGAACCATTGGTACTCTTGCGGAAAAAACTGCATTTGGTTATGTGAAAAATTATTATGAAGAGCGGGGACAGCACAAGCGTTACTGTGAGATCAACCGTATTGTACAGGGCTGTACCGGTGTCCGCCGTACGACCGGACAGCATCCGGGAGGTATCATTGTACTGCCCATGGGTGAGGAAATTGAGAAATTTACGCCTGTGCAGCATCCGGCCAATGATGTAAACAGCGATATCATCACTACACATTTTGATTACCATTCCATTGATGGAAACCTTCTAAAGCTTGATATACTGGGACACGATGATCCGACCATGATCCGTATGCTGGAGGATCTTACCGGCATCAGTGCGAGAACGGTTCCGCTGGATCAGAAGGATGTCATGTCCCTGTTTGCGGGAACCCAGGCACTTGGGATCAGTCCGGAGGATATCGGCGGCTGTAAACTGGGATGTCTTGGAATCCCGGAGTTTGGTACGGATTTTGCCATGCAGATGTTAATTGATACCAAGCCGAAATATTTTTCCGACCTGGTACGTATTGCGGGACTTTCTCATGGTACGGACGTATGGCTTGGAAATGCCCAGGTACTGATCCAGAATGGAACAGCTACCATTTCCACTGCGATCTGTACGCGAGATGATATTATGATCTACCTTATTGGAAAAGGGGTGGAAAGCGGCCTGGCATTTACCATCATGGAGAGTGTCCGTAAAGGAAAAGGTCTCCGTGACGAATGGATCCAGACCATGAAAGACCATGATGTTCCGGACTGGTATATCTGGTCCTGCAAGCTGATCAAGTACATGTTCCCGAAGGCCCATGCGGCTGCTTACGTTATGATGGCTTACCGTATCGCCTGGTATAAAGTGTTTCATCCGCTGGCTTATTATGCGGCATTTTTCAGCATCCGTGCCACATCTTTTTCCTATGAACTGATGTGTATGGGAAAAGAACGCCTGGAATATTATATGGCGGAGATCCGCAAAAAAGGCGATGAGGCATCAAAGAAGGAGCAGGATACACTGAAGGATATGAGGATCGTACAGGAGATGTACGCCAGAGGCTTTGATTTTGTGCCCATTGATCTTTATAAGGCAAAGGCCCATCGGTTCCAGATCATCGGAGATAAACTGATGCCTGCGCTGGATACCATAGAAGGGCTTGGAGATAAGGCGGCAGAGGCTGTGGTAGATGCAGCCGCGAAGGGAAAATTCCTTTCCAAGGATGATTTCCGCGACCGCACCAAAGTCAGCAAGACCGTTATCGATCTGATGGATGACCTGGATCTGTTCGGAGATATCCCACAGTCCAATCAGATGTCACTGTTTGATTTTACGGGTTGATATATGATGCCGGAAGGGCTTACAATAAATAAAAATGCTGCCATTTCTCTTAATGGAAGATATGGCAGCGAGAACTCCCAGGAGGATATCAAGATAATATGAAAAAAGAAGAATTAAGATACCTGCAGCGACTTGCAGAGCTGTATCCTACCATAGCAAAGGCCTCAACAGAGATCATCAATCTGCAGTCTATATTAAACCTTCCGAAAGGTACCGAGCATTTCATGTCGGACATCCATGGAGAGTATGATGCGTTTTCACATGTTCTTCGAAATGGTTCCGGTGCTGTGCGGAAAAAGATCGATGACGTGTTCGGACATACCTTAAGTAACAGTGATAAACGTTCTCTTGCCACACTGATCTATTATCCGAAAGAAAAGATGGAAGTCGTAAAGAAGCATGAAGAAGACATGGAGAACTGGTACAAGATCACGCTTTATCGCCTGATCGAAGTGTGCAAGACAACGGCGTCCAAATATACCCGTTCCAAAGTCCGTAAAGCTCTCCCGGCAGACTATGCCTATGTGATCGAGGAGCTGATCACGGAGAAGGCGGAAGTCCTGGACAAAGAGGCATATTACGATGCCATTGTCAACACCATCATTGAGATCGGCAGGGCAGAGAATTTTATCATTGCCCTGGCAGAACTGATCCAGCGTCTGGTCGTGGATCATCTTCATGTGCTGGGAGATATTTATGATCGAGGTCCGGGCCCGCATTTTATCATGGATCGTCTGATGAAATACCACTCTCTTGATATCCAGTGGGGAAATCATGATGTGGTCTGGATGGGAGCTGCCACAGGCCAGAAAGCCTGCATTGCAACGGTGATCCGAAACAGTATCCGCTACCGAAATATGGATATCCTGGAGGATGGATATGGAATCAATCTCATGCCGCTGGCAACCTTTGCAATGGAAGCTTATAAAGATGATCCCTGCACTGTTTTTGAGATGAAGGGAGATGCCAATAACTACAGTATTCTGGAAGAAGAGCTTGGACGGAAGATGCATAAGGCCATCGCCATCATCCAGTTTAAACTGGAAGGCCAGCTGATCCGCCGGCACAAAGAGTTCCATATGGAAAGCCGTTGCCTGCTTCATAAGATCGATCCGAAAAAGGGAACGATCACACTTCCGGACGGAAAAGAATATCCGCTGACGGATACATATTTTCCTACCATTGACTGGAAAAAACCATATGAACTTACCACAGAAGAAAAAGATGTGATGGATCGTCTGGATTCCGCTTTCCGTAACTGTGAGAAACTGCAGAATCATGTCCGGCTTCTCCTGGACAAAGGAGGCCTTTACAAAACCTATAACGGAAATCTTCTGTTCCATGGAAGCATTCCGCTCAATGAAGATGGAAGTCTGAAAGAAGTCCAGATCTATGGAAAAACCTACAGGGGAAAAGAACTTTACGATGTGCTGGAGACTTATGTTCGCCGGGCATTTTTCTCAGTAAATGAGGATGAAAAGCGTAAAGGCAGGGACATCATGTGGTATATCTGGGCCGCCCCAAATTCTCCTTTATTTGGGAAAGACAAGATGACCACTTTTGAGCGTTATTTTATTAAAGATAAGGAAACGCATAAAGAAACAAAAAATGCTTACTATCATCTTCTGGAAAACGAGGAAGTTGTAGACAATCTGCTCCGTGAATTCGGGCTGGATCCGGAAAAAGGCCATATCATCAACGGCCATGTGCCGGTTCACCAGAGCGAAGGAGAGAGCCCTGTAAAATGCAATGGAAAAGTTCTTGTCATTGACGGCGGTTTTTCCAGACCATATCAGAAAGTTACGGGAATTGCCGGTTATACACTGGTCTATAACTCCTATGGACTGATCCTGTCTGCTCATGAGCCTTTTACTTCCGCAGAAGAGGCAGTAGCCAAGGAACAGGATATTGTTTCCAACCGGGTGGCAGTTCATTACAATAACAAACGTACACTGGTAGGAGATACGGATACAGGAGCTGCTCTGAAGGAGAGGATCAGTGAGCTGATCCAGCTTCTGGAAGCTTACAGAAAAGGTATTATCAAAGAAAAGAAATAAACAGAAACGGGAAATACGCAGAGGATTTCTGATATGTTATAGTAAACAGAGGTGATGCAGATGAGAAAAAACAAAAGAAGAAAAAAGCGGCTGAAAACAGCTCTGATCCTGCTGATCATTCTGTTTATCCTGGCAGGATTCGGGGGTATGCTGTTTGTCTCCCACAAGAATAAAATTGAAAAAGAACAGCGAAAAGAAGCAGCACTGGCAGCATTGGACAGTATTCCGGAAATAACAGCGACACCGGCAGCAACAGCCACGCCGGTCCCCACAGCTACGCCGACACCGTCGCTGACACCGGTACCAACCATTCTTCCGGCTTTTGAACCGGAGAATTATCAGGGAACCTGGTATAGTGAAGATGGACTGACAACGATCGATATTTATGATATCAGCCTGAAATCTGTTTCTTTTACGTATAAAAGGATCAATGGAAAAAATCATTCGCTGAGTGTGGAAGCGGATGTAACTGCTGAAGTGGCCGGAAATGCCACACAGTTTTATCTGAAAGATTCCGATGGAAACAAAGCAAAGGGAGAATTTGTTTTTGATAAGAGTGGAGAATTTTATGTAAAAGTTAAAACTTATAAAAGGGCAGATGGTTCACTGACTTATCCGAAGACAGAATCGATCATGACAAGGGAGGCGCCGGCAGAAGATGCCGGATCGACAGAACAGGAAAATGCCGGAACGGAAGCGGCTTCTGATACATCAGATGCAGAGACATCTTCCGGATCATCCACAGAAGTAAACAGTACTGATGCTGAAAATGCTTCTGATGCGAATGCATATTACAGTGAAAGTGAAGATACTTCGTCCCAGGATGACACAGGTATATATGGAATCCCTTATGGCGAAGAAGAAACATATTATACTGAATAAATAAAGAATCCCCGGATCTGTAACAGTAAGGGAATCCTGATAAAGGAATTTCCCGAACTGTTTCAAGTTCCGGGGATTTCTTTATTTGATCATTTTTTTTCGGTCCGTACGGCCGACGAGATAGTCGATACTGGTGTCGTAATAATTTGCCAGCCGGATAAGCATTTCGATAGGAATATTACGGGATCCCGTTTCATAATGGGAATAAGAACGCTGACTGATGTGAAGGATTTCACTTAATTCTCTCTGAGAGAGATCTGCGTCTGTACGTAAATCCTGAATACGCTGAAATTTCATTGTGCTCACCTCTTCTTTCTATAGGAAGTATAAAACAGAACGAATTGCACTCTTGCAAAAGAGAGCAAAATGGACTATACTAAATTTATTATCTTCTTTTATTCAGAAAATGTCTATCTGAAATTTTCCCATTAATAATTGAAAAGACGAGAGATCTGAAGATCGGGTTCGGATTTTTCTCGCAGAAAGGACGAATTTGTTCGCAAGTGTATTATCAGCGGCGATTTTTGGCATGGAAGTGCGGGAAATCCAGGTTGAGGCAGATGTCAGTGATGGTTTGCCTTCTTTTACCATGGTTGGTTTTCCGTCTGCACAGGTAAGGGAGGCACAGGAGAGAGTTCGGACTGCATTTAAAAACAACCGGCTTAGCCTGCCTCCAAAGCGGGTAACAGTAAATTTTGCCCCGGCAGATATGAAGAAAGAAGGGGCCGGGTTTGATCTTCCGGTAGCTGCGGCAGTGCTTGCGGCTGCCGGGATCCTGAAACCGGAATTACTGAGCAGAGTTCTGGTTGTAGGAGAGATCAGCCTGAATGGAGAAATCCATGGTGTTTCCGGAATCCTGCCTCGTGTGATCCGTGCAAGAGAACTGGGGTTACGATTTTGCATTATTCCGGAAGAAAATATCCGGGAAGGAAAACTGGTACGGGATATGCAGGTGTTTGGGGTAAAAACGCTGGGAGATATGATCCGCTGTCTGAAAGAGCCGGAAGCATATCTATACACAGAAGAGAAAGAGATGGATATACAAGACGATCCAACGGAAAACAGGATTGATTTTGCGGATGTATGCGGACAGGAAGGAGCAAGGCGGGCAGCAGAGATCGCTGTAAGCGGTTTTCATAATATTTTGCTGATCGGTCCTCCAGGTTCCGGAAAAACCATGCTGGCAAGACGCCTGCCGACGATCATGCCCAGACTGACTTTTGAAGAGAGCCTGGAGATCACGAAAGTGTACAGTGTGGCAGGACTTCTTACAGAAAGTGACCCTCTGATCAGGGAGAGGCCTTTTCGCAGCCCTCATCATACCAGTTCCCCACAGGCACTGGCAGGAGGCGGAAGGGTTCCGGGACCGGGAGAAATTACCCTCGCACACAGAGGCGTTCTCTTTCTGGATGAGATGCCGGAATTTTCAAGAAAGAGCCTGGAGATCCTGCGTCAGCCCCTGGAAGATAAGGAAATCCATCTGTCCAGAGCGGCAGGAACCTATACGTTTCCTGCGAGTTTTATGCTGGCAGCAGCAATGAATCCCTGCCCCTGCGGATTTTATCCGGATATGAACCGATGCCGCTGTACTCCGGGAGAGATCACGCATTATCTGGGGAAAATCAGCCAGCCACTTCTGGAACGCATAGATATCTGCACAGAAGTTCCGTCGGTGAGTTTTTCGAAGATGAAGAAACGGACACCAGGAGAGCCTTCCGCAAAAATACGGGAAAGAGTAAAAACTGTCCAGGAGATTCAGAGAAAACGTTACCAAAAAGAGAAATTTTGTTTTAACGGAGAGCTTGACGGAAGAAATCTGGAAAAATACTGTGTTATGACAGCAGAAGCGGACAGACTGCTGGAACAGGCATATGAACAGTTTCGGTTCAGTACAAGAGCTTATCATAAGATCTTAAAAGTAGCCAGGACTATTGCGGATATGGAAGAAGCAGAAAAGATCCTGCCGGAGCATATCGGGGAGGCTCTTGCCTATCGGGCTTATGATAAAAAATACTGGTCATAAAACAGCAGAAAGGAAGGTACTTTATAATGGAAGAAATACAGAAAACAGAGATCCATTATGTGGAAAAAAACAGCAGCATTTATCCGGCAAGGCTTCGGGAACTTTCCGGTATGCCAAAACAGTTATATTATATTGGAAGATTTCCGGAAGATAATAAACCGACAGCAGCGATCGTTGGGGCCAGATTATGCAGTGCCTATGGAAGGATACAGGCATTTCGGTACGGGAAATTTTTGAGCGAGCACGGGGTACAGGTGATCAGCGGTATGGCAGCAGGAATCGATGCGGAGGGCCATAAAGGTGCACTGGAAGGAGGAACGCCTACATTTGCGGTACTTGGAAATGGTGTGGATATCTGCTATCCTTCATCCAGCCGTGGGATTTATCGGAGGATTCCGCAGAAAAACGGAGGGATCATCAGTGAGTATGAACCTGGGACCAGAGGCAGGGCTTATCATTTTCCGGCAAGGAACCGGATCATCAGCGGACTTGCAGACCTGGTGCTTGTAGTGGAAGCAAAAGAAAAGAGCGGATCACTGATCACTGCGTCCTGTGCTCTGGAACAGGGGAAAATGGTCTATGCCATTCCGGGAGCAGTAAATGATGCGTTGAGCCGTGGATGTCATAAGCTGATTTATGATGGAGCGGGAATCGCCTACTCTCCGGAAATACTTCTGGATGAGTGGGGACTGTCTGTGAAAAAAATGACAAATTTGTCGGGGAAAACCAAGATAGGACTTGCAACGGATTTGGATTTGGTGTATAGTTGTCTCGATTTACGACCAAAAAATCTGGATCAGATTATCAGAAAAACCGGTTTTTCACCGGGAAAAACAGCCGGTATCCTGGGACAGCTCATGCTGATGGGATTGGTGAAGGAAACCGGAAGACAGAATTATATCAGACTTGAATAACCGCCTTTTTGCCGGCAGCAGTGAGATTTTTTACACCGGACAGAAGGCAGAATAAGATTAGGAGAGGTAAAATGGCCAAAAATCTGGTGATAGTAGAGTCACCTGCTAAAATGAAAACAGTAAAAAAGTTTCTGGGGGCAAATTATACAGTAGAGGCATCCAATGGCCACGTAAGGGATTTTCCAAAGAGCCAGTTTGGTATTGATGTAGACAATGATTTTGAACCCAAGTATATTACGATAAGAGGAAAGGGAGAGCTTCTTGCAAAACTCCGTAAAGAAGCAAAAAAAGCAGATAAGATCTATCTCGCAACGGACCCTGACCGTGAAGGAGAGGCAATCTCCTGGCATCTGATGCAGGCACTGAAAACAGATACTTCAAAGATGCACAGAATTACATTTAATGAAGTAACAAAAACAGCAGTCAAGGCGTCCATCAAACAGGCCAGAGAGCTGGATATGAATCTTGTGGACGCACAGCAGGCCAGACGTATGCTGGACCGTATGGTAGGTTATACCATCAGCCCACTTCTCTGGGCCAAAGTAAAAAGAGGATTAAGTGCAGGCCGTGTGCAGTCTGTAGCACTGCGTATCATCTGTGACCGAGAAGATGAGATCAACGCATTCATTCCGGAAGAGTACTGGAGCCTGGAAGGTGAATTTCAGGTAAAAGGTGAAAAGAAGCCGTTAACGGCCAAGTTCTATGGAACTGATAAAAAACTTCCGATCAAAAACCGCCAGGAAATGGATGAAATCCTGAAAAATCTGGAAAACTGTAAATATGAGATCACAGAAGTAAAAAAAGGCGAAAGGATCAAAAATGCTCCGCTCCCGTTTACAACCAGTACACTGCAGCAGGAAGCGGCCAAGACTCTGAATTTTTCCACACAGAAAACCATGCGTCTGGCACAGCAGTTATATGAGGGTGTTGATGTCAAGGGAAGCGGCACAGTAGGTCTGATCTCTTATCTGCGTACAGATTCCACCCGAATTTCCGAGGAAGCAGATGCAGCAGCAAGAACCTACATTTCTGAACAGTACGGACAGAATTATGTTTCTCAGACAGAAAAGACAGTCAAAAACGGACAGAAGATCCAGGATGCCCATGAGGCAATCCGCCCTACAGACATTACAAGGACACCGGTTCTTGTGAAAGAATCTCTCACCAGAGATCAGTTTCGTCTGTATCAGCTGATCTGGAGACGCTTTGCGGCCAGCAGAATGGCACCGGCACGTTATGAGACTACATCTGTCAAGATCGGAGCCGGCGAGTATGTATTTACGGTTGCGGCATCCAAGGTTGCGTTTGATGGTTTTATGTCTGTGTATACAGAAGAGGGCGATGACAAAAAAGGCAATATTTTAAGTCAGAGCCTGGAAAAAGGCATGGAGCTGAAACTGAAAGAACTGAAACCGGAACAGCATTTTACACAGCCACCGGCACATTATACAGAGGCATCACTTGTAAAAACCATGGAAGAACTGGGAATTGGACGCCCGAGTACCTATGCGCCGACGATCACAACGATCATCAGCCGACGCTACGTATCAAAGGAACAGAAAAATCTTTACGTTACAGAGCTTGGTGAAGTTGTTAACAATATTATGAAACAGGCATTCCCGAGTATTGTGGATGTAAACTTTACAGCTACCATGGAGGGACTTCTGGACTGCGTGGAGGCAGGCACTGTGCAGTGGAAGACTGTTGTACGTAATTTCTATCCGGATCTGAAACATGATGTGGATGAGGCGGAGAAAGAACTGGAGAAAGTTGATATCCAGGATGAGGTTACAGATGTAGTCTGCGACAACTGTGGCCGTAACATGGTAATTAAGTATGGTCCACACGGAAGATTTCTTGCATGCCCGGGATTCCCGGACTGTCGTAATACGAAACCATATTATGAAAAGATTGGTGTTGCATGTCCGAAATGTGGCGGTGAAATTGTCATGAAAAAAACGAAAAAGGGCAGAAAATATTACGGATGTGAGAATAATCCGGAATGTGATTTTATGTCCTGGCAGAAACCATCCGCAAAGAAATGTCCGAAATGTGGCAATTATATGCTCGAAAAGGGAAATAAGCTGGTTTGCAGCCAGGAAACCTGCGGATATGTGGAACAGAAACCAAAAGATGAAGATTGATGGAATAAATGCTTTTCTACCAATTTTCAGAAAATCCCGTTAAAAATAAAAAAAATATAAAAATGTCTTGTAAATTTCCAGAATAACGTGTAATATTAGACTAGAAAAACGATTTCTTTCAAGGTACGAAAGTGAAAGGAGGAAAAAATGAGCGTTCAGTTGCTAGATAAAACTAGAAAAATCAATAAGCTTCTGCATAACAGCAGCTCAAGCAAGGTAGTGTTTAACGACATTTGCCAGGTGCTCATGGAAACCTTAAGTTCCAACATCCTGGTACTCAGTAAGAAAGGTAAGGTTCTGGGAGTCAGTATCTGTCCGGGCGTAGATGAGATCACAGAGCTGATCGATGATAAGATCGGCGGACATATTGATCCGTTATTGAACGAGAGATTTCTTGGCGTTCTTTCTACCAAGGAGAATGTCAATCTCCAGACACTTGGCTTTGAGCATGTACCAGGGAATTATCAGGGAATCGTAAACCCTATCGATATTGCAGGTGAGAGACTGGGAACATTATTTATGTATCGTAACGATCATCCGTATGATATTGAAGATATTATTGTCAGTGAGTACGGTACAACTGTTGTAGGTCTGGAAATGATGCGTGCGGTTCATGATGAGAATGCGGAGGAAGACAGAAAGCAGCAGATCGTGAAATCTGCGTTCAGTACCCTGTCCTTCTCAGAGCTTGAGGCGATCATCCATATCTTTGATGAACTGGATGGAGACGAAGGCATCCTTGTTGCCAGCAAGATTGCTGACCGCGTAGGTATCACCAGATCTGTGATCGTAAATGCACTGCGTAAATTTGAGAGTGCAGGTGTGATCGAGTCCCGTTCTTCCGGTATGAAGGGAACTTACATTAAGGTTCTTAATGAAGTAATCTTCGACGAGCTTGAGGAGATCAAGGCACAGAGAAACAAAAAGGCATAATGCGATCTGCATTATCTGCCGACTGATAATATAAGATAAAGAACGTGACGAAAGAGACTACCCGTTATTGTGGGCAGTCTCTTTTTTACTGAAATTCTTTTGCAGGATCGCATAAAAGGAAAGTGTATCTTTTTAGAAAAAATCAAAATAAATAATGAAATTAAGAAAATAAGAGAAAATAAGAGTATTAAAGAGATATAACGAGAATAAACTAGAAATAGTATATCTTAAAAGAGTTGCGAAAAAACGTGAAATTCACTAATATAGCCATAGTGATTAGCACTCGTAGAAAGTGAGTGCTAGCAAACGAAAATGGAACTGATAAGGAGGAACATAGATCATGAAGTTAGTACCTTTAGGCGACAGAGTAGTATTAAAACAGGTTGAGGCAGAAGAGACAACAGCATCCGGAATCGTACTTCCGGGACAGGCACAGGAGAAACCACAGCAGGCAGAAGTTATCGCAGTTGGTCCTGGCGGAGTTGTAAATGGCAAAGAAGTAAAGATGGAAGTAGAAGTCGGAAACACTGTTATTTACTCCAAATATGCAGGAACAGAAGTTAAGATGGATGGTACGGATTACATCATTGTAAAACAGGAAGATATCCTGGCAGTTATTAAATAATATAAACATCTTATCGTATATCAATATAAATAGGAGGTCATTTTATCATGGCAAAAGAAATTAAATATGGCGCAGAAGCAAGAGCAGCACTTGAAGCTGGTGTAAATAAACTTGCAGATACAGTAAGAGTAACACTTGGACCGAAAGGAAGAAACGTAGTACTTGACAAATCTTTCGGTGCTCCGCTTATCACAAACGATGGTGTTTCCATCGCAAAAGAGATCGAGCTTGAGGACGGATTCGAGAACATGGGTGCTCAGATCATCAAGGAAGTTGCATCCAAGACAAACGATGTAGCAGGTGATGGTACTACAACAGCGACTGTACTTGCTCAGGCAATGGTTCATGAGGGAATGAAGAACCTGGCAGCAGGTGCCAACCCGATCATCCTCAGAAAAGGTATGAAAAAAGCAACAGATGTTGCAGTAGAAGCGATCAAGAACATGAGCCAGGCAATCAACGGCAAAGAGCAGATCGCTAACGTAGCAGCAATCTCTGCAAGTGATGAGCAGGTTGGACAGCTTGTTGCTGATGCTATGGAGAAAGTTTCCAAAGACGGTGTTATCACTGTTGAGGAGTCCAAGACCATGCATACAGAGCTTGACCTTGTAGAAGGTATGCAGTTTGACCGTGGATATATTTCCGCATACATGTCCACAGATATGGAGAAAATGGAGGCAACTCTTGATGATCCGTACATCCTGATCACAGACAAGAAGATCAGCAATATCCAGGAGATCCTTCCACTTCTTGAGCAGGTTGTTCAGGCCGGTGCGAAACTTCTCATCATCGCTGAGGATGTTGAGGGTGAGGCCCTTACAACTCTGATCGTCAACAAACTGAGAGGAACCTTCCAGGTAGTAGCTGTAAAAGCTCCTGGCTATGGTGACAGAAGAAAAGAGATGCTTCAGGATATCGCGATCCTGACAGGCGGACAGGTGATCTCCGATGAGCTTGGTCTTGACCTGAAAGAAGCTAAGATGGAGCAGCTTGGACGTGCAAAATCTGTTAAAGTTGCAAAAGAGAACACAGTTATCGTTGATGGTCTCGGTGACAAAGATGCCATTGCAAAACGTGTTGCACAGATCCGTGCTCAGATCGAGGAGACAAAATCCGAGTTCGATAAAGAGAAACTTCAGGAGAGACTTGCAAAACTGGCTGGCGGCGTAGCTGTTATCCGTGTAGGTGCTGCTACTGAGACAGAGATGAAAGAAGCAAAACTTCGTCTTGAGGATGCTCTTGCAGCAACAAGAGCAGCTGTTGAGGAAGGTATCATCGCAGGTGGCGGATCTGCTTACATCCATGCTTCCAAAGAGGTTGCAAAACTTGCAACAACACTTGAAGGAGATGAGAAGACAGGTGCTTATGTGATCCTGAAAGCTCTTGAGGCTCCGCTGTTCCACATCGCTGCAAACGCAGGACTGGAAGGCGCTGTTATTATCAACAAAGTAAGAGAGTCTGAGATCGGTACAGGCTTCGATGCTCTCAATGAGAAATACGTAAACATGGTTGAGAACGGAATCCTTGATCCGGCTAAGGTTACAAGAAGTGCTCTTCAGAATGCTACAAGTGTTGCATCTACACTCCTTACAACAGAGGCTGTAGTTTCCACAATCAAAGAAGATACTCCGGCTCCGGCTGCAAACCCGGGAATGGGAATGATGTAATTATCAGCTTAGCAGGTGAAATAATTAATTCACAAAATGAGAGGGCCTGCGTCATAGACGCGGCTCTCTTTTTGTGTTATAATCAAAAAGTCAGTAAATTACGAAAGGAAGAAACAAATGAGTGACTTATATTCAGAGCTTCTGGTAAAAAAGAAGCAGACAGCGAAAGATCTGGTTGTGAAATACGGTCTGATAGTGCTGACGGTGATCATGGTCCTGGGAGGCCTTGTGCTGAATGTACTTTTGCTGGTACCGGCTATTGCACTTGGTATTGCATGTTATTTTGTAATACCGAAGACAGATCTGGAGTACGAGTATCTGTTTGTTAACGGAGAACTGGACATTGATATGATCATGTCAAAATCAAAAAGGAAAAGAGTGAAATCGCTCCAGCTTGCGGAGGCAGACCTTGTGGCACCATTAAAGTCCCACAGAATGGACTATTATAATGGCAATCAGAAGATGAAAGAGTATGATTTTTCATCAGGAATTGAGGATCATAAACGCTATGCAATGATCATAAGAGACAGTGGAGAAACCTGCAAAGTGATCCTGGAACTGGATGACGCACTTGCAAACACCATGAAAAATTCTGCACCAAGTAAAGTTTTTTTGGATTGACATGAATCTTGTTTTTTGTTACACTAGTTCACAAATTTAAAATATCTTACACAAGGGAGGAAATGCAATGGGTACTATTATTGGTGAAGGCATTACGTTTGATGACGTCCTTCTGGTTCCGGCTTATTCTAAAGTGATTCCGAATCAGGTAGATGTTTCAACGTATTTAACCAAGAAAGTAAAGCTGAATATCCCCATGATGAGTGCGGGAATGGACACAGTTACAGAGCACAGAATGGCAATTGCCATGGCCAGACAGGGTGGTATCGGTATCATCCATAAGAATATGTCCATCGAAGCACAGGCAGAAGAGGTTGATAAGGTTAAACGTTCTGAGAACGGTGTTATTACAGATCCATTTTATCTTTCACCGGAGCATACACTGAAAGATGCCAATGATCTGATGGCGAAATACCGTATTTCCGGTGTTCCGATCACAGAAGGCAGAAAGCTTGTAGGTATTATCACAAACCGTGATCTTAAATTTGAGACAGATTTCAGCAGAAAGATCAAGGAGTGCATGACTTCTGAAGGACTGATCACAGCCAAGGAAGGAATCACACTTGAGGATGCCAAGAAGATCCTTGCGAAATCCCGTAAGGAGAAATTACCCATTGTAGATGACGACTTTAATTTAAAAGGACTCATTACCATCAAGGATATCGAGAAACAGATCAAATATCCGCTTGCAGCCAAGGATGCACAGGGACGTCTTCTCTGTGGTGCGGCAGTTGGTATCACAGCCAATGTACTTGCACGTGTAGATGCACTTGTGAAAGCGAATGTGGATGTAATCGTAATTGATTCCGCACATGGTCATTCTGAGAATATCTTAAAAGCAGTCCGCGAGATCAAGGCTGCATATCCGGAACTTCAGGTTATCGCAGGTAACGTTGCAACAGGAGCAGCTACCAAGGCACTGATCGAAGCTGGTGTAGATGCAGTTAAAGTTGGTATCGGACCTGGATCTATCTGTACCACACGTGTTGTTGCAGGTATCGGTGTACCGCAGGTTACTGCTGTTATGGATTGCTATGAAGTAGCCAACAGCTACGGAATCCCGATCATCGCAGATGGTGGAATCAAGTATTCCGGAGACATCACCAAGGCTATCGCGGCAGGCGCCAATGTCTGCATGATGGGCAGCATGTTTGCTGGATGCGATGAGAGCCCGGGAACATTCGAGCTCTATCAGGGAAGAAAATATAAAGTATACCGTGGAATGGGATCTATTGCAGCTATGGAGAACGGCAGCAAGGATCGTTACTTCCAGGAGAACGCCAAGAAGCTTGTTCCGGAAGGTGTTGAAGGACGTGTTGCATACAAAGGACACGTTGAGGATACCGTATTCCAGTTAATTGGCGGTTTAAGATCCGGTATGGGTTACTGCGGAGCAGAGAACATTGAGAAGCTGAAAACAACAGGCAGATTCATTAAGATCTCCGCTGCATCTCTCAAGGAGTCACATCCACATGACATCCATATCACAAAAGAGGCTCCAAACTACAGCGTAGACGAGTAAAGAATATTTCAGAAAATAGGGACTTGAAAATTCAGAAGAAGTATTGTAGTATAACAACAGAAGCTGCATGACTGGCGGAAAGTAGGATTACCTACAGGGAGTGCAGTGAAATGAGAAGCCGACCGCCTGGGCAGCCTGATAAAGGGGTGTCCAGGCGGTTTTTTGTTACCTGTTAATACCTGGAATGATCCCCGGGCCTTACATTAGACAAGGAGGACTGTGAAAAATGACTACATTTTCACTTGAAAAAGAACTGAAAGAGAATTCCTACCCAGGAAGAGGAATTGTGATCGGACGTTCCGCTGACGGAAAGCACGCTGTTACCGCATATTTTATCATGGGAAGAAGTGAGAACAGCAGAAACCGTATTTTTGTTGAGGATGGTGAGGGAATCCGCACACAGGCATTTGACCCGTCCAAACTTACAGACCCGAGCCTGATTATTTATGCACCGGTACGTGTCCTTGGAAACAAGACGATCGTAACAAACGGTGATCAGACAGATACCATCTATGAGGGCATGGACAGACAGCTTACTTTTGAGCAGTCTCTCCGAAGCAGAGAATTTGAGCCGGATGCACCGAATTATACACCTCGTATTTCCGGTGTTCTTCATGTGGAGAACGGAAAATTCAGCTATGCAATGTCTATCTTAAAGAGTAACAATGGAAATCCAGATTCCTGCCTCCGTTATACATTCGCTTATGAGAATGCGGCAGCAGGACAGGGACGCTTCATTCATACTTATAAATGTGACGGAAACCCGCTTCCAAGTTTTGAGGGAGAGCCGAAGCCGGTAGAGATTCCGGATGATATTGATGATTTTACAAACCTTCTCTGGGAGAGCCTGAATCAGGACAATAAAGTTTCCCTGTTTGTCCGTTTCATTGACATTGAAACAGGTAAATATGAATCCAGAATTGTAAACAAGAATAAATAATCAATATCGCAGAGAACGGAGGATTTTTCCATGAAAGAATTACAGTTAAAATACGGATGCAACCCGAATCAGAAACCATCCAAGATTTATATGGCAGACGGAAGTGACCTTCCGATCCAGGTACTTTCCGGAAGACCGGGCTATATTAACTTCCTGGATGCGTTTAACGGCTGGCAGCTGGTACGTGACCTTAAGAAAGCAACCGGACTTCCGGCAGCAACTTCTTTTAAACATGTATCTCCGGCAGGCGCTTCCATCGGACTTCCGCTGAATGAGACACTGGCCAAGATCTACTGGGTAGATGATATGGACTGGAAGGATTTTTCCCCGCTTGCATGTGCGTATGCAAGAGCAAGAGGTGCAGACCGTATGTCATCTTTCGGTGATTTCATTTCTCTTTCTGATGTCTGCGACAAGGATACCGCAATGTTGATCAAAAGAGAGGTTTCGGATGGTGTGATCGCACCGGGATATACAGAGGAAGCACTGGAAATCCTGAAACAGAAGAAAAAAGGCAACTACAATGTAATCCAGATCGATGAAAATTATGTTCCGGAGCCACTGGAGCACAAGCAGGTATTTGGTGTTACTTTTGAGCAGGGACGCCAGGAGCTTGCAATCAATGATGAACTGATCTCCAATATTGTAACAGAAAATAAAGAGCTTACAGAGGAAGCCAAAAGAGATCTGAAAGTTTCTCTGATCGTTCTGAAATACACACAGTCCAATTCCGTATGCTTTGTAAAAGATGGACAGGCGATCGGCGTTGGTGCAGGTCAGCAGTCACGAGTTCACTGCACACGTCTTGCAGGTCAGAAGGCAGATAACTGGTATCTCCGTCAGTGCCCGAAGGTGCTGAATCTTCCGTTTAAAGATACCATCACACGTGCAGAGAGAGACAATGCCATCGATGTTTACATTGGTGAGGAGTATATGGATGTTCTTGCAGATGGTGCATGGGAGAAAACATTTACCGAGAAACCGGAAGTGTTTACAAGAGAAGAGAAGCGTGCATGGCTGGATGGCCTTACAGATGTGACTCTTGGTTCAGATGCATTCTTCCCGTTCAGTGATAATATTGAGCGTGCACATAAGAGTGGCGTGAAATATATTGCAGAGCCAGGCGGATCTGTCCGCGATGATGCAGTTATCGATACCTGCAATAAGTATGGAATGGTAATGGCATTTACAGGAATCAGACTTTTCCATCACTAAAATATATGAGTATGTAATAAGACAGAATAAGAATGTCTGCCTTATATAAAAGATCCCGGATCAGGATTCCTTTCAGGAAGTTCCGATTCGGGATCTTTTTGCATGGTTCAGCTATCGTATTTTTTATGGCATAAAAAAAGAACTCTGAATGATTCAGAGTTCCGAAGAGCGATAGACGGGGCTCGAACCCGCGGTCTCGACCTTGGCAAGGTCGCGCGTTACCAACTACGCCACTATCGCATGTGTCTTATCTTACGAGATGTTTCCCTCATCGACAAGACATATATTAGCATAGTTTTTATGGTATGTCAAATCTTTTTTTTGATTTTTTTGAAAAATTAAAAAAAAGAAGACATTTCAAGATCAGGATGTTTCAGATCCGCTGCTTGTATGATAATAGCGAAGTACGTGATCAGGATAATACTGGTCACCGTAATCCCATGGCCCTGCCGGATCGTGAAGAGGATCATCTTCATCACGTTGTCTGCCACCACTTGCCATCTGGGCGAATGCCTGGGCGCTTTCAGTTGTCCAGGAAGTTTCTCCGTTTTTTTCGAGATAAGAGAAATAGGAATCTGTGCCAAAGTTATAGGCCTGCAGGGCAAGGCGGATATGGGGCAGATCAGCAGGTCCGGTGCATCCGGATTTATCCAGGGCATATTTCAGCTCCTGAATTCCACAGGAGATAGAGTAGGAAGGATCTGTGATTCCGTTGGGCTGCTGAGGATACTGCGTGTTATAAGCGCCTTCTGATGACTGCATGGGATCGGTTCCCTGACCGGAGCTTTCCTGCATCATAACTGCCAGGATCAGATCTACATAGTCAGACATGCCATATTGGGCGGCTTCTGTGGAAACTTCATCCCGGTAGGCTTCACAGGATGCATTGATCTGGTGCGTAGTTGTCTGCTTTCCGGAAAATCTGGGTAAGCGCAGAAAAATACATCCGAGAATCAGCAGGAAGATGCAACCCAGGAAGATTTTCTGTCTGCGGACCTGGCGTATGCGGAGACGCTGACGTTGTTTTTTTGTAAGTTTATGATTCTTTCGTTTTGTATTCATAAGCTTATTTTACCCGTCAGATGGGGATTTGACCAGTTAAGAAATGTGATCTTTTTGTTAAAATTTTCTGAAGACTGACTTGCAAAATTGCAAAATACGATCTGATATGCTATGATAGTCGGGACAAACCGCAGAATGCCGGAAAAAAGGAGGCAAGATTTCATGCGTAAAAGGCTTCTTGCAGTTATTTTGTGTGCTTCCATGATGTTCCCTGTATCAGCATCTGCAGAGGTACTTGGATATGAAGCGACACTGAATACATATACACAGGAGAAAAAATCACCCCAACAGTTTCAGATTGATGATGGGGAAGGAAATACAGTAAATGCACTGGCGAAGACAGATACTCTTTATGTCACTGCGAAGAACACTGCAATTCGGTCCAATCCAGGAGAAAGCGGAACAGAACTTCGATCTGTTCTTCTGGGAACGAAACTAGAGAGAGTTGCCGTATGTGACAACGGATGGAGTAAAGTCACATTTCAGAAAGACGGAGAGGACAAGATTATCGGTTATGTTCAGGATAGCGTGCTCAGTGATACGGAAACCGTGAATAAATTTACGGATACAGTCACGGCAGCCAAAGACAGCGATATTCTTGATTATCCGGGAAAAAAAGACGGAGAAGTAGTAGGAGAAGTTCTTCAGGATGATGAACTGAAGAGGACTGGTACAGTAGATGACATCTGGAGCCGTATCGTTTACACAGATGACAGTGGCGCACAGCAGATGGGATATATTCCTACCAGTTGTCTGGAAGGATACCAGGAGACTGAGATGGCCAAAGCAGAACAGGAAAAGAAAACAAAAGCCGGCTCCCTTACCAAGAGCTCCGGAGAGGGTATTTTTGCAGATGCCGTAGATGGCGTGACATCTACAGGTGGTTCCGGAACATCTGCCAATGGAGTGCAGATTGGAACACCGGTATCTGTTTCCTCTGATGCAACATTGAAATCTCTGGGAACTTTTCGTATTACCCATTACTGTCCATGCAGTATCTGCTGTGGCCCATGGTCAAACGGAATCACATCTACAGGCGTAACAGCAACAACCAATCATACCATAGCAGTAGATCCCAGCCAGATTCCTTATGGTTCCAAGGTAGTGATCAATGGACAGGTTTACGTTGCGGAGGATTGCGGAGGCGCGATCCGTACCAACTGTATTGATGTTTATGTTGCCACACATTCAGAGGCAGAAGAGAAAGGCGTATTTTATACAGAAGTTTATCTCCTTCAGTAAAAATGCAGGAAATCATCTACAACTACAATATGTGATGTAATACGTATAACAAAAAATACTGCATCAGACTTTACGTATAAATCGGAATATAAATATCCGCTTTATCAGAAAACGTCGAATGCAGTATTTTTTATTTATAAAAAGAAAAACTCTGTTTAACAGGAAACAGGAACTGTAAACAGAGCAAAAAATAATGCCCAGAGCCGGAATCGAACCAGCGACACGAGGATTTTCAGTCCTCTGCTCTACCAACTGAGCTATCTGGGCATGTCTCTTTCGAGTACTTTGTTACTTTAACACATTTATGTAGAGAATGCAAGGGGAAAATGAAAAAAGCAGATGTTTTTCTGAAAAATCCGATTTTCAAAAAAACATCTGCAATATTATATGCGGCACATTCAGCGGGCAGCCAGATAAATTTTTTCCATATCTTTCATATTTAACTGTTTGAAGACACCGATGGTACGGGTATCTTCATAACTGCACTTAAATGCCAGATCGTGGATATCTTTTTCTGTAAGATCAAGACCAAGCTCATGAAGGCTGGTAGGCATCTGAATGGAGCGGAAATAATCTTCCATAGCTTCAATACCGGCAAGCGCGGTTTTGTTGAAATCGATGCTACATGGGATTTCGAATACGTTGGTGGCAAACTGGGCAAAACGCTCCGGATTTGCGTCATAGACATAACGTGCCCAGCTTCCCCACAATGCGGCCAGACCGGCACCGTGAGCTACATCGTAGGTCCCTCCAAGTTCATGTTCCAGCTGATGACATGCCCAGTCACCGCCACCGGTTCCACAGCCGGTAAGACCGTTGTGAGAGAGACTTCCTGCCCACATGATTTCTGCTCTGGCGGTATAATTATCCGGCTCTTTCAGCAAGATACGGGAATTGTAGATTACCGTCTGCATCAGGGATTCGCTGATGCTGTCTGTAATTTCCATAGTTTCGATATTTACGAAATACCGTTCCATGGTATGCATCAGGATATCCACACAGCCGCTTTCGGTCTGGTACTGAGGTAAGGTGTATGTAAGCCGTGGATTCAGAATGGCAAAACGTGGTCTGCACAGGTCATTTCGGGCAGTACTGCGTTTCAGCCAGCCGTCTTCATTTGTGATGACGCAGGAATTGCTCATTTCACTTCCGGAAGCTGCGATGGTAAGGATCACACCAACTGGAAGACAGGCTTTTGGAGTTTCGGTGCGGAGGAAAAAGTTCCATACATCGGTTTCCGGATTTGCAAGGCCGTAACCGATGGCTTTACAGGAATCAATAACACTTCCGCCTCCTACAGCAAGAAGAAAATCCACATTTTCTCTGCGGCAGAGCTCAATTCCCTCCCGGACCTTGGAAAGCCGTGGATTTGGAACGACGCCTCCAAGAGTTACATAGGCAATTCCTGCCTCGTCAAGTACGGATCTGATTTCATCAATAAGACCGGATTTAATGGCACTGTGTCCGCCGTAGTGGATCAGAACTTTTTTACAATGCTGTTCTTTCAGAAGTGTGGCAACTTTAAGATGTGTATCTTTTCCAAAAACCACCCGTGTGGGGGTGAAATATTCAAAACTTCTCATAATAAATAACTCTCCCTTATTTCATAACTGATCTATCTGAAATATTCAAAAACAAACAATAAAATTGAATGGTCTGCATCAGCAAAACTGTTATAATAATAGCATAGAAGAAGTCAGGGTGCAAGATTTCGGAAAACGTTTGCAACAGGAAAAACAGGGAAGATAAAGATGATAAAAAGGGTGTAATTCCAGAAGGGTGTGGTATAATAGGTTCTGTGAGAAAGCAAAAGTGACTTAATCACAGAAACAGACCGATGCAGAGCGTATATTATAAAACAGATTTCAAAGAAGCAGAAGAAAGCAGGTGTCTGAAATGGAAAATATCATTATCGTAGGAGCAGGCCCGGCAGGAATTTCCGCAGCTCTTTATGCAGCGAGAGGAAATATGGACCCGCTGATCATCAATACAGGAATCGGTTCACTGGAAAAAGCAGAGAAGATCGAGAATTATTACGGACTTGAGAGACCTCTTTCCGGAAAAGAACTTTTTGAAAGAGGACTTGAACAGGCCAGGGCACTTGGTGTCAGGACCCTGGATGCCCAGGTCGTGGGAATGGGAGGCTTTGATACCTTTGAGGTGAAAACAACGGAAGGCGATTTTGAAGCCCGCAGTGTGATCCTGGCAACGGGAAGCAAAAGAGCTTCTGCGAAGATCCCGGGAGTGAAGGAATTTGAAGGAAAAGGAGTCAGCTACTGTGCAGTATGCGATGCTTTTTTCTACCGCGGAAAAGATGTGGCGGTTCTTGGAAACAGCGATTTTGCCCTTCATGAAGCTGAGGAACTTTCTCATACAGCTTCTCATGTGACGATTTTTACAGATGGAAAGAAACCGGAATTTTCAAAGGAGAATGCGATTGACGTGAATACCATGAAAATTCAGGCAATTGAGGGAGATGAGCGTGTTCAGGGACTTCGCCTGAAAGGAGATGTATCTTTACAGGAAGCAGGCGAACCGCAAACGTCATTTGCACCCGCAGAAGGTGTTTTTGTGGCCTTGGGTACAGCCGGAAGTTCAGAAATGGCCCGCCAGATTGGTGCGGAACTGAATGAAAAAGGAAATATCCGGGTGAATGAGGAGATGGAAACAACGGTTCCAGGACTGTATGCGGCAGGGGATTGTACCGGAGGCCTTCTTCAGGTGGCAAAAGCGGTACATGATGGAGCGCAGGCAGGCCTTTCCGCCTGTCAGTATGTGCGGAAACTTTTGAAAAAGCAGGCATAGAGTGCATACAGTATAAATTCAGAAGAAAGGCAGAAACTGATAACGATCAGAAACAGGATCGGATTTTATAACATATAAATTTAAGGAGGAATTTTATCATGGCAAAAGTTTTTACAACAGACAATTTTGAAACAGAGGTATTAAATGCAGAGAAACCGGTACTGGTAGATTTCTGGGCAACCTGGTGCGGACCGTGCAGACGTCAGGCTCCGGTTGTGGAAGAACTGGCAGAAGCAGGATACGAAGTAGGGAAAGTAGACGTAGATAAAGAGCCGTCTCTTGCACAGCAGTATAAGATCATGAGTATTCCTACACTGCTTGTGTTTAAAGGTGGAAAAGAGACTGCACGTTTTGTGGGACTGACATCAAAAGCAGAGCTTGAAGCAGCACTTCAGTAAGATCAGAAAGTATTCATCATTTCATAAAGACGGCTTTTATCCAGAATGCGGATCGATCCCCGTGAGATCTGGATAGAGCCGTCTTTATTCATTTTTTTGAGGCTGCGGCTGACTGCCTCCCTGGCACTTCCGATGGAGCGGGCGATTGCCTCCTGGGTGAGAGTGAGTTCATCAGAACCGGTATCTGCAGCTTCGTCCAGCAGGAAGGCTGCGATCCTCTGAGGTAACGTCATAAAAAATGTCCGTTCGATTCCGGCGATCACATCCGAGAAATGTTCGGTTGTCCGTTTATAGATGAAATTTTCCAGATAGATATTGTTTTTCATCAGCCGGGAAAAAGGAACTGCCGGAAGCAGAAGAAGATCACAGTCTGTTTCCGCATCGATCTGCACATCAAATGTGATGGCAGAAAGCATACAGGAAGCGGAAAGGGTGCAGATATCACTGTCCCTTAAACGGTACAGTGTGGCTTCTTTTCCCTGAGAGGACAGAAGGTACACGCGGAGAACGCCCTTCAGAAGAAAAAGAGTTCCCAGACACTGGCGTTCTTCTGACTGTATGGCAGCACCTGCCGGGTAATGAAGTTCACGGATATTATCAAGAAGAAAATCCTGGTCTTCTTCGGTCATATGTTCCCAGAAGGGAAAAGCCTGAAAATAGTTCAGGCAGCTGTTTCGGTCCATAAAAAGGTACTCCTTTATAAAAGATGTAGTATCCATTTTAACGCTGTTTGAATGGAAATACAACAGAAACGGAATCTTTGTTGCAAAAGAGGAATCCGGTTTTTCTATTTACATCCGGGGATGGGAACGCTATAATCATAAGGCGAAAGAATCAAACGGAGAAATAATGAAAAATGCCGGGTAAAGAGGGAGATCATCCGGCGGAAGTTAGGAGAATACAAATTTTGAAAATTTTACTTGCAGCGTGCAACGCAAAATATATCCATTCCAATCTTGCAGTATACAACCTGAAATCCTGTTCTGGAGAGTACAGCCCCAATGTAGTGATCAAAGAGTATACGATCAATCAGATCCAGGATGATATTTTAAAGGACATTTATCTGGAACAGCCGGATGTGATCTGTTTTTCCTGCTATATCTGGAATATTTCCTTTGTAAAAGAACTGGTACCGGATCTTAAGAAAATCCTTCCACATGTGGATTTCTGGGCAGGCGGTCCGGAAGTATCTTACGATGCGGTGGAATTTCTGAAAAAGAATCCCGCATTTTTTGGTGTGATGGTAGGAGAGGGAGAAGAAACTTTCCATGAACTGGCAGGCTATTATATAGAAAGAAAACCGGAAAACCTGAAAGAAATCCGAGGTGTGGCATTTCATGACGAAACCAAAGTCCCGGATATTGTACACACAGGCTGGCGGGAACTGATGGACTTAAGTAAAGTTCCGTTTGCATACAGCAACCTTACGGAGTTTAAAAACCGCATTATTTATTATGAGAGCAGCAGGGGATGTCCATTTTCCTGCAGTTACTGTCTTTCTTCCATAGATAAGAAGCTCCGGTTCCGGGATATTGAACTTGTAAAAAAAGAACTGCAGTTTTTTATTGATAATAAAGTTCCACAGGTCAAATTTGTGGACCGTACCTTCAACTGTAAACATGACCACGCCATGGCAATCTGGCGGTATATTACAGAGCATGACAACGGGATCACGAACTTCCATTTTGAAATTTCCGCGGACCTTCTCCGTGAGGAGGAACTGGCTCTGATGAAAACCATGCGCCCGGGCCTGATCCAGCTGGAAATCGGGGTACAGTCCACCAATCCGCAGACCATCAAAGCTATTCGGAGAACCATGGATTTTGAAAAACTGAAAGGAATCGTAGAGCAGATCCACGGCTTTGGAAATATCCACCAGCATCTGGATCTGATCGCAGGACTTCCCTATGAGGGATATGAAAGCTTCCACAAGTCTTTCTGCGATGTCTATGCACTGCGGCCGGAGCAGTTTCAGCTTGGTTTTCTGAAAGTGCTGAAGGGTTCCCATATGATGGAGATGACCGGAGAATATCAGATCCTTTACAAAGACCGGGAACCTTATGAAGTGCTTTCCACAGCCTGGCTGACCTACGGGGAGATTTTGGGGCTGAAAATGGTGGAAAGTATGGTGGAAGTGTATTATAATAGTGGTCAGTTCAAACACACCCTTGTATTTCTGGAACAGTATTTTGAAGATCCTTTCCGGATGTATGAGGCACTTGGCAGATTTTATGAGAAAAAAGGATACTCGGAGATTTCTCATTCCAGGATGAGACGCTATGAGATCCTGATGGAATTTGCCGGAGAACAGAAAGAGATCCCGCTGGAAGTCCTTTCCGATGTGATGCTTCTGGATCTTTATCTTCGGGAGAATTTAAAGAGCAGACCATCTTTTGCATCCGATCAGAAGCCATACGAGCGGCTGATCTGGGATTACCGGAAAGCGGAAAAAATCCCGAAGACCGCCCATATCGAGGTGTTCCGGGATGGAAAGACGATTCTTTTCGATTATACAGACAGGGATCCTTTGACCAACAATGCGCGATTAACGGATATTACAGATGAGGTGAATAAAAATTATGGGAATGTTTGATCCGAAAAAAAGAAAAGTGATCACAGCGATCATCGCAGTTATTCTGGTTCTGGCAATGGTAGTTCCGACTGTGCTTTCGCTGATCATTTACTAAGGCGGCAGGTATGAAACTTGGGAAAAAAGCACTGGAGGCACTTCAGGCGGAAATTGACGGACAGCTGAAACCCGGAGATGAACTGATCGTGGCAGGCCCTGTGGCAGCAGAAGGTACGGCATGGATTGCAGAGAACTACCATGACAGACTGCGGGAAGTTTTTTCGGAACGGTTCCTTGAAGATGCCGGAAAACTTCCGGAAGTTTACGGAACAGGAATGAAAAAAGAGAACAATAAGGTCTGGAAGATGGCGGAAGCGTCCGGAGCCAGTGCCAGGTATCTGATGGGGGAAGGCGGCTTTCTGTCTGCGCTCTGGAAAATGGCGGAAGCATCCGGAGTGGGACTTAGCGCAGACCTTCGAAGCGTACCCATCCGACAGGAAACCATAGAGATCTGTGAGATCTTTGATGTGAATCCCTATAAACTACTTTCCGGTGGAAGTATTCTTCTGGGAATCCAGGGTGGCGATGCGTTTGTGCAGGAGTTACGAAGAGAAGGGATCATGGCAGCAGTGATCGGGCAGACCAATTCCGGAAATGACAGGCTTCTTTACAGCGGCGGAAATGCCAGATATCTGGAGCGTCCGGCGGAAGACGAGATTAAAATACTGAAAAGAGGATAAATAATGGGAGTTTTAAACATTGTACTCCATGAGCCGGAGATTCCGGCAAATACAGGAAATATTGGAAGAACCTGCGTGGCAACAGGAACCAGGTTACATCTGATCGAGCCGCTTGGTTTCCGTCTCAATGAGAAGGCAATCAAGCGTGCAGGCATGGATTACTGGGAACATCTGGATGTGACCAGATATCTGGACTATGAGGATTTTCTCAAGAAGAATCCGGGAGCGAAGATCTATTACGCAACCACCAAGGCGCCTCAGACTTATACAGATGTAAAGTATGAGGATGACTGTTTTATTATGTTTGGCAAGGAAAGTGCGGGAATTCCGGAGGATATTCTGGTGAAAAATCAGGAAACCTGCGTGAGGATACCTATGATCGGGGATATCCGTTCCCTGAATCTGAGCAATTCTGTTGCCATTGTTCTTTATGAGGCACTGCGCCAGCATAATTTTGCACATATGAATCTGGAAGGGCACCTGAGAAATTACGACTGGAAATAAGATTGTGAACGGATTGAAAAATTGAAAGTAAATGTCTGATTTACATACTGAATAGCAAGCTGAAGAAGATTTATAGAGTAAATAAAAGAACCTCTGATTCGGAAAGATTGCAGGAAATATTAAGGAATATTTCTTTTACAGCTTTCCGGATCAGAGGTTTTTTGATGTTTTATTTTGCTTTTTCAAGAGTAAAAATAAATTCCGTTCCCACACCAACAGTGCTGATTACATTAATATTCTGCTTGTGGGCGTTGATGATCTCTTTCACAATAGCAAGTCCAAGGCCGGTTCCCTTACGGTCTTTTCCACGGGAGGCATCAATCTTGTAGAAACGGTCCCAGATTTTGGAAAGACTTTCTTTTGGAATTCCGGTTCCCCGGTCTTTGACAGAGACAAAAACTTTGCCATGGTTGACGGTTGTTTCCAGTGTAATGGAAGAATTGTCGCTGCTGAATTTTACTGCATTGTCCAATAAATTGTACAGTACCTGTTGGATCTGCTCCATATCCGCGCGGACGAACAGCTCTTTGCCTGCCAGAAGGAGTTCCAGCCGGATATTCCGCTCCGAACAGGTCCCCTCGAAGGAGGCCGCTGTAGTACGGATGGTTTCGTTGATATCAAAACGCCGCATGTGCATCATCCGTTTTTTGACATCCAGTTCGTTTAAGGTAAGGAGGCTTCGGGTCAATTTCTCCAGACGTGTGGATTCAAAGGCAATGACTTTCAGATAGCGTTCCTGCATTTCCGGTGGGATGGTACCATCCAGCATGGCTTCCACATATCCTTTGATGGAGGTCAGAGGTGAGCGGAAATCATGGGATACGTTGGAGATAAACTGTCGCTGATATTCTCCGTTTTTGTTCAGCTTGTCTGCCATGTAATTCAGGGAGTGGGAAAGATATCCCATCTCATCTTCAGAATCCACTGGAATCGTATAGGAAAGATTTCCGTTGGCAAATTCCAGAGCGCCTTTTAAAATTTTTTTCAGAGGTTTATGGACCCGGTAAAAGTAGATCAGAAGAAAACTGAAAAGCAGTGCATAGATCACAATAAAGATCAGGATCATAACCTCTACGATATTGCTGCGGCTTTCGTAGAGGTTTTTCATAGGGTAGTGGATTGCCAGATAACCAATCACCTGGTCTGTATCTTTTATGGGAACGACGGTGCTTAACTGCGTGGTTTTGAATGTCCCATAAAACGTACCGGAAGAATAACAGATATTTTCGTAATCTGCAGGCCGGAAATTTTTGACAGTGATCTCACCGGAGCCGGAAGACTGTTCATCTGTGTTTATCAGAACGGTTCCGTCCGTGTCCATGACCCAGAAATCTGCATTTTGAAATGCGGCAGCAGAGGAAAGAGCCAGGGAGAGGGAGGCATTTTCCGGGTCTTTTACAGACTGACGGAGTTCATTTCCGGAAACCATCTGGCTGGCTGCGCGGTAAAGGGACTCTCCGGTGGAGCGTTCAAGCCTTTTTTCTACCAGATAGGAGCCTCCGGAGGAAAGGAGCAGAAAGCAGATTCCGCCCAGCACAAAATACAGGATCAGCAGTTTGGTATAAAGATGCTGTTTCATGAATCTTTTACCTCAAATTTGTAACCGATGCCCCAGACTGTGGAAAGCGCCCAGTTTGGATTATCCTTGATCTTCTCACGGAGACGTTTGATGTGAACGTCTACAGTCCTGGTATCTCCGATGTATTCATAGCCCCAGATATGATCCAGAAGCTGCTCCCTTGTGAAAACCTGATTGGGAGAAGCTGCCAGAAAATAGAGAAGCTCCAGTTCCTTTGGCGGCATATCGATCTGATGTCCCATATATGTCACAGAATAGTTGGTCAGGTTGATCACCAGATCCGGGTAGGATACACATTTTTCCTTTGGTGCGGCAGACGGTGATTTTACATGGAATCTGCGAAGCACTGCACGGACACGGGCAACCAGTTCTTTGGAGTCGAAAGGTTTGATGATGTAATCGTCTGCTCCAAGTTCCAGTCCCAGGACTTTGTCAAAGGTTTCTCCTTTGGCGGAAAGCATGATAATCGGTACATCGGAAGTATGACGGATCTCACGACATACCTGGTATCCGTCAATGCCCGGAAGCATCAGATCCAGAAGGATCAGATCCGGGTGAAAAATATGGAACTGCTTCAGGGCTTCCTCGCCGTCATTTACGATCTTGGTCTCAAAGCATTCTTTTGTGAGGTAGAGAGCTACCAGCTCTGCGATGTTGTTGTCATCGTCAACAATGAGGATTTTCTGTTTTGTAGCCATGGTTTCCGCTCCTTTTTTATTTCTTGAATTCTACGATGGTTACGCCGGCATCGCCTTCTCCGAATTCTCCGAGACGGAAGGAAGCTACATGTTTCTGGCGTTTCAGGTAATTGTGGACACCTTTTCTGAGGGCGCCGGTACCTTTTCCGTGAACAATGCGGACGGATTTCATGTGTGCGATGTAGGCGTCATCCAGATATTTGTCCAGCTCTGCAACTGCTTCGTCCACGGTTTTTCCCAGAAGATTGATCTCTGTGGAAATGCTGGCCGCTTTTGACATGCGGATCTTTCCGGCACCGGTACGCTGCATGGACGGGGTGGTGATCACCGGCTCGTCCACAAGCTCCAGATCGGAGATATGTACTTTGGAACGGATGATTCCCATCTGCACAAAGAGATATCCCTTGGAATCCGGATGGCTGGAAACGGTTCCTTTCAGATTCAGGCTGAGAACTTTTACAGTATCGCCAAGAGAAAGATCGGATGGTTTCAGCTGCTTCTTTGGTTTTTGCTTCTGCTGTTTGGAAGACATGCCTTTTTCAGCCTTTGACATACGTTTCTTCAGATTCTGCCGCTCTTTTTCCACAGAAGCGGTATCTACGTGATCCTTCTGGAATTTATGGAAAAGTTTCATGGTCTGGTCTGCGTATTCCTTGGTATCACGGAGAATCGCATGTGCCTGTTCATTGGCTTCTCTTAAGATGCGTTCTTTTCGTTCGTCCAGTTTTTCTTCTTTTTCCTGGAGGGATTTTTTCAGTTCTTCTACCTGCTCTTTGTAACGGGCAATTTCTGCACGTTCGTTTTCGATGGTGACTCGGCTCTGCTCCAGGGATGTCAGAACATCTTCAAAAGATTCATCCTGTTCACTGATCTGCTCTTTTGCCTTGTCGATGATGAAATCCGGAAGTCCCAGTTTGGAGGAAATGGCAAATGCGTTACTTTTTCCGGGAACACCGATCAGAAGACGGTAGGTGGGGCGTAAAGTTTCCACATCGAATTCACAGCAGGCATTTTCCACACCCGGGGTAGAGAGGGCATAGATTTTCAGCTCACTGTAATGAGTGGTTGCCATGGTGCGGATGCCCTGTTCGTGAAGATGGGACAGGATCGCAATGGCAAGAGCAGCACCCTCGGTAGGGTCAGTACCTGCACCAAGCTCATCGAAGAGAACCAGGGAATCCTGATCTGCGGATTTCAGGAAGGAAACCACGTTTGTCATATGAGAGGAGAAGGTACTTAAGGACTGCTCAATGCTCTGCTCATCTCCGATATCTGCATAGACTTCGCGGAAAAGTGCAAGTTCAGAACGGTCCAGTGCCGGGATATGAAGGCCTGCCTGGCCCATAAGGGTAAGAAGTCCCACGGTTTTCAGGGAGACAGTTTTACCACCGGTGTTTGGTCCTGTGACAACCAGGAGGTCAAAATCATCTCCAAGGCGGATGTCAATAGGAACGGCTTTTTTCTTGTCAATCAGCGGGTGACGGGCCTGGCGCAGGCGAATCCGTCCTTCAGTATTGAAGATCGGTTCGCTGGCATTCATGTCCATGGCAAGAGCGGCGCGGGCAAAGATAAAGTCCAGCTGTACCATGATGGAAAGATCTGCGTGGATGGCTTCCAGCTCTGCGGCTACCTGCTGGCTTAAAGACGCAAGGATCACTTCGATCTCTTTCTGTTCTTTCAGCTCCAGCTCGCGGATGTCGTTGTTCAGTTTGACAACAGCCATAGGCTCAATGAAAAGAGTGGAACCTGTGGCGGACTGGTCGTGGATCATACCGGCTACCTGGCCTTTGTACTCGGCTTTTACCGGGATACAGTAGCGGCCGTCACGCATGGTGATGACAGAATCCTGAAGATAATTCCGGGCGCTTCCTGCAACCAGAGAAGAAAGCTGGGTGTGGATCCGGTCGTTGGTGGCCTTGATGCTGCGGCGGATCTGACGAAGGGTGCTGCTGGCATCGTCACTGATCTCATCCTCGGAAAGGATACAGCGGCGGATCTCTGTGCTCAGAGGTGTGAGAGGTTCCAGTGCCGCAAACATTCCGTCAAGTGAATCGGTCATTCCATCGTCACGGTCATTTCTGGAATAGGCTTTGACACGGCCGGTATTTTCCAGAAGACTGCAGACGGAAAGCAGCTCCGGCGCGTTCAGGGCGCTGCCTACAGTAAGACGTTTCAGTGTGCCCCGGATATCCTTGACACTTCCAAAGGAAATGCCGCCTTTTTTGAACAGGCGTGCAAGGGCATCGTGGGTCTGCAGCTGCATGGACCGGATTTCCTCGATATCTGTGGAAGGGGTAAGCTTCCGGCAGAGATCTTTTCCCATGGGGGAGGAAGCCTTGTCTGTCAGCAGATCTATGATTTTATAGTATTCAAGTGCTTTGTATGCTTTTTTGTTCATTGTTGCTGTAGTTACTCCTTTTTGTTACTTCTGTTGATCTCGTGTTTTTCTGCGTAACACAGGATATGCAAAAAAACACTTCGTTTCCTATTTTACATGATTTCCATAGCAAAGGAAAGTAAAATGTGTTATGATACTGAATAAAGCCCGGATGTAAGGGGAGACTGTGCGAAAATGCAGGGAAAGCCCGGACCGGGATGCAGCCAGAGACCGTAGAAAAAGGCTGGCGGTGAATGCAAAGTGTGAAGTGGACGGGGAAGTGAGTATGTCCGCTTTAAAAGTAAAAAAGAACAGAAAGGCAAGAATTTTATGCGTTTTTTAAATGAATTACATGAGGGAGACAGAGTAAACGGAATCTATCTCTGCAAACAGAAACAGGCAGCTACAACAAAGAACGGAAAGCCCTATGAAAATCTGATCCTTCAGGATAAAACAGGTGTGATCGATGGTAAGATCTGGGACCCAAATTCTCTGGGGATCGATGATTTTGATGCCCTGGATTACATTGAGATCATGGGAGATGTGACAAGTTTTGCAGGTGCCATGCAGCTGAACATTAAGAGAGCACGCAAGGCAGGAGAAGGGGAGTATGATCCGGCAGATTATCTTCCTACCAGTGAGAACAGTGTGGACGATATGCAGAGCCAGCTGCGCGACCTGATCAACAGTGTGAAGAATCCGTATCTTTCCCAGCTTCTGAAGAAGCTTTTTATGGAAGATCAGGAATTTATGAAGGTGTTTGAAGGTCATTCCGCAGCCAAGACCGTGCATCATGGATTTATCGGCGGACTGATGGAGCACACCCTTGGAGTGACACGTCTCTGTGATTACATGGCAAATGCCTATCCGCTTTTGAACCGTGATCTTCTGATCACAACCGCTCTTCTTCATGATGTGGGCAAGACCAAGGAGCTTTCAGCTTTTCCGATGAATGATTATACAGACGAGGGACAGCTTCTGGGACACATTGTGATCGGGGCACAGATGGTACACGACCTGGTAAAAGAGATCCCGGATTTTCCTGAGAAACTTGAGAATCAGGTAATCCATTGCATCCTTGCCCATCACGGTGAGCTGGAGTACGGCTCTCCCAAGAAACCGGCACTTGCAGAGGCAGTAGCTCTGAATCTGGCAGACAATACCGATGCAAGAATGGAGACACTGACAGAGATTTTCCACGCAGACAAGGGCAAAAAAGAATGGCTCGGTTATAACCGCCTTTTTGAGTCCAATTTAAGAAGAACAGGAGATATTTAATAGATGGAATTCCGTAAAAACGATATACTGACTTTGGATATAGAGGATTGCGGAGTTGACGGTGAAGGTATCGGGAAAGCCGATGGCTTCACCGTTTTTGTGAAGGACGCCGTGATCGGAGACCGGATCAGCGCCAAGATCATCAAGGCAAAAAAGAACTACGGCTATGGCCGTCTGATGGAGGTGATCACACCGTCCCCGTATCGTGTGAAACCGGCCTGCTCCATTGCCCGCCAGTGCGGAGGATGCCAGCTTCAGGCATTATCCTATGAGCAGCAGCTGAAATTCAAGGAGAAAAAAGTCCGTGGCCATCTGGAGCGGATCGGCGGTTTTAAGGATTTCCCGATGGAGACGATCATGGGAATGGACGAGCCTTACCATTACCGCAACAAGGCACAGTTCCCGGTAGGAAAAAATAAAGACGGAAAGATCATCACCGGTTTTTATGCAGGAAGGACCCACTCTATTATTGACAACCGGGACTGTATTCTGGGAGTGAAACAGAATAAGGATGTTTTGGACCGTGTGATCGGCCACATGGAAAAATATCATGTCCAGCCTTACGATGAGACGACAGGCAAAGGCCTTGTACGCCATATTATGATCCGCTATGGTTTCCATACAGATGAGATGATGGTCTGTCTGATCTTAAACGGAGATAAGATCCCGGCAGAAAAAGCTCTGGTGGACTCTTTGTGTGAAATTCCGGAAATGACCAGCATCACCATCAATGTCAATAAAAAACGGAACAATGTGATCCTGGGAGATAAGCTTCGTCTCCTCTGGGGACAGTCCTATATAACGGACAGTATCGGAAATATCTCCTATCAGATCTCGCCGCTGTCCTTTTTCCAGGTCAATCCCATCCAGACCGAAAAACTGTACGGAAAGGCCCTGGAGTACGCAGGTCTCACCGGAAATGAAACAGTCTGGGACCTGTACTGTGGAATCGGAACCATCTCCCTGTTCCTGGCTCAGAAAGCAAAATTTGTCCGCGGCGTGGAGATCGTACCACAGGCCATTGACAATGCAAGAGAGAATGCTAAGCTTAATGGAATCGAGAACGTGGAGTTTTTTGTTGGAAAAGCAGAGGAAGTGCTGCCGAGAGAGTATGAGAAGAATGGCGTTTATGCAGACGTTATCGTGGTAGACCCGCCACGGAAGGGCTGTGATGAGGTACTTCTGAATACGATCCTTAAAATGAAGCCGGAGAGGGTTGTGTATGTGAGCTGTGATAGTGCTACGTTGGCCAGGGATCTGAAAGTGCTTTGTGCGGAGGATTATGAACTGGTGCGGGTTTCTACTACTGATATGTTTCCGCAGAGTACGCATATAGAGACTGTGGTAAGACTACAAAGGAAACATACCTAGAAATCCTTGAATTTACGCACTTTGTTGACTTTTTCAGTTTCAACAGATTAGAGGAAAATCACAAGGAAAAGGTACTTGTAAACAAAGTAACCGTTGTGGTTGCCTTAGACCTCGGTACGGGGAACACAAAAAATCCTGGATTATGAAAGTGAATATAGCGCTATCAATACATTGATAGAAGATAGGGATACTTGCAGCAGAGTGTCCCTATTTTTTATACAAAATTTTAAAATTCAGGAGGAAAAACAAATGGGAACAACACAGCGTAAAGAGCAAAGAAAAATGAAATTGGAAAAGGAAATCATCAGATTAACAAAACTGCATCAGAAGCCCCGGAAGATTGGAGGAAGGATTTCTGTGCTGGATCGGCTTCATCTGAAGCAGGCTGAGATTGCCAGAAGGAGCGGGAAGTCTGTGCCGCAGATTGCGGCAGAAGAAATGGAGCGGAGAAGAAAATAAAGAAGAGGAAGATGTTTGCTTATGTATGGCAGGCATCTTCCTCTTTCTTTTATGGTGTCAATGTATAGCGGGTGATATTCATCCAATTTTTTGGAAAGCCCATGTGTTCCAACAGTTCATTCTCTGTAATATGTATCAGCTTTTTGTTCACCCTGGATATTTCGATGGTTAGTTTTCTTTTAAATTTCAGAAAATCTTCTTTGGGCAGGAGATAGCGGAAAGCAATTACAACAGCGAAAAGATCTTGTTTTCCGCAAATATATTGATTTCCTTGTTGGGGTATATTTAGTTTTGCGTGCAGCGGTGTATCTAAAATCTGGTCTACTGTACGATATGAAAAAAGACGATCACCGTGGGCGCATACATTGCGGTATTTTGTCAGGACAGATAAAAAGCGTTCAAGCTGTCGCTGGTTTATATTGGAAAAATGACGACAGATTTTAGAACGGAGTGATTGTTCCAGAACATTGTACATTTTGGAAAGGCTGCCAAAAGTTAGAACGCTTGTTGTAATCCAGAGAGGAATATTCCCATATTTTGTCCGGTAGTAATTAACATGGGTATAATCCGTGGTGGTGATTGCTCCATGCAGTTTGCGGATTAATCCGGCAATGATTTTCTTATTGCGTGAAGTATTATTGTAATTACAGGGGTTCATATACTCTGTTTGAGAAATCCCATGTGCTTCTACAAAATGATACGCAATCAGATTTCCGATATGACGTTCTATTTGGAGCAAGTATTTCAAAAATAACTCTCTTAGTTCGGCATCAAATTGATAGAGGGCGACAATTTCATCAAAAGAAGTCCCCGGTTTATATTTCTTTGAGAAAGGGATTCGGAACAATTCTTTATATCCACCCATCAGGGCAAAGTAACCAATACGCTGCAGAACATCCTCTGCGGATTGCTTATTAGCGATGGTGATTCCTTTTTCGTTTCTCAGATAATCAATTTGTTGGGTAAAAGTTAAAAACTGTTTTGAAACTGCCATGATAAAATCTCCTGAAATGTAAAAGAGGGAGAGACTCGAAAGCTCTCCCCCGCCTGTGGGCTTCGCAAGTTTCCACAGAACGATCACTGAACTAAATATAGCAAAATTGGCCTGAAAAGTCAATCCTGCAAATCCAGTTCTTTTTATTATATGCCATTCTGACGTAGAAGATACGGGATTGTCAGCATAGTTATTTCAATTCACCGTGTTTTTCTTCATGGTGTGCAATGGCCTGACGGATCAGGTAGAGTACCTCACCGTTAATGGAACGCCCTTCAAACTCTGCAAGGCTTTTCAGCTTCTTATGCGTTTCTGAATCAATGCGTAAGCCTAAATGCTTATCTTTTTCCATAATACCTCCCTGTTATTGAAAAGTACAAAATAAGTTCGCTAAAGCAAGTACATTTTAAGTACAAATAGTGGTATGATGTGATAAATGAACTTATTTTAAGTACACTATATTTTGCAAAGGGAAGAACAATGAGAAAAAAGAGGAATGAAAAATATTATCATATCCGGTCAAATGTATTTTGGCTGATGATTGTAAGTTTTATACTGTTGTTTCTGGGGGCGTTTTTTAGGAATGAATTATATGAAAAATGGCTTCGGATTGGTGGCCAGGAAGAAGTTGTCTTTGAGAAAATTTCTACTAAACTGGGGAATGAAGAAGAATGTTATCTGTGTGGAAACAACGTCCGGAGTTTAATGGGATATTATAGGAATCTGGATACGATAGGATTGATTTCACTAAATGACTGGTATGTTTTGGAGTTTCGTTTGAAAAATAGTGGTGATGATAGGCATAATCGAGGAGAAGAGAATTATACGACGTCCACTTTTGGAAATACAGGAGAAATCCGTTATTCTTCTGACAGCAATTTCGATGGAGCTATGGCATCAATAGAAGTTACCCTGCCAGAGGATTATGGTGTGGAAATCAAAGAATTACGGAAACATCTCTGCCAGGAATGTCTAGATAAGATAATGGAATCCCTGGTATTTTTTAAATGGAAAAATGAGCGGAAAGAAGCGATTCCGCTTTGCCTGGTTGATTTTCAGACGCTGGAGATCTATTCTCTCCAGGATTGGCAGCGTGGATGCCTGATTAGAAATTATTGGGTGGAGATTGAGCCGGTAGGGAATGAAATAACTGTAAATGCTTATACTATTCCCCATCAGCAGTAGCAGGACATGCTCATGGTATGGCAATCATCCATGAGCATGTTAGAGTATGAAATACCAGCTACGAGCGGACCATATCTTTTTCTTGGCCATTCTGCCGGAAACGGGATTTCTCCAGGAATATTTCTACATTGGAGCATACCGTGTTCAGCTCTTTTTCAAATTTTCGGAGATTTTGATAGGCTTCTTTTTGGCTGCTTTTTAGCACGGTCAGTTTTTCTTTTTCTTCTTTCAGCAATTTCATTGACGGCAGCTTTCCGTTAACAGAGTGTTCTTTTAAAATTTTTCTCGCAGTTTCGTATAGAGTAAGTTCTGCCTTATGTTCTTCCCGGAATTTCCCCTTATTCTTGCTGCTTAGAAATTGGCGGTATACAGATTTATTTGCCAGATATTGTCCAGTGTAATGGATCTGCTCGTTAATCTGTTTTAATGATTGTTCGGTGGAACGAAGAGCCTTTCTCATGTCAGATGTCTGTGTCTGTGCTTCGTGGTAAGCGTGTAGCAGATCCTTTTCCGTGTCATATCCATTTTCCTGAATGTAGGCGACAGTTTTTGCCAGCTGTTGTAAATTAGAGAGCTTTACTTTTCTGGCATAAGCAGCACTTTGCTGTGCTTTATAACAGTTCTGCAGATCGACTACAAGCCGTAAGTCAGATTTAATGAATACAGAAGCGGAAAGCTCTTGCTGATTTTCAGAAGCTGATTTATCAGCAGGGAAAATTGGATCGGATAGAATAGATGAATGTCGGGTATTTTCTTCAAATATGGCCTGAAGATATGATTCCTCAAAATGTGTCCCCAGATTTCGTCCTGTAATATATTTCCCACGTTCCGGATGGAGATAACTGAATCGTCCACGACTGATTTTAAGTGAAATATTAAATCTTTTCATAAGTATTTTCTGAAATTCATCCAGACTGCAGGCGGAAGCGGCAACTTCACTAATGGCATTACGGAGAAATTGTTTTTGTGTCTCAAACTTTGTTTTACGTGGAGTAATACCGTCTGCAAGCATCTTCCGATTTCGTTCATCCATTTTCTTCTGCCCTCTGCGTTGTACCCGGTATTCACGGTCAGTGACTTTCTTTTCTGCAGGAGAGAGCAAATCTACTTGGTGCAGACCTTCCCGATGGCACAGATCCATTACATCCTGTTTTAGATAAGCAAGATAATTTTTTGTGAGATGATGTTTATATCCGGCACGGGAATCGCAGGAACGCTCCATAAAGCCACGATGTTCCACATCATATTTTCGCAGACTGTTAATCACAATATGCACATGGATATTGCCGCTTTCGTTATTTCCGTCTGTGTGGGTGCAGACTAAAGCCTGGTGTCCGGGAAAATTTTTGCGGGTATATTCTATACCAAGCTGCTGTGCCCGTTCTCCAGTCAATCCATTTTCTGTCACATCTTTCGGATCGAAACTAAGAATATAATGATGAGATTTTATTTCATCAAATGTCTGATTTTTACGATACTGAGCGTTCAGTTCCTTACATTCCATATCAAAAGTGAAAGGATCACAGTTCATGCCGTCCAGATAATATTCCTCACGTGGGATCATCCTGCCGCTCTCATCAAGGACAGGTTTCATGGCGGCTTCATCATATTGGAACATGAGATAGCGCTGAGCCTCTCCATAATCCGCATTTTTACTGGTGATATGTTTCAGGATGGCCATGAGCGGCAGCTCCTTTCTGTATGGAAGAAAGTTCCGCAGAGAGGGAGTGGAGATCTCCCGCCATTTTTAAAACTTCATGTTTCATTTCAAAAATATCTGCAATTCCCTGTTGAATATACTTTCGCATTTCCTGAGAATGGATACCGCCGCTGTTAAAGTAGCGTGCGATCTGGTTCAAATTGCTGCCGATTTTTCCAAACTCTCCGATCAGCTTTTTCAGCTCAGGAAGATCTGCCACAATCTCATAAGTGATCTTTGGAGTCTTCCCGGTGATGAGTTTCCTTGCGTACTCGGCCAACGGAAGAGAAGCATTTTTTGCATTGGAAGAGATAATCTCATATTCTGTATCTGTCAGGCGCAGCATGATCTGGTGATTTCGTTTCAACTCTTTATGTTTTTTGGGACGTGCCACTTGCTGTTTCCTCCTTTGAAAATAACCTTATAGGAATAAGCCTATTGGAATATCTTTGTGGGAAGAGCAATCCGTAATTTAAAAAATTACGCTGCGACTGATAAGGAGCCAAAACAGCATATATGGAAATATGCGTTATTCGAGGGTATGGGGAGCGAAATCCTCATCAAGTTTGCGGGGGAACGGAAACCACGAAAGTGAGTTTTGAGTTACTCAGGCGAAACTTGCTCTTATGCTCTTCTTATGTTCTTCGACTGGAGAGACGCCGGCATGACAGACTATGTGGCGATTGTGAAGAAGTGTGAGGGAGATATTGTGTATACCGTAGAAGGGAATACGAGTACGACAGTGAATGGCAATAGCGTCAGGGGAGTGTGGTAGCATCAGTATCCGATTGGGAGTGGACGTATTCTTGGTTACGGTATGTTATCTTAATGTTGTTAAATAATTTTAGACGTCATTTGAAAAGCTGTTGCTATCTCCTAAAGAGGCGGCAGCTTTTTCTCTACGATATTCTTTTGGAGTTTTCCCATACAGTTCTTTAAATTTGTTGTGAAAAAAGCTGCTGTTTTCGTAGCCTACTGTATGGAGAATGTCTTCTGTAGATAAAGTTGCCTTGGATTATTTTGACGCGAGCATCAACAGAATCTCCGCATGGGTTGTAGGATTCCGTAATTTCCAGAAAGCACTTTTAAATGCACTGCTGACACCAAATGAAACACTGAAACAACTGCAGGACGAAGGACGTATGACAGAGCTGATGGTAAAGCAGGAAGAGATAAAAACACTGCCCTTTGGTGATGTGTGGGCCGAGTATTGTGAAGAATGCGGAGCGCCAAAAGACGGTACGTGGTTCGGGGAAATTGAGAAATACGAAGAGACGGTATTGACAAAAAGAGTGTAGGAGGGAAAAGCCGTGAGTGTATTGGATACAAAATTTGTACAGGGATTTATCCGTATGTGTAACGATGGATGGGAGCAGGGATGGCACGAGAGAAACGGCGGCAACCTGTCTTACCGCATCAAAGACGAGGAAGTGGCGGAGGTAAAAGAGTTCCTTCATTATGACAATGAATGGAAACCGATTGCCACCAAAGTCCCCGGACTTGCGAGCGAATATTTCCTCGTAACAGGCAGCGGGAAATATTTCCGCAATGTCATCATTGATCCGGAGGATAGTATCTGCATCATCGAACTGGATGAAAAAGGAGAGAATTACCGCATCCTTTGGGGCCTGGTAAACGGAGGCAGACCGACCAGTGAGCTACCGAGCCACCTGATGAACCATGAAGTGAAAAAAGGCGTTACCAATGGAGCGCACCGGGTGATTTATCATGCACATACCACGAATGTGATCGCACTGACATTTGTACTGCCGTTGGAGGATAAAGTATTTACTAGAGAACTCTGGGAGATGGCGACCGAGTGCCCGGTTGTATTTCCTTCCGGAATCGGTGTAGTAGGATGGATGGTGCCGGGCGGCCGTGAGATCGCAGTGGCGACAAGTGCCCTGATGAAAGAATATGATGTGGCAATCTGGGCGCATCACGGCATGTTCTGCTCAGGGGAAGACTTTGATCTTACATTCGGATTAATGCACACCGTAGAGAAATCCGCGGAAATCCTTGTAAAGATGCTGTCCATGAGACCGGATAAAAGACAGACAATCTCACCTCAGAATTTCAGAGATTTGGCGAAAGATTTTAAAGTAACTTTACCGGAAAAGTTTCTATATGACAAATAATGTACATATCACATATTTGGCGTATCAGAAGCATGAAGCATGTTTCGATATTCCATAGGCGTACATCCGTATTTCTTGCGGAACAGCTGAAAGAAAAAGCTGGTATTCTGATATCCGACGGCAAGGCTGATATCATTTGTGGAAAGTGCGGTGCTCCTTAACAGTTTTGCCGCCTGAGAAAGCCGCTGTGTCTGGACCAGCTCTTTGTAAGTGATTCCGGTATGCTGGCGGATATAGGCAGAGAGATAGTTTGGGTGCATATTAAAAAACTCAGCTGTAGAAGAAAGGGTACAGTCCGCAAAGTTTGTTTCGATATATCGGAGTATGGTATAAATCTGATCCACTGAGGAGTGATCCAGAACCATACCGTGCTGGAACAGATTGATCATCTCACAGGTGATCAGTGTAAAAAGACTGTCTAAAAAAGGCCCGGATGTTACGGACGGAGAATAAAATTCACAGAGAAACTGGTTGGTAAGATCTGCCAGCCGGTTTTGTTTTTGTTCCGGGGAAAAGACAATATACTTGCTTTCCTGCATCGTGGTGTTCAGAGCCTCAATGAAAAAGTGTGTAAGGTAATTATCCTGAGACAGGCGTTCAAAAAAAGTACCGTTCAGATATTCGCGCGTCAGCAGAAAATTGATGATAATATCATTTTCTGAACATCTTTTGACAGAATGAGGTGCATTCTGGCTGATCAGAACCATCTGCCCGGATTTTAGCCTGAATGTAGTCTTATTTATCGTCATTGTGCAGGCGCCAGAATAAATATAACTCAATTCCAGCCACTCATGGATATGCAGAGGTACGTTTTCAAAACGATCTTGTTTTACAACAGCGAAGTTGTAATAACTCGGAAGAACTTTCTTTGAAAGAAATAAAGAACGCAGATCTTCAAGGTTCGTATCAAAACGGTAACAGGGTGTATCAAACTTACCTCTGGCAACATGAAATTTTGAATAATCTTTCTTTACACCGTTCAGACGCTGGGTTTCTTCGGGAGTGTGCTGCTTCAGAAATTGATTCAATGCAGATAATGTCATCATATATATTCTCTCCTTTTCAAGATATGAATGAACTGTGATTATAGTCATCAGCAGTTTATTTAACCTGTCTAAAATATACCATATTGGGGGCAAAGGTGTACAGAGTAATCTCGGATATTTATTAAGTTTGGTCGGTAAATCACTTATGTTTCGTTGATGTAATTTTAGTCTGTATAATGTAAGATATCAGTAAGAAAAGGAGGCATAGGTTAGGATGAAGATATTTTTTGCAGTAGTGGTGATTGTTTTATTATTTGTAATCGGTGCGACATTATATGTCTACAAAAAAAGTGCCATGTTTTTACCGGCACTTCTTGGCATCTGCGGATTTCCAAAAATAAAGGAAAGCAGCTATTACGATGAAAACGGACATTTCCGTCCGGGAACGGGGGAGGACAAAGTTGGATTTTTCATGCAGCATCCGGTATTCGGCGGTTTTAAACATATGTTTTTCAATGTGGAGGACAACGTGCTGAAAGCTATTGCGCCTGTAAAGTATAAGGATTTTTTAAAGGCGCAGGGTCGTGAGGAACAATTGGATGCAGCCTTGGAATCTTTCAATTATCTAACCGGACTTGTTGAGAAAGGTCAGGCAAGGCTGGTGCCGGATCTGTATCCTGCGGAAGCAGTGAATAGTCATCCGTACAGGTCACATCTGACGGGAATGTTTTATCAGGGACAACAGGGAAAACCACTTGCCATTGTAGTTCCGGGAGGCGGATTTATCAGTAATGTAACTGATTGCGAGGGGTATCCTGTGGCGATGAAGCTGCATAAAATGGGATATTCTGTTTTCGTCGTAAGTTATCCGGTCGGCAGACAGCTGGGTGAGACAGAACAGGTAAAGCAGGGACAGGCTGCCGCGAGGGAACTGACACAAGTGATCCGATATCTGACGGAGCATCAAAAACAGTTTTCTGTAAACATGGATGATTATGCCATCTTTGGTTTTTCAGCAGGAGGACTTATGACCACGGCGTATTCATTTGCCAATTATGAGGACTGCTGCCACAAGAATCATCTGCCAAGACCGAAGGTGATCTTCCCTATGTATGGTCTGGACTGGGATATCAAAGCTTTGCCGGAGGACAAGGGACTGGCGGTATTTTCTATCGTAGGGCGGGATGATGAGTTCGGTTTTGCAAATGTGGAAGATAAACTGCCGGAATTAGAGAAGGTACTGGGCAAAGAAAATGTGTCGGTCAGAATCGTTGACGGACTGGGACATGGATTTGGAATAGGAAATGAAACAAAAGTGAAAAACTGGCTTCAGGAAGCAGTCATCTTCTGGGAAGCCCACAGATAGGAACAGATAAGAATTTATTTAAGGAGGATTTCATAATGAGCAGAAACTTGAAAGAATTGATCAGACAGATGACACTGGAGGAAAAGGCAGGACTTTGTTCGGGAGCGGATTTCTGGAACACAATGGGGATCGAAAGGTTAGGGATTCCTTCCGTTATGATGACAGACGGCCCGCACGGTCTGCGCAAACAGGAAGGAACGGCAGATCATCTCGGCCTGAATAAAAGTGTGAATGCAGTCTGCTTTCCGGCAGCCTGCGCCACGGCATCCAGCTTTGACGTGGAACTGATGGAACGTATGGGACAGATCCTTGGGGACGAGTGTCAGGCTGAGAACGTGAGCATGCTCCTCGGCCCTGCAGTTAATATCAAACGCAGTCCTCTCTGCGGAAGGAATTTTGAATATATGTCCGAAGATCCATATCTGACAGGAAAGATGGCGTCTGCATATATCCGGGGCGTACAGTCGAAAGGCATCGGAACCAGTATGAAACACTTCGCCGCGAATAATCAGGAAACAGACCGTATGCAGATATCGTCGGAAGTATCGGAACGGGCTTTCCGGGAAATTTATCTGCCGGCTTTTGAGGAGGCGGTGAAGAAAGCGCAGCCAAAGACTGTGATGTGCAGCTACAATAAGATCAACGGAGTATTTTCTTCAGAGAATAAGAAACTTCTGACAGATATCCTGCGGGATGAGTGGGGATTTGAAGGATATGTGGTCAGTGACTGGGGAGCTGTAAATGACCGGGTGAAAGGACTGAAAGCCGGTCTTGACTTGGAGATGCCGGGATCAGGAGGATATAATACAAGAAAGATTATTCAGGCAGTGGAGAATGGAGAACTGGAGGAAGAAATTCTTGACAGAACGGTGGAACGCATACTGAAAGTAGTCTTCTCCTACACAGATAACAGGAAAGCGGAGACTGTATTTGACAGGGAAAAGGATCACAAAGCAGCGGCAGATATCGAAACAGAGTGTGCCGTACTTCTGGAAAACAGGGGAGTGCTGCCGCTGAAAAAAGAACAGAAAGTAGTCTATATCGGGGAATTTGCAAAGAAACCGCGATACCAGGGCGGGGGATCGAGTCACATCAATACGGACAGCGTAGTGTCGGCTCTGGAAACTGCGGTGAGAAAAGGCAGGGCAGTGGAGTACGTGAAAGGCTTCTCGTCAGAGCGTGACGAGATGACAGAAGAGGAGCTGAAACAGGCGTGTGAAGCAGCAGCAGGTGCAGATGCGGTTGTAATTTTTGCCGGACTTCCAGACAGTTTTGAGTCGGAAGGATATGACAGAAATTCCATGGAACTACCAAAGTGCCAGAACCGTCTCATAGAGGCTGTGGCAGAGATACAGAAGAATGTGGTTGTGTTTCTTCATAATGGAAGCCCCGTAGAAACTCCATGGGCGGAGTCTGTAAATGCCATTCTGGAGATGTATCTGGGAGGAGAAGGCATTGGGGAGGCCAGCGACCGGTTGTTATTTGGGGAGGCAAATCCGGGAGGACGTCTGGCGGAGTCGTTCCCATATCGTCTGGAAGACAATCCGAGTTACCTGAATTTCCCTGGAGACGGCAGGACTGTTCTCTATGGAGAAGATATCTTTGTCGGATACCGTTACTATGATGCGAAGAAAGTACCGGTGCGCTGGGCATTCGGCCATGGACTGTCATATACGGAATTCAGCTACAGCAATATGAAACTCTCTTCTGCGGAAATGAAAGATGGAGATATTCTGAAGGTGAGCATTGATGTGGAGAATATAGGAAAGAGACCAGGAAGTGAAGTGGTTCAGCTCTATGTCAGCGGCAAAAACAGTACAGTGCCAAGAGCAGTGAAAGAACTAAAAGGGTTTGCGAAAGTATTTCTGAATCCGGGTGAGAAGAAGACTGTTACAATGGAGCTTTGCGCGAGAGATTTTGCTTACTACGAGACAAAGATTCACGACTGGTATACTCCGTCAGGTACATATGAGATCCAGATCGGGCATGCCAGCGATGAGATCAGAGAGGCTGCAGAACTTACATTTACCACTGATGTGCTGCTGCCGTTCACTGTGGATATGACCACTACAATGGGGGAATTGATGAACCACCCGAAGACAGCAGGGAAAATGATGGAGTATCTTGAGGGAATATCACAGGGAGAAGAACCTAAGAAAGAAGATGGGGAGGTACAGCTTGTGACTCCGGAAATTATTGCGCAGATGCCGCTGAAATCATTTTTAAGCGTTATTCCGGGCGAAGCGATCGAGCAGATGATCGTGGAGTTAAATGCTCTGTGTGCAGAAGAGGGAAAGTGAGAATAAAATATGAATCAAGATAAGATAAAAATGAGAGAAAGTGAGAATAAAATATGAATCAAGATAAGATAAAAATGAGAGAAAAGCTGTCATTTGCAATGGCAAACTTTGGAAACATTCCGGTTATGACACTGATCAACGGATATTTACTAATTTTTTATACCAATATATGCGGCTTGAGTCCTGCTGCATGTGCGACACTGTTCCTGATCGCACGCTTTCTAGATGCCATTAACGATCCGTTAGTTGGATTTATGATCGACCATCTTCCGACCAGAAAGATGGGACATTTCCGACCAACATTGATTCTGGGAACAATTCTGTGTAGCGCCAATTTCCTTCTACTTTGGTTTGGACCTATGTTATCAACATCGGGGAAACTGGCAATCGCATATGTATCGTATATTCTGCTTGGTGTGTTGTTCCCAGTCATGGATATTTCGCTGAACAGTCTTCTGCCGGTTATGACAGAAGATATGAAAGAAAGGAACAGCTTAAGTTCAATCAAAGGGCTTGCATACGTGATCGGGGCGCTTGTAATCGGTGTGGCAGCTCCACTTATTCTTGGAGATACTTCTAACAAACAGGGATATATTAATCTTGTTCTGATCATGACAGCAGTGATTTTTTTCTTCTCTATTATAGGAACCATGGGAGTAAAAGAACGTGTAAAACCACAGATGGAGAACAGCTATTCTGTAAAAGAATTATTCAAGATTCTCAGTCAGAAGCCGGTGTACATTACATTCCTTGCTGTACTGTTATATTCGATTGGAAGCAATATCGTGAATGCAGCAAATACATACTTTTATACATATATTTTTGAAGATCTGACGTTGGCGTCTATTATTACGCTTATTACATGTGTTACTGTTTTTCCGGCTACAATGGTCATTGGTAATCTGATTGGAAGGTTTGGAAAGAAGAAAATGTATGCGATTGGACTTGCACTTGCAGGACTGACACCAATCATCCGTCTGTTGGATGTGAGGAGCATTCCCCTTCTTATTGTCTCTGTATTGATTGCAGGAATAGGAGCCGGCTTTGCAGCACCTCTTAATTATGGAATACAGGCAGATAATACAGATTATATCGAAGTGTCTATGGGAATTAGGGCAGAAGGTGCTGTCGCATCTCTTTCCAGCTTTGTCTCCAAGTGTGCAATGGGAATCGGTGGTGCGATTCCGGGGTATCTGCTGCAGTTAGCAGGATTTGACAGTAAGGCGGCAGTACAGAATGACGATGTGATTAATATGATCGTCCTCTGTGTGCTAATATTGCCGGCAATCGTAAATGTGGTGGCCATTGTGATCTTCTCAAAAGGTTATCCTATTACCAAGGAAAAATTGAATGAGCAGATATGTCTGATGAGGGAGAAACGGTCAAAAGCGGGTATAAGTGAATAAGAATGATAGAGAAGGAGTATCAGCATGGGAAAGATTTATGCAGCAAAAACAAATCATATCACAAACCCTTTAGGGTTTTATCTGAAACCGTTGGTATTTTCATGGAAAGTGAAAGGATGCAGAGGACAGGAACAGAAATATGCAAGGATTGTAATCAGCAAGAACAAAACCTTTACAGATATCTGTTACGATACAGGTGAAACAGAGTTGGACAGCCTCTCTACAAGAGTAGAATTTGAAATACAGCCGTATACAAGATATTACTGGAAGGTCATTGTGACAACAGATGTAGAGGAAGTAATCGAATCAGATGTACAGTTTTTTGAGACTGCCAAAATGGATGAACCATGGACTGGAAGATGGATTACCTGTGACAGCAGTCAGGAACGGCATCCGATTTTCTCAAAGAGAATTCGTCCGGCAAAAGAAGTGAAAAGCGCAAGACTGTACATTTGCGGCCTGGGATTGTATGAGGCATATTTTCTCGGGGAAAATAAAGAAAATCCGGAGAAAATCGGTGATGAGTATCTGACTCCGTACTGCAATAATTATGACCAGTGGATCCAGTATCAGACGTATGACATCACGAAACAGGCAGAACAAGGCGGTGTGCTGTCTGTTCTTCTCGGAAACGGCTGGTATAAAGGCAGGTTCGGTTTCAATGATCCGGAGCGGGAAGCATATTACGGTGACGAGTGGAAGCTGATTGCGGAGATTCACATAGAGTACAAAGACGGAACGAAAGATGTAATCAGTTCTGATGAAACCTGGTCAGTTACAAGAAGCAATTTGTGGTTTTCCAATATCTATGACGGTGAGAGAAGAGATGATACGCTGCCACCGGTAGAGGAGTCTCCTGCGCGGATCGCAAAGGTTCCGAAAGGCCGGCTTATGGAACGGTTATCTCTTCCGGTTAAGGTACAGGAGGAGATGAAGCCGGCAGAACTGATCCATACGCCTGCTGGAGAAGATGTATTTGATCTGGGGCAGGAGATCGCAGGGATCTTCCGACTGCGTGTACATGAGCCGGCGGGGACAACTATCAGGATTCAGACGGGAGAGGTGCTTCAGGACGGATGTTTCTATAACGAGAATTTAAGAACTGCACTTTCGGAGTACATTTATGTTTCTGATGGTACAGAAAAGGTGATTACGCCTCATTTTACATACTATGGCTATCGATATGTGAAAGTGACCGGGATTAGGGATCTTTCATGTGAGGATTTCACGGCGCTTGTTCTTTACAGCGATTATGAGAGCATCGGGGCAATCGAGACAGGGAATGATCTTGTGAACAAATTGATCTCCAATATCGAATGGGGGATGAAAGGAAACTTCCTGGATGTGCCTACAGACTGCCCGCAAAGAGATGAGAGAATGGGCTGGACAGGGGATACACAGGTATTTTCTGCGACTGCAAGCTATCTGGCTGATACCTACGCGTTTTACCGGAAATATTTATATGACATGTATCAGGAACAGCTTCTGGCGGACGGAATGGTTCCGGAGATTGTCCCCACATTCGGACCGACAAAATGTTCCTGCGCATGGGGAGACGCTGCGTGTATCATTCCGTGGAACGTATATCTGTTCAGCGGGGACAAAACAATCCTGGAAAGCCAGATTGAGAGCATGAAGGCATGGGTTGATTATATTCGCAGGATTGACGGAGATCAGCACGGATGGAGACAGATCTTCCATTATGGAGACTGGCTGGCTCTCGACCGTACAGGCGCTGCCGCGAACAGTGTGTACGGGGCGACCGATGAAGCATATATCGCGGATATCTACTATGCGGCAAGCGCCCAGACAGTCGCAAAGGCGGCGGACGTGCTTGGACTGGAAGAAACGAGACAGGAATATCAGGAAATCGCAGACCGTCAGTGGCGGGCAGTGAAAGAAGAATATTTTACTTCCACAGGAAGATGTGCGGTGAAGACGCAGACAGGGCTTATCCTTGCGCTGAAGTATCATCTGTCTGAAAATGAAGAACTGACAAAGCAGATGATGAAAAAACTCCTCCGGGACAACAAAAATAAACTGAATACCGGGTTTGTGGGTACGCCGCTTCTGTGCAACGTGCTGACAGACCACGGGATGACGGATGCGGCGTACCGGCTGCTTTTGAACGAAGAATATCCGGGTTGGCTTTATGAAGTGAAGCTGGGGGCAACGACCGTGTGGGAGCGTTGGAATTCACTGGATGAGAACGGCCATGTCTCCAGCACGGGAATGAACAGCCTGAATCATTATTCATATGGCGCCGTACTGGAATGGATCTTCTGCCATGCGGCCGGGATTGATGTGACGGAACAGAGTCCGGGAGGCCGGGTGATGCGGATCAGCCCGAAAGTGAATCGCGGACTGGGATATGTAAAAGCGGTTTATGATTCAGCATGCGGATGCTATCAGTGCGGTTGGGAGATATTAGGGGATAATAAAATCACTGTCACTGTTACAGTTCCGTTTGGCGGAAGGGCAGAAGTGGTTCTTCCACTTGCGCCGGAATCTGTATATGAAGATAAAGAAAACCCACTGTTTGAAGATGTAGAAAACGGAATTTGCCGTGTGAAAGCCGGAGAATATGAAGTCGCTTATGAGGCGTCACAGCCTTTGAAGAGGAAATACAGCATAGATTCGACAATGGAAGAACTGCTGAACCATCCGGATATTCGCGCGTTTCTTTCTCAAATGATGGAAGTGGATATGATTCCGGATATTGCATATGGACTTTCGCTTAGAGATGTCGCGAAAACATTCGCAGGAGAAATCAAACCAGAGGAAGCACAGATGCTGGATATTGCACTGGCAAACTTCTAATAAGGAGCAGAGAGATGAAGAAAGAAAATCAGAAAGTAAAATTATCTGAAAAAATAGGGATGTTGATGGTATGTGCAGGAAACATACCGCTTATGACACCTTTTATCCGTATATTTTATGATCTATTACACAACTGTGGTGGGACTGGATCCCAAGGCGCTTGCGACCTTGTTTTTAATCTCTAAGGTAATGGATGGAATCAGCGATCCTGTCATGGGCTTTATTCTGGATAGATTTCCCGTAACAAAAATGGGAAAATTTCGCCCTATGCTGATTCTGGGAACCATTATCTGTGTCATAAACTATATTCTGCTGTGGTTTGGCGCTGTCTGGAGTCCTGTAGGAAAATATGTGATCGTTTATGTTACCTATTTGCTGTTGGGATGGACCTTTGATATCATGGACATCTCCAAAAACAGTCTTCTTCCGGTTATGACTACAGATGATAAAGAAAGAAACAGCCTGTCTCTTTTCAACGCATTAGGATCGATGATTGGAGGAGCGGTGATTGGAGTATTAGGACCTGTTATAGTAGCAGATGGAAAACTGGAAAGTTATTATGTATTAATCTTCGGATCTATGGCTCTGACGCTCGTTCTTTCCATCTCAGGTGCACTCAGTGTTAAAGAACGTGTGGAGTTCAGGGAAAATAATGAGGAAAAGTACAGTTTAAAAGAGATGCTTCAATTTCGAGATACAAGCCTATATGGGCAGCGTTTGCAGCTACTTTAATAGTAGGGACAGGAAGTTCAATAGCTGGCGGAGCAGGAGCATATTTTTATACATATGTTTTAGGGGATATGAAACTGATGTCGGGAGTTTCTGTTATTGGCTTAATTGCATCACTGGTTGGAATTGTGATGGGACCATATCTTGCCAATCGGTTTGGGAAAAAGAAAGTTTACCTGACCGCGGTCATAATATCGACAGCGCTTAACCTGCTTCGACTGCTGGGTGTGACGTCTATGATTTTAATATATATCAGCGCTCTTATCGGAGGCGTGGCAGGAGGATGGATGGTTCCGGTCAATACCAGCATACAGGCGGACAATACCACTTATGTACAGTATAAAACGGGTAAACGGGCGGAAGCAGCCATCGCTTCACTCACATCCTTTGTCAGTAAGGTCGCGCAGGGGCTGGGAGGAGCAATTCCAGGGTATGTGATCGCAGCATATGGATTTGTTACCGGCGCATCTGTCCAACCTGAGAGTATCAATACAGGCATTATCCTGTGCGCATTGATCCTGCCGCTGATATTTGGAATATTAGGGTTGCTTATCTTTGGCACACAGTATACGCTGGATCAGAAAGCAGTAATAGAGATGGACGCTAAAATCAACAGGAATAACTAATCCGGCAGGGAGGTTGCTATGGAGCTTACAAGACTTAAGGTAAACAGTCAATACAGACCATGCGTGGACGAAGTACCTTATTTTTCATGGGTGATCATCAGTGACAAAAAGAATGTGATGCAGACATCCTATCATATTACAGTGACAAGTCTGGGAGAAGTAGTGTGGGATTCCGGGGTGATAGAAAGTGATAAAAGCACTTTTGTAGAGTACAACGGGAAACCATTGAAAAGTCTCAGTGACTATAGCTGGACAGTGAAAGTGACGGTTAATAACGGAGAAAAGGCGGCGGCATCCTCATCCTTTGAGACGGGATTTATGAAGAAAGAATGGACGGCCGAGTGGGTGAAATCTCCGTTCCCGATGAAAAAGGTAAAACCTGGAACCGGCGGGCAGAATCCGGCAGAATATTTCCGCAAAGAATTTGACGCACGAGACGGTATAAAACGGGCACGCGTCTATGCCACATGCCACGGAGCATATCAGCTCAGCGTGAACGGAATACGTCCGGACGACAGAGAGTTTGCTCCGGAATTTACCGTCTATTCTAAATATCTGTGTTACCAGACTTATGATGTGACTCCATTCTTGAGAGAGGGAAGAAATGTCATAGGAATGTTAGTGGGGGACGGCTGGTATGACAGTGCGAACTTTAAACCGAGAAGCAGGAAGTTTAAAGCCGAACATTCTGTGTTATTTCAGATAAAGATTGATTATGAAGACGGAACGAGTGAAATTGTTCTGTCCGATGATGCTGTGAAGGTTTCGGAAAGTCCGGTCCGGTCTTCCGATTTGTTTGCAGGCGAACTCTATGACGCACGGATGGAACAGGAAAACTGGAACTGCTGCGGATTCGATGACAGCAGCTGGAAAGCAGGTATCCCATGCGGAAAATCTTACGCGAACCTGGTAGCTCAGTACGGGGAACCGGTGCGCCCGGTAAAGGAAGTACCGGCAGTCGGAATGACAGTCAGCCCGAAAGACGAGACGATCATTGACTTCGGGCAGAATCTGGCGGGGGTTCTGCGCGTAAAAGCGAAACTGCCTGCCGGAACAAAAATGGTATTAGATCATTTTGAAACTCTGGATCAATATGGAAACTATTTCAATAATATTTTCATGTCAGAGAAAACAGGACACAAACAAAGCGATATTTATATTTCAAACGGGAAATTTACAGAATATATACCGCATTTTACATATCACGGTTTCCGCTATGTGAGAGTGACATGCGATCAGCCGGTGAGTCCGGAGGATTTCACAGCGATTGTCCTGTCTTCTGACAATGAGGATCTGGGAACTTTTGAGACGTCCAACGAAGATATAAACCGGCTTTACGAAAATACAAGATGGTCTCAGCGGTCGAATCTGTTCTCAATCCCCACGGACTGTCCGCAGAGAGAAAAAGGCGGATGGACCGGAGATATCCAGATTTATGCAAGAACAGCCATGCTCAACGAAAATGTAACCCCTTTTCTGACAAGATGGCTGCGTAATATGACCTGCAGCCAGCAGAAAAACGGAGCGATTCCCAATGTGATCCCCCTTACCGGAATCTATGAATTACTGGAGAAACTGAATCGGATCGTATACCGCAATTTTGAACCGGTGGGAGAAGCGGGATGGGGAGATGCCGCTTGTATCGTACCGTGGAGCATGTATCAGCTTACAGGAAATATCAGGATACTGAGAGAGCAGTATGACACAATGAAAAAGTGGTGCGACTATATCATCAACACTGCAAAGAAGCGTAGAGGCAAGATGAAACATCCAAAAGAAATTGACCAGTATCTGTGGAATACAGGACATCAGTACGGGGAGTGGCTCATACCGAGCCAGACAGTAGACGGAGCAGACCAAAGCGCTGCAAAACCTATCAATACTTCTGTATACTGCGCGCCAATCTTTGGATGGAATTCCTGTCGGATCATGGCAGATACAGCAGCACTCCTCGGGCATACATCAGACGAATTATACTATGATGACATTGCGTCCAGAATGAAATCTGCCATTCAAAAAGGACTGATCGATGATGATGGGAAGATGCCTCTTGATTTTATGGGCAGTTATGTGCTGGCAATCGCATTTGATCTTGCTCCTGAAAGGAAGAAAAAAAGTATCGCTGGACATTTGATCCGCAAGATAGAAGAAAACGGGGATTGTCTGGATACAGGATTCCTGACGACACCGTATCTGCTGGATGCACTCTGTAAGATCGGCAGGATGGACAAGGCATATAAAATCCTGCTCCAGACAAAGTGCCCGTCATGGCTTTATGAGGTGAAGCAGGGAGCGACAACAATCTGGGAAAATTACATTTCTTACAAGGAGGACGGGTCTCCGGTTATGACAAGCCTGAACCATTATGCCTTTGGATGCGTGGACGACTGGATGTTCCGGAAGATAAGCGGCATTGATATGGCTGCTTCCGGATTTAAGAAGATTGTGATTGCGCCGGAGACGAATAATGCGTTTACAAGTGCAAAACGGACCTATATGAGTGAGTACGGTAAAGTAGGGGCAGAGTGGAGTATGGAAGAGGGGAAATTTAAATTGAAAGTGGAGATTCCCTGTAACACAACTGCCACTGTAAAACTGCCGGATGGCAGATTGTATGAGGTGGGGAGCGGAATATATCAGTTTGAATAAAAGTATCAAAGAAAATAAAATGACAGTATTTGTGAGAACTGACCGGCAAAAGCAGACGGTCAGTTTTTCTTAATACGAAAGTTGAAAATAATACGAGGAGTTTAGGATTATGAAAAAGAAAATATTGAAGATTACCTTAAGTGTCGTTTTAATTTTGATTCTGGCTGTGGGTCTAGGTCTGGCATATTTAGTAGGGGCGGCAGGCGGTGGTGGACCGTTTGATTTTGTTTGGAAGAACAAACTGAAAAAAATGCCAGGAAACGCAGAAAAATACAGTCTGGAAAATATAGAACCGTTAGAAAACAGCCCTCTTGGAGGGAAGCGCATCTGCTACCTTGGATCATCTGTAACATTAGGTCTGTACTCAATGGATGTTTCTTTTGCAGATTATATCTCTTACAGAAATGGCTGTGAGTATGTAAAAGAAGCCGTCAGCGGCACTACTTTAGTAGATAACGGAAAGACGTCTTATATCCAGAGGATGAAAAATAATATCGGTACAGATGAGAAATTCGATGCATTTGTCTGCCAGCTTTCCACGAATGACGCGTCGAAGGAAATGCCGATAGGAGAACTCAGCCGTTCAGAAAATTTGGAAGATTTTGATACACAGACGATAACAGGAGCAATGGAATATATCACTGTATATGCAAAGCAGACATGGAATTGTCCCGTGATCTTTTATACTGGAACAAAATATGACAGTAAACAGTATCAGCAGATGGTAGATGTATTATTTGAGCTTCAGGATAAATATGGAATAGGCGTGATCGACCTTTGGAATGACGAGGAGATGAATGACGTTTCTGAAAAAGAATATGAAGTTTATATGGCAGATCCGGTTCATCCGACGCAGGCAGGATATCTGGAATGGTGGACGCCTAAGATGGAAGAATACTTATATCAATTTTTAGAAAGATGATTATTATATTAAGTTTCGTCGGTAAACCGCTTATATATCGTTGGTGATTTGCCCTTTGGGATTATTTATAATTGAATCAAACAATGAAAGGACGGATAACGAAATGGAAAATGCAGTTACAAAAAGAGAAAAAATCAGTTATGGTTTGTATTTTATGGGACAGAATGTATTCTATGGACTGATAGGATATATGACTACATATTTTACAGATATCGGCATAACGGCAGCATTGGTTGCAATCGTGGCGCTGATCACGAAAGTGTGGGATGCCATCAACGATCCGATCTTCGGTATGATCATGGATAAGGTAAATTTTAAGAAAGGGAAATTCCTGCCGTGGCTTCAAATATCTGTCATAGCGATTCCGGTGGCGACCATTCTTCTTTTTACAATACCTACCGGGATTCCCATGATGGCTAAAATCATATGGGCAACACTTGCTTATATGTTATGGGATACAGCCTATACCCTTTGTGATGTGCCGATTTTTGGTATTGTCACCACGATGACAACGGACCAGAAGGAACGTATTTCACTAAACAGTATAGGAAGGATGTTTGTTATTTTTTCAGGTATTGTTACAGGAATTGTCCTGCCGTTGGTACGGCAGCGGTTAGGCGGCTGGGCGACAACAGTAATTGTGTTATCTCTTTTGTCAGTTGTTATGATGATTCCAATCTGTCTGTTCGCAAAGGAGAGAGTAATTGAAAAAGAAAGAGCACTGGACGAAGGGGCAGAAGATAGTTATACGTTGCGCGATATGGCAGAATGTCTGCGAAAGAACAAATATTTATTGATTTTCTTTGCGGCTCCGCTCATCAGCAGCCTGCTTAATGTTGGTGCAAATTGGGGCTTATATGTTGCCCGGTACTGCCTTGGCGGTGAAGAAGCTGCCTCATATGTTTCGATGACGGTGATTATTCCGACCTTAATCGGTGCGGTTATGGCAGTAGAATTATGCAAGAAATATGACAAATTTAAAGTCTTCTATATTTCATATGTTTTCGCTTTACTTCTGGGAATTGTAAGATTCATGGCCGGGTATGAGAATATGACGGTGTATGTGACTTTAAATGCCTTAGGAGGAATTCCGCTGGGAATAGCAGTTATACTGCAGTATCAGTTTACGCCGGACTGCTACGAGTATGGACAGTACAAGACAGGATTAAAAATGCGTGGTGTAACGTTTGCAGCGCAGACATTTTTTACAAAATTAAATGGAGCGATCGCAACAGCAGTCAGTGTGTTTGCGTTAACTTTAATCGGCTTCCGGGAAGGAGAAGGCGTTGTTCAGGCGGCAGGATTTGCCGATAAATTATGGACATTCAGCTGTCTTGGCAGCATTATCGGGGGTATTTGCACTCTGCTTATGCTTCGCCTTTACAAGCTTAATGACCATGATGTCCAGCTGATGGCAAAATGCAACAATGGTGAGATTAGCCGTGAAGAGGCAGAGTCACAGATGATCAATCAGTATTAAGAAAAGAATGGAGGACTTTTGCGATGGACAGAATAAAGGAACTGATTTCAAAAATGACGCTGGAAGAGAAGGCAAGTCTCTGCTCGGGCGCTGATAACTGGCATACGAAAGAAATCAAACGACTGAACATTCCGTCAGTTATGATGGTGGACGGCCCTCACGGACTGAGAAAGCAGGAAGGGGAAACGGATCATCTGGGATTGAATGAAAGTGTGAAGGCCGTTTGTTTCCCAGCAGCCTGTGCAACAGCCTCCAGCTTCGATGTTGACCTGATGGAACGGATGGGAGAGACGCTGGGAGCGGAGTGTCAGGCCGAGAATGTAAGCATGCTGCTTGGCCCGGCGGTGAATATTAAAAGGAGCCCGTTATGCGGGCGGAACTTTGAGTATCTGTCGGAGGATCCATATCTGGCAGGTAGGATGGCATCGGCATATATCCGCGGAGTACAGAGTCAGGGCGTGGGGACAAGCATTAAGCACTTCGCACTGAATAACCAGGAAACACTCCGTATGACGATATCTTCCGAGGTGTCAGAACGTGCGCTCAGGGAAATCTATCTGCCTGCGTTTGAGGAAGCGGTGAAAGAATCAGCTCCAAGAACCGTCATGTGTAGCTACAACAAAATAAATGGAGAATATGCTTCGGAAAACAGATATCTTCTGACAGATATCCTGAGAAAAGAATGGGGATACAAAGGCTGCGTCGTCAGTGACTGGGGCGCTGTAAATAACCGTGTGAAAGGACTGCAGGCCGGACTGGATCTGGAGATGCCTTATTCCGGAGGATACAATGACAGACAGATTGTGAAAGCAGTACAGGAGGGAAGACTGGACGAAGCTGTGCTGGATGAAGCGGTGGAGCGGGTATTGAATGTTGTATTTGCCGGTGAAGAGCAGCATTGTCCGGAAATTATATCTGATAAGGAAACAGATCATAAAAAAGCAGCGGATATTGAGACGGAATGTGCGGTCCTGCTAGAAAATAACGGTATACTTCCGTTGAATACAGACAGAAAGGTTGCCTATATAGGGGAATTTGCCGAAAAGCCGCGGTATCAGGGCGGCGGCTCCAGCCATATCAATCCGTTCATGGTTGTTTCGGCATTAGATGCTGCCGGAGAAAAAGGGCGTAGCGTGACTTATGCAAAAGGATTTTCTATGGAAAATGACGCGATGACGGAACAAGAGCTAGAAAAAGCGCTTCGGACTGCTGCAGAAGCAGACGTCGCGGTGATCTTTGCCGGTCTGCCTGAGATATTTGAGTCGGAAGGGTATGACAGAACATCTATGAAGTTGCCCCAATGCCAGGACCGTCTGATCGAAGAAGTGTTGAAAGTACAGCCTAATGTTGTAGTTGTACTCCACAATGGAAGCCCGGTAGAACTGCCCTGGGCTGATAAAGTAAGCGCGATCCTTGAAATGTATCTCGGAGGTCAGGGCGTTGGCGAAGCCTGTGACCGGCTGTTATACGGAGAAGCGAATCCGTCCGGCAGGCTGGCGGAGACATTCCCGTACCGGCTGGAAGATAATCCGAGCTACCTTCATTTCCCAGGAAATGGAAAGCGGGTGTTATATGGTGAGGATATCTTTGTCGGGTACCGCTATTATGATACAAAGAAGGTTCCGGTGCGGTATGCATTCGGACATGGGCTGTCTTACACGGAATTTGCTTATGGGGACTTGAATTTGTCATCGGCTCAAATGACGGATGAGGATATCCTGACGGTCTCCTTCAAGGTGAAAAATACAGGAAAGACAGAAGGAAAAGAAGTCGTACAGCTGTACGTGGCTGACCTGTGCGGCATATCGGAGAGACCGGTCAAGGAATTGAAAGGATTTGCCAAAGTTCATCTCCTGCCAGGAGAGGAAAAAACGGTGTCGATGGAAATTTCGGCGAGGGATCTTTCCTATTATGAAGAACGTCTCGGGGACTGGTATGCGCCATCCGGAACATATCGGATCCTGATCGGCCATGCTTCTGATGACGTCCGATTACATGCTGATATTATATTTGAAACACAGAAAGAACTGCCCCTTTGCGTAGATTTCACAACAACGTTCGGAGAATTATTGGATCATACGAAAACCGCTCCCGTTATTACGGAACTGCTGGCTCCATTGGCAGCAGCAGCCGCATCAGCAGAAGGTATGAGTGACGAATACAAGAAGCTGGGAGAGCAAGTTATCCGGGAAATGCCGCTGAAATTTCTGCTGGGACAGATGCCGGGAGAACAGGTGGAACAGCTGATCGGTCAGTTGAATTGCTTACTTGCACAATAGGATAATTGAGGAAGGATGTTCAAAAAATGAAAAAAGAACACGAAATTTTATTTGAACCATTTAAAATTGGAACGGTAATGATTAAAAACCGTTTTGTTCTGGAACCAATGGAAGGTACAAACATGATAGACTGCTTACCTATTTTTAAAATTGGTGAGGATATCCATGATTATTATGTGGAGCGTGCAAAGAATCATGTAGGTTTAATTATTCCCGGAATGGTTACTCTGCGTAGTATGGTGGGGAAACAGTGGCTTTATGAGCAGAAAGAAATATTCGAAGGACTAAAGCCGCTTTTAGCAGAAATTCATAGTTACGGTGCAAAAGTGTTTTTGCAGATTGGTGCAGGATGGGGACGAACATTTACCATGCCGCTGGCATTAAAGGAACTTTATGAAAAAGAGAAGGAAACCGGACAAAAGTCCATGTTTGACTGGGATAATCTTCTTGTAGCCCCTAGTGAACTGCCTAATCGTTGGCTTCCAGAAATTATACATAGACCACTGACGGAAGGAGAAATTCTTGAGTATGTGGATGCCTATGGTAAGACAGCCAAACTTTGTATGGAGACAGGGTTTGACGGTGTGGAAGTGCATGCCGTGCATGAAGGCTATCTGCTGGATCAGTTTACAACGAAGTATACGAATCGGAGAACAGATCAGTATGGGGGGACTTTTGATAACCGCTACAGGTTTGCGAAAGAAGTTGTAGAGGAGATTAAGCGACAGTGCGGTGACACATTCCCTGTATCCCTTCGGTATTCCGTAACCAGTAAGACAATCGGCTTTGGTATCGGGGCAGTTTATGGTGAGAAATTTACAGAAGCCGGCAGAGATCTTGAGGAAGGGCTGAAAGCCGCAAAATATCTTCAGGATGCAGGATATGATATGCTTAATGCGGACAATGGGACTTACGATTCATGGTACTGGGCGCATCCGCCTGTATATATGCCTTTAAACTGTAACATGGCGGAGGTGACACGATTAAAAGAAGTGGTAGAAATTCCTGTGGTATGTGCAGGAAGAATGCAGCCGGATGAAGCTTCAGCATCTATATCAGAAGGAAAACTGGATGCTATGGGAATCGGACGTCAGTTCCTGGCGGATCCGGAATACATTGTAAAACTGGAACAGGAGAAATTTAGTGACATTCTTCCTTGCATTGCATGTCATAATGCATGTCTTCCGATTTATCATTATGAAGGCGTTGGCTGTGAAATCGATGAAGAGGATGGAAAAACACAAGGGCATTGTGCGTTGAACCCTAGGACATTCTGTGAGCAGAAATATGATTTTGAGAAAAAAGCAGCTGTAACGAAAAGTATTGCGGTCATCGGCGGGGGTATCGCTGGGATGACTGTAGCCCGAATTGCGGCAATACGAGGTCATGAGGTAACTATTTATGAAAAGAGTGACCGGCTCTGTGGTGTGTTTAATGCTGCAGCAGCACCTGAATTCAAAGAAAAAGATAAAGAATTTATAAGATGGATTCAACAAGAAATAGAAAGCCTGCCGATTAAAGTGGAATACAACTGTGAAATTACAACTCTGGCTGAGCTGACAGAAGATGAAATTATCATTGCTACGGGCGCAAAACCTAGAAAGCTAGATGTTCCGGGACAGGAAAAAGCTATTGAAGCAACGGAATATCTGCTGGGGAGAAAAGTAGGAAAGGACGTCGCTGTAATCGGCGGAGGTTTGACGGGCTGCGAGATTGCCTATGACCTTGTGCTGAAAGGAAAACGACCGGTTATTGTGGAAATGGCAGACGATATTTTAAAGACCAAGGGACTCTGCATGGCAAACTCCAGTTGTATGAGAGACTTATTGCGGTATTATGAAGTTCCTATTTATAAAAACGCAAAGCTCTTAGAAATCATTGAAAATGGAATTGTTATTGAGACAGCGGAAAAGACAATACAGTTGGAATGCGATGACGTGATAATGAGCTGTGGTTATGTGCCAGACACGAGGCTTGTTGACGGTGGAACACAACAGGGGAAAACGAATATTCATATAGTCGGCGATGTTAAAAAGGTTGGAAATTTGAAAACAGCAATCTGGGAGGCTTATGATTTAGCATTTTCTTTGTAAGATTAAACTCTTAAGCGGACAAAGAGGCTTTTAATATATTATAGAAACACTGCTATAAGAATTATTGATACCATTAGGCTGTCGATTTTTGAGGGATGTCATATACAGAATTATACTGACTAATATTAAGTTTTAATCGGTATTTCAATTTGTGTGATGTAATCATCAAAGGAGTCAATGCCATGCTATAATTCCATTGACGGAGAACCGGCCTCGGTTTCCCACAGATTACTGACAGAACTTCTTCGGGAGAGAATGGGATTTGACGGACTGTGTATCAGTGATTACGGCGGCATCAGCAATGCCCACGAAGTCCAGCGGATCGGAGAGACTATTGGAGAAACAGGATTTCTTGCCATGGAAGCAGGGATGGACATGGAGATGCCGAAAGCGATCGGTTATGGCGAAAAACTCAAAGAAATGTTCCGAAGCGGACAGGCGGATACAGAATTGCTGAACCGGACAGTTCTGAGGGTGTTGGAAGCGAAATTCCGCATGGGCCTGTTTGAACAACCTTTCGCAATGGACGGTGAGTCCTGCAAAAAGATTTTTGAAGAGAAAGAGGGGGCGGAGCTGTCCCTTCGGTCGGCAAGGGAATCCATGGTGCTTTTGAAAAACAACGGGGTACTTCCTTTGTCAGGCAAGATCAAGAAGCTGGCCCTGATCGGGCCTCATGCAGACTGTGCCCGTAAGTTCTTCGGCGGATATACTCATCTGTGCATGATGGAGTCGGTCTACGCGGCCGCAAGTTCTATCGCAGGGGTAGAGGGCAGCCCGGAGTCCGGACAGATCGGCGGGGCAATGCTGCCAGACGGCGAACCGGTGAATTATGTCCCGGGTACAAAGATCCAGTCAGATGAAGCAGAACTCTTTAACGACATCCTGCGCTTACAGAAGCCGGGATGCAGAAGCCTGTTAGAAGAACTAAAGGAGCGTATGACAGATACGGAGATTCTGTATGTGTATGGATACCCGGTTGCCGGAAAGGATCAGAGCAGATTTGAGGAGGCACTGCAGGCAGTCAGGGAAGCTGATGTTGTGATCCTCACTCTGGGAGGAAAGCACGGTACATGCTCTATGGCGACCATGGGAGAAGGTGTGAACGCTGCCGACATCAATTTGCCGGAATGTCAGGACGCATTTATTAAAGCAGCATCGGTGTATGGAAAGCCCTTAATCGGCATCCATTTTGATGGCAGGCCGATCTCCAGTGACACGGCAGACCAATATCTGGATGCCGTCATAGAAGCCTGGAGCCCGGCGGAAACGGGAGCGCAGGCTGTGGCAGATGTCCTGCTGGGAGCATATAATCCGGGCGGCAAACTGCCAGTATCCGTGGCATATCACGCCGGACAGATTCCAATCTACTATAATCACCCAAACGGTTCCGCATGGCATCAGCAGGAGAGTATCGGATTCGTCAATTATGTGGATGTTCCCCATACACCGAGATATTGCTTTGGACATGGATTGTCTTATACACAGTTTGAGTATTCAGACATTCATATATCGACGGCAGAGATTGGAGCAGAAGAATCGGTACAGATCAGCTGTGTGGTAAAGAATGCGGGAAACTGTGCCGGGGATGAAGTGGTACAACTTTATCTCAGGGATAGATTTGCAAGTATGACACGCCCGGTGAAAGAGCTTGCCGGATTTAAGCGAATCCATATGGAACCGGGAGAGAAAGTACGGGTAACATTTACAGTACAGGCGGATCAGTCAGCATTTCTTGACAGGCAGATGCGCTGGAAGGTGGAAAAAGGAGAGATAGATGTAGAAATTGGAAGTTCTTCTGAGGATATACGGTTAAAAGGAACATACCGGATCACAGAGGATAGATGGATAGACGGCGCAAAAAGAGCATTTTATGCGAAAGTACAGAAAGACAAAGTATAGCTTAGGCATACACTTACAGCGGGTCGGGTAAGATATCCGGCAGGACAGGAGGAAAACAGATGGATAGGAAGTTACTTGCCAGAAGGATTGCAGAAGAATCCATTGTATTGTTGAAAAACGAAGATCATATGCTTCCTTTAAAAGAAAAGAAAGAGATCGCGTTTTTCGGGAGGACGCAGATTGGCACTTTATATTCCGGAAACGGATCCGGCGGTGCAAATGTGGCCGGATGCGGCACGATTCTGGAAGAATGTGAAAATTGCGGAATCAGACCTGAGCCACTTTTAAAGGGCTTTTATGAATATAAGATAAATGAGGAACGGGTCACGGAAGAGGATGAGTTTGACTGGACTAAAGTCAGTGAGATGGTAAACAGTGGAATTATGTATGAAATATTCGGCAAATACCGCGCTCCGCTTGATGAGTACGAAGTGCCCGGCACACTTATTGACCAGGCGGCAGAAAAAACTGACACAGCACTTATTGTAATTGGCAGAAATTCTGGCGGTGAGGAGTGTGACCGTCACCTTTCAGAGGATTATTACCTGACTAATTCAGAAGAAAGTCTGCTGAAGGAAGTCTGCAGTCATTTTACAAATGTAGTAGTAGTCTTGAATGTTAACGGGCTGATCGATCTGTCCTGGGTGAGAAAGTATGCAAATATAAAAAGCCTTCTGTTTATTGGAATCCCAGGGGAAGAAGGGGCTTCTGCGCTAGCTGGCATTTTAACGGGGGAGACCAATCCCTCCGGGAAACTGGCGGTGACCATAGCGGAACATTATGAAGATTACCCGTCGGCAGACCATTTCTCATGGGATAAGGAGCATCTGGAGAATGTTCTTGACTATGAGAGCTACGGCCTTTCCTCAGAAGAAAACGGAAGTACAGGTTTTTCTAAAAGCCCGGTGAGTGTGTACTGGGAGGATATCTATACCGGTTACCGATATTTTGATACATTCGGGAAACCGGTGCTTTACCCCTTTGGTTATGGGCTTTCTTACACTGAATTTGCAATCAGCGATGCCTCGGCCGAGAAGCAAAACGGCGGTATTATGGTGACAGCCAATGTGAAAAATATTGGGGAAATATCAGGGAAAGAGGTAATCCAGGTTTATCTGTCCAAGGTAAACCCGGCAGAGGGTGTGGAACGTCCTTATCAGGAATTGAAGGGATTTGAGAAAACCGCGGACCTTGCTCCGGGAGAAAAAGAGAAGGTTAAGATCTGGATTCCATGGAGAGAACTGGCGGTTTATGACGAAGGAAGAGCTGCGTGGGTCATAGAGTCGGGCGATTATCTCCTGAAGATGGGAAATTCATCAAGAGACACCTCCCTGGTGGGAATGGTACGCCTAGGGGATACAGTCCTTACAGAACAGTGCGCGAACCGTATGATAATCTTAGAATGCAACAGAGATAAGCTTTCGTTCCTGACACAGAAAGACTACGCAGGGTGCCATCTGGAAGACAGATGTGAGAAGAAACCTGATGGAGGCGTGACCGGGATGGCGGTAATTTCTGTAACGGAAGAGGATATTCTTGCAGGAGGGGAGAGCAGACAGGCTGAAAAAGAAACGCAGCAAAATCTGCCGGAGCTCTCCATCGAAGAACTCGCTTCTCTCTGTGTGGGCTATGGGCCGGGCACTCCCTTTGCGGCTGTGGGGGACCGCAGTGACCCGTCTGCGATTTTCGATGGTGAAGGAAAACCGATTACAACAAACAACCACCCGACAGGATATCCGGGATATGTTTCTCCGGCAATTGAGGAAAAAGGGATCAAGTCCATTTTCTATAAAGACGGCCCGGCCGGGATCGGCGGTATTGCCTGGCCGACGGAAATGCTCATAGCCTGCTCGTTCGACAGGAAACTGTGGCAGATGTTTGGAGATGCAGTAGGGAAAGAATGTGAAGATCAGCAGGTGAATGTCTGGCTTGCTCCTGCTGTGAATCTCCACAGAAATCCGCTGTGCGGCAGAAATTTTGAATATTTTTCTGAAGATCCGTACCTGACAGGAGTCTGTGCCTGCGAGATCACAAAAGGCGTACAGAATGGCCGGCCGGTTATCGTGTGCCCGAAACACTTCGCGGCAAATGAGCAGGAGACATTCCGGCGCGGAAATGCAGGGAAAAAGGTAGACGCTGTTGACTCTATACTGACAGAGCGCTCGGCCAGGGAACTATACCTGAAGCCTTTTGAAATGCTGGTGAGAGAAGCACATATTGCCTGCATTATGACGTCTTTTAACAAGATAAACGGCGTTTTCGCCGGGGGCAGTAAGGATCTGTGCACCCGTATCCTTCGGGAAGAATGGGGATTTGACGGCGCTGTGGTGACAGACTGGGGCGATATGGATATTGTGGTAGACGGAGCAGACGCCGTGGCTGCGGGAAATGATATCGTCATGCCGGGCGGACCGCCGGTGATTCGTCAGATCCTGAAAGGATATGAAGAAGGAAGAGTGACCAGAGAAGAAATGGAAACAGCGGCAGGACATCTTCTGTGCATGATCCGCAGGATTCATGGAAAGGAGAAATAGAAGTATGGGAGAAAAATCTACAAAACAGTTGAAAATTCAGGCGTCATGAATGTTGTGGCCGGAGCCCTTGCGATTGCTGTGGGAGTGTCTGCTCTGGTGAGCGGGATACGGCTTCTGATTACTCGGAGAAAGCTGCTTTTTTAAGGGGACTGCCAGATGAAAAAATATAAAAGGGAAAAACTAATTGTAAGTATTTTTGCCGTCATATTTGTTGTTATAGTGGTTATTCTTGGAAACTTTTTGGTTACATATATATCTTCTGACTTGAGTTTTGGCCAGAATTGTCTTTTGCGAATACCATTTTATGGAACATTAGTTTTTACATCTTCGCTTATAGGACTGCTGTTTAGAAACGATAGTAAAAAAGATATTGTCGAAGAAAATTCAAAAGGAAGGATTCAAGATGAATAAAATTACAGAAGTAAAAATAGAAAGAGGAATCCCGACTCTGTATGTGGACGGGCAGCCTTTTTGGGCGTTTGCAGGGGAGGTGCACAACTCAGCCGCCTATGCCCCCGGACAGGATGGAGGCAGAGATATGGATGAAGATGGATCAGAGTCATCTGAATACACTGATTGTACCGGTGTACTGGGAGACGCTGGAGCCGGAAGAAGGCAGCTATGATTTTTCGCTTGTGGATTCACTTCTTGAGCAGGCTGTCAGATTTAAGAAAAAGCTGATCCTGCTCTGGTTCGGTCTATGGAAGAATGCAGAGTCGGCTTATGTGCCGGCATGGATGAAGCAGGACAGTGAAACATTTTTCCGTGCGGAAATGTATGGTGGAGAAAGGTTAAATACGATTTCTCCTCTGTGCTGGGAGGCGGTGGAGAGAGATGCCGCTGCATTTTCCCGTCTGATGGGACATCTGCGGGAGGTTGATAAAAACTCATCGGTCATCATGGTCCAGGTAGAAAATGAAGTGGGACTGCTTGGAACAGAGCGTGATTACTGCCGTCAGGCAGAGGAGGCGTTTACAGGAAATGTGCCGGATAAACTGATGGATGCAGCTGTAAAATCAGGAAAAATCCGTGCCAGGGAAACAGGATGGCCTGAAAAGGCAGACTGGACTGTCGTATTCGGAGAAGACGCAGGGGAGATTTTTTCCGCATGGTTTTTTGCCTCCGCTCTGGAGAGGATTGCATCAGTCGGAAAAAAAGAGTATCCTCTGCCCTGCTACGCCAATGTGTGGCTGAAACAGTTCCCCTGGTATGCTGGTTCTTATCCGTCGGGAGGCCCGGTGGAGGATATGCTCTGGGTGTGGAAAGCGGCGGCGCCTTCCCTCTTTACTATTGCCCCGGATATCTATGTCCCCTATGTGTCGGAGATGTGGAAACGGTTGTTCTTTTGTCCCAACAAAAACCAGATGACACGATAGAGATCGACTTAGACCTGGACGAGCTGGATGCTACCAGTGCCGAGTTGAAGGCAACCTATCAGGAAATCAAAGATTATGTGCTGAAAGAATTTGGCTTGAAGGTTTCAAGTTTATATATTTCTCAGGTAAAACGCAAATGTGGAATTGAAGTGGGAGAAAACTATAATCTTCCAAAATCAGAAAATGCAAGAGTTCCACAATGCCCGAAAGAGAAAGAAGATGCTATCAAGGCTGCCCTGAAATATTATGCGATGATCTAAGGACATCGCTGATTTCAAGGAGGAATAACACATGAAAAGCACATTTGAAAAAATGGGTGGAACCTACACACTTGGCGCAGACGGAATTTATTATCCGAATCTTGTCAGTACAGATGAAGAACCGCATTATGGGAAATATGGAATGATGCGGAAAACATATCTGAAAGAGCATCGTCCGGCAATGTATTCACTGTATATGCTGGAAGACAGACTGACAGAACATCTGAATACTGTGGACGATGAAGCACAGGAGAGAATGGATATTCTGGTGAGTCAGATGATGGAAAAACAAGCTATTACGGAAGAATTGAAAGCCTATGACCATATGGAATGGGTCAGGGCGGTGAATAATATCCGAAATGCAGCAGAAGAGATTGTGTTGAAAGAATTAGTGTATATTTAAAGCGTGGAAAGCTCCTTCGGGAGCTTTTTGCTGCTTATAAGATAATTTCCGTTGGAGATTGTGATTTAACGGTTTGATTTATAAAACTGGCAATGATACAATTAATATAATTTGAAAGAAAGCAGAGTGAATTGATTGTTGAAGATGACAAAAATTAAATGATGGAATATGTCTGGCTTTAAAGAAAGATGCTTATTTCTTTTATCATTGCAGAAGGCTAGAGAAATCTTGAAAAGGGAAGATATCATATTGATTTTATTAAATGTGGACTTGCCGGATGAAAATGCATTAATTTTGTAAGAGAAATCAGGAAAAATAGTCAGGTAGCGATTATTCTTCTTACTGTAAATAACATGGAAGTATGCTAATGAACATACGGATGATTATAAGACGGTATTACAAGGGATTACACCATTACCTGATAAGGACATACAGATATTTGCAAGAGCACATGCCACTATTTACGCTCTTATAAAAGAATGTGTTAAGGAGTTAGAGATTTCAAATCCTAAGATTGCGAAGGCATTGGACCCATATAGTAAATATAGACCTATAACTGCACCAGCAGGAGTACCATTCTTAGCTGAAAAGGAATATGAAAAAGCTGCGGAAGCATTTCGAGAATCTAAACTATACAAAAAACTGATTAATTCATCGATTAATGCTCTCGTGGAAGAACTTAAACCTGAGGACATACATACTATGTTTATGGTTTTCGAGAAGGAGATAGTGGCGTGTCCTTTAGATGTAGTGCCAGAAAGTATTAAACCACTAGAAAAATGTTTGGTAACAAAATTTGAAAAAATAGAAGAAATATTACTGGCTGAAACATTGATGATTTTTGCTCTTCAAAAATCATTGGAAAATGCTTGTAGTCTGTTGTATACAGCTTTAATTGGAGATGATTTACGCGTATTTAATAATGACAACATATTTAGCATTGATAAAAATTATAGTAATTTCTGTAAATCTTGTCATAGTGTTTCGTATTCCTCACTTTCGTAATTTCTTTGCCGGGAAGCAGGATGATCCTGTCTTGCCCAACTGATGATGGTAGCTGCATGGTTCTGATATTGCTTTCCGGTAGAAGCCATATAACCGGATAAGCGTTCAATATAATCCTTCCAGTCAGGGATTGTCTGCCGGATATCTTCAAGCTCTTTTTCTGACAGAAAAACATTTTGAAATTTTCCATAGGGTGAGAGTGGCTCCTTACTCCCTCTTTTTTCTAAATTGTTCTTTTTTATCTCTTTCTTATTACCAGACAGTTTTCTGTCTGTATCAGGGAAAGAATCCTGTCTGTCAATAGGACAGTTTTCTGTCTGTCTTAGGGAAAGAAATCTGTCTGTATAGTGGATGGTTTCTTTTGGGAGTTTTACATAAATCCGATTGGGCTGTCCGGGTCCCTGCCGTTTTCGGAAGATAAGCTCCTGTTTTTCCAGTACTGCCAGAGCAGTTTTAACCGTCATCTGGCTTTTATGGAGAACTTCTGCCAGTGCTTCAATTGTAAAGTAAATGAACACATGACCATTGATATCTGACCAGCCCTCATTTTTCTGGGAAAGCCTTGCCCGGTCGAGCAGGATAATATAAAGCATTTTGGCAGTTCCGTTTATTTCCATGTCCAGAAGAAAACGGGGAAACATCATATAAGATGGCAGGTTAGTGTCTGCTGTCAGAAAGTCCGTCATGTGTTCACCTCCAATCAGTTATTCGCCAAGAAAATCCCAGTCTACATCACTATCTGGCAGTGAATTTTCAGGTGCTGGAAAGGACGCCCTGATTTGGGGCTCCCTTTGCACCATGCCTGCAGTCAGTCCGGAAAGAAAAAGTGGCAATGCCTGTTTCAGACTGTTTTCCACTGCATCTACAATCTGTTTCACAAAAAGTTCTTCCCGTTCTCTTGTTTCCAGATAAGGATCAGTCTGTGTGCGGTAGTAGCGGTCAAAATAATCCACCAGTGCAAGAGAGATTACCTGACTGTAAGATTTAAAATCCTGCCTGTCCATCGTCTGTAAATATTCCCAGGCTCTTCGCTGCTGTTCTTTGTTCAGATTAAAGCGCAGGTTTGTGTTGCGGATATTGTTCTGCATGGTTTATCCCCTCCTTTTTTCGTATTGATTGATTCAGCAGGTCGTACCGGTGTGGTACTGCTTTGCTGTGAGATAAGCATACGAAAATCGGAGGAAAAAGGCATTGAGGGGAAATTGAGCTGGAATTGAGAAAAAGATGCAATATTTTTTGAGTTGAAGTATAATATCAAGTGTTAAGCCAATAGAAATAAAAAACGTTATTACTAACGTGTATATAAGAACAAAGGAATGAATTACATGATGTATAATCCACAACTTGATACATTTATCTGCGTTGTCGAAGCTGGAAGTTTTAGTAAAGCGGCAGAAGAATTATATATAAGTGCACCTGCGGTTATTAAACAGATAAATTCTTTGGAAAACAGCTTAAATTTGCAATTATTTGAAAGAACACACAGAGGTATTATTATTACGGAAGCTGGTAAATCGCTCTATCAGGATGCAAAATATCTGATTCAATATTCAAAAGAATCGTTGATACGGGCGCAGGAAGCAATGAATCATAATGAAGAAATCATTCGTGTTGGAATATCTCCGATGACGCCACCGGAAGTTTTTGTGGAACTTTGGCCTAAGATACAGAAAATATATCCGGAGATGAAGTTTAAATTGATTACATTTGAAAATACACCAGAGAATGCAAGAGAGATACTGGCTAATATGGGAAAGAATATTGATGTGATAGCTGGAATCTTTGATGAAACAATGCTTGAACTCAGAGGCTGTGATGGTACTGAGATTTCAAGAGAACCATTTTGTGTGGCGGTATCAATTCATCACAGGCTGGCAAAAAAAGAAAAAATTACACTTGATGATCTGGCTGGAGAAAATCTTATGCTCATGCGAAGAGGATGGAGTTATTATGGCGATATGCTAAGGGATGATATGATGAAAAATCATCCTGAAATCAATATTGTAGACTTTAATCTGTACAATGTAGAAGCATTTAACCGATGCGAAAACAATAATGAGGTATTACTGGCATTCAAGAGCTGGGAAAGTGTTCATCCACTGATCAGAATCATTCCAGTAGAGTGGGATTATACTATGCCGTTTGGAATTCTTCATTCGAAAAAACCGTCCATTAAGGTTAAGCGGCTGATAAATGCTATTAACAAGGTAAAATAAAAATTGAATACATGCGAGTAGAAACCTAAAGGTTAATACTGAATAACAAAACGAGACTTCTAATGGAGTCTCGTTTTGTTATACTTTAGCTGAAGTGAAAATGGAGGATACTATATGCAGATAAAGAGGATAGCTCTTGGAGGAATCATCATGACTGTTATCATGTTCACGCCAACCTATGCCTGTGTCGGAACAAGTGACGGAATTGCATCATACAGAAGTATGGAAAATTATATTTCCCAGATACAACAAAATGGCCCAAATACAAAAATAGAAGTATTTAAAGGCCTTTCTCATGGATTTGGATTGGGAGAGAGGACTGTAGCAGAAGGTTGGATTGATCATGCGATATCTTTCTGGGAAGACAATATGAACGCTTCAGATGAGAGGTAGAATATGAAAAATAAACGATTTACAGTAAAAATATTGATAGATATAGGAATGACGATATGTTTGCTTCTTCTTATGCCATATAGTCTCCTCAGCGAGACTGCACATGAGTGGATTGGTATGGCGATGATTATGCTTTTTATCGCACATCACATGCTGAATCGTAAATGGCTGTTATCTATAGGAAAAGGAAAATATAACGCATTCAGAGTTATTCAGACCGTACTGGTTATCATCATGTTTATTCTGATGATGGGTTCTATGATAAGTGGAATATTGTTATCTAATTATATATTCAAATGGATAAAGATTTCTGGAACATATGTGACAGCCAGACAGATACATATGTTTTGTGCATACTGGGGACTGGTGGTGATGTCATTACATCTCGGATTTCATTGGAATATAGCGGTAGCAATGGTAGGACGATTATGGGAACATTTATCCGTCATCAGAACATGGGCAGCAAGATCTGTCGCAACCACAATTGCAGGTTATGGTTTATATGCATTTTACAGGAGACAGATAGGAGATTATCTGATTATGAGGATGCATTTTGTATTTTATGATTATGAAAAGGGGATCTTTCCTTTTCTGCTGGATTATCTGGCAGTAATGATATTGATTGCATTTATTGGATATTATGGTGGATTGTTTTTAAAGAAAACAGGTAAGAAAAAACGAAAAGGTTCATACTGAAAGAAGGCGGTGTATTTATGGAAAAGCGAAAATTAGTATTTACAATTATTGGAGTTGTTATTTTAGCAATGGTAATCATGGTATATATCTACTTTTCAAAACCTGGCAGGGATGAAAAGAAGAATCAACAAACAATAAACCAGGTACAGACCGTACAGCAGAAGACAGATGAGAAAAAAGAAAATACAGAAAAAAATACATCCGGAGATGAATTGGAAAATGTTACGCCGGGAAGCGAAGAATACCGGGGCTTCCTCCTGGATAATGTTCTTCATTCTCCAAATGAAGGGGACATTCATTACAATGTATATATTCCGGATGCATACGACGGGACAAAGGAATATGCACTATATGTAACATTACCCGGATATCAGGGATTATATTTTCAGGGCGTGGGAGAAAATATCCGGACAGAAGATTTTGGATTTGAAGCACAGAAGTATATTACCGATATGATTATTGTAGCTCCACAGTTAAATGACTGGGGACAGACATCAGCAGATCTGACAATTGAACTGACACAGTATTTTCTGACGCATTATATTATTAATCCATCGAAAGTATATATTAATGGTTATTCCGGAGGAGGAGAAACCCTGTCACTGGTATTGGCAAAGCAGCCGGAATTATATACAGCGGCACTTATGTGCAGCTCTCAGTGGGATAGTGCATATGAGCCGGTTGGGGAGATGAAAACGCCGGTATATTTTGTGATTGGCGAAAGCGACGAATACTATGGATCAGAACCTTTTAAAGAGGCATACCAGCAGATACATGAGCTTTACAAAGAACAGGGATTATCGGAATCAGAGATTGATAAACTGGTGGTACTGGATGTAAAAGATAAAGATTACTTTGAAGGAACACCGGTCACTTATCAGCATGGCGGTGGCTATCTGTTTTGTCGTGACAAAGAAATTATGGGATGGCTGTTCGATCAGTAAGAACCAGAATAAACCGAAAGGTTAAGACTGAAAAACTTATCGAAACTTCTCAAAGGAATCTATCAGTATTATAGTATGAATGTAAGATGAATGAAAGAAAACAAGGAGGATACGACAATGGAATATATTTCATTAAATAATGGTGTAAAAATGCCAATACTGGGATATGGCGTATATCAGGTAACAAAAGAGGAATGTGAAAGATGTGTGCTTGATGCTTTAAAAGTTGGATACCGGGCGATTGATACAGCACAGAGTTATTTTAATGAGGAAGAGGTTGGGAATGCAATCCAAAAGTCAGGCATTCCAAGAGAAGAAATCTTCCTTACAACAAAGGTGTGGGTTGAACATTATGGATATGAAGAAGCAAAGAAATCAGTTCTTGAATCCATGAAAAAGTTAAAGACAGATTATCTGGATCTGGTATTGCTTCACCAGCCATTTTCAGATGCTTACGGTGCTTACCATGCATTGGAAGATCTGTACGATGAGGGAAAAATCAGAGCAATCGGAATTTCCAACTTTTATGTAGACAGAATGGTTGATTTTGCATCCTTCAACCGCATTAAACCTATGGTAAATCAGGTGGAAACCCACATCTTCAATCAGCAGAAAGAGATGAAGGAATGGGCAGACAAATATGATATCCGGTTAGAAGCATGGGCACCATTCGGTGAGGGCAGAGGAGGCACCTTTGAGAATCCTGTCATCGCAGAGATTGCAGAAAAATATCAGAAGACTCCGGCACAGGTTATGCTTCGCTGGCATATTCAGAGAGGGGTAGTGGTTATTCCGAAATCAACACACATTGAGAGAATGGAAGAAAACTTTAATGTTTTTGATTTCACACTTTCTGATGAAGATATGAAGACTATTGCAGAACTGGACAAGAAGACAAGCTCCTTCTTCTCGCATCAGGATCCGAATATGGTGGAATGGTTCGTGAAGATGGTTGAGGAAAGAAAAAAGAATAATGACAGTTCAAAAGAAAAAAAGAACTGGTAAGCATAAGAGGAAAAATCAATGAAAGTATTACTTGTCAATGGCAGTCCACACAAAAATGGCTGTACTTATACAGCTCTTTGTGAAGTATCCAGTGCATTAAATGAAAATGGCATAAGTACAGATATTTTTTGGATTGGAAACAAGCCGATTTCAGGATGTATTGCCTGCAGAAAATGTCAGGAAAAAAATAAATGCATCCTGGATGATATCGTGAATGAATTTCTGGAAATAGCAGGGGATTATGACGGATTCGTATTTGGAACTCCGGTACACTGGGGTGGTGCAGGCGGTGCAATCACATCCTTTATGGACAGAGTCTTTTATGCCGATTTAAACGGTGGCGGCGACAGATTCCGCCTGAAACCTGCCGCTGTGGTAATTTCAGCAAGAAGGGCCGGAACAACGGCCACATGGGATCAGGTAAATAAATATTTTGGTCTGATGCAGATGCCGATTATCACATCGAGATATTGGAATATGGTACATGGGACGAATCCGGATGAAGTAAAACAGGATCTCGAAGGAATGCAGGTTATGCAGATCCTTGGAAACAATATGGCATATTTCATTAACTGTAAAAATGTTGCGACAAAAATGGGAATTGAAATGCCAAAGGCACCGGATTTTGTATTTACCAATTTCATCCGATAGAAATTAGCGTGACAAACATTTTATACGACAGGAGGTGACCTTAGAATGAAAACAAAGAAAATAGCAGCAGTACTCTTAACATGCATTGCGGCAATTGGTTTGATGGCAGGATGTGGAGCAAGCAATACCAACCAGTCTGTTTCTAATAATGACAGCCAGTCTACAAGTACAAACCAGTCTGGAAATGAAGAAGCGGATACAAATTCCGAAAACACTACAGATACAACAGAAAATACATCAACAGGAAATGGAAAAACATTGGTTGTATATTATTCAGCTTCAGGAAATACAAAAGATGTTGCTGAAAAGATAGCAAAAATTACAGAGGCAGATCTGTTTGAAATAGAGCCTGTGGAGCCATATACAGATGATGACCTTGACTGGACAGATGATGACAGCCGGGTGTCAAGAGAACATGATGATGAGAGCTTAAGAGATGTGGAACTGGTATCTACAACAGTTGATAACTGGGATTCATATGATACGGTATACATTGGCTATCCTATCTGGTGGGGAATTGCAGCATGGCCAGTAGATAACTTTGTAAAAGAGAATGACTTTACAGGAAAAACAGTCATCCCATTCTGTACAGCAGCGACCTCGGGAATCGGTGACAGCGGTAATCTTCTGGAAGAGATGACAGGAACAGGTGACTGGAAAGAAGGGGAACGATTCCATGGTGGAGCGTCTGAATCAGATATCAGTTCATGGATAGACAGTCTTGGATTATAAAAGAATATAAAAATATTTGGAGGAATCGTAGTGAGTTTTAATTTTTCAGTACCAACAAATGCATTATTCGGAGCAGGGAAACTTGGAGAATTACATACACAGATTAATACACCAATGGGAGCAGTACATGGCAGAAAGGCATTAGTTGTTATTTCCAATGGTAAATCTACTCGTACAAATGGATATTTAGACAGGCTTGAAAATGAATTAAAGCAAAGCAATGTAGAGTATGTGATTTTTGATAAAGTTGGCTCCAATCCGACAAAACCAGTTGTAGAAGAGGGCGGCAGATTTGCAAAAGAAAATGGGTGCGATTTTATCGTTGCTTTAGGTGGTGGAAGTGTTATGGATGCATCAAAAGCAATCGGTATTATGGCAACCAATGAGAGCGATGATCTGTGGGACTATGTAATGTTTGGAACAGGAAAGAAACAGTGGCCGCCAATGCCATCCCTTCCGATTGTTGCTATCACTACAACTGCCGGAACAGGATCAGAAACTGATGGAGGCGGTGTGATTACCAATCCGGAGACTCAGGAGAAAACAGGAGTATTCGGTACAGGTACGATGCCGGTTCTTGCAATTGTTGATCCAGAATTAATGACAAGTGTTCCGTCAGCATTCAAGGCTTATCAGGGATTTGATGCTTTATTCCACTCTACAGAAGGATATATTTCCGCAAATAGAAATGAATTCAGCAAAATGGTTGCAGCAGAGGCAATTAAGAATGTAAGCCGTAATCTTGTTACATCAATCCGTGAACCTGAAAATATTGAGGCAATGAGTAATGTAGCATTTGGAAGCTATCTGTCAGGTATTCAGATGACAGTTGGAACATGTGTCAGCGAACATCCTCTTGAGCATGCGCTTTCTGCGTATCATGAGAAACTTCCGCATGGTGCCGGTCTGATTATGATCTCAAAAGCATTTTATAGCTTTTTTATCAATAAACATGTCTGCGATGATCGTTTCATTGAAATGGCAAAACTGATGGGAATGGAAGATGCAAGTAAGCCAGAAGACTTTATTACTATGCTTGTAAAATTACAGGAAGATTGTAATGTGGCAGAACTGAAAATGTCTGATTACAGAATCACACCGGAAGAATTTCCTAAAATGGCAGAGAATGCAAGAGCTACACTTGGTATCAATTTTGAAAACGATATGTACAAGCTTACGAATGAAGATTGCGTTACAATTTATCAGGAATCTTATAAGTAAGACATAACCTTTAGGTTTAAACTGCCTAACAAAGAGAGACTTCTGTCCGGAGTCTCTTTTTCTTATACTTACAGTAAAGTTTGAAATATAGAAAAGGAAGATAAAGATGGAGATAAGAATTTTAGGAAGAGACTTAGAAGTATCAGAAATCGGATTTGGATGTATGGGAATGAGTCATGCATATGGAACTGTTTCAACACAGAAAGAAGCAGAAGAATTGATTGAAAAAGCGATCGATGAAGGCTGCACATTTTTTGATACGGCAGAGATATACGGAACAACAGAAGACCCTCATCACAATGAAAAACTGCTTGGGAAAGTGTTAAGGCCATATAGAAACAAAATTGTCCTTGCATCAAAGTGTGGGATACGTTTTGATGAAACTGCAACAACTGTAAATAAACCTTTGATTCCTGATGGACGACCGGAGACGATTAAAGCATCGATTGAGGGATCTTTAATGAGACTTAACACAGACCATCTTGATTTATATTATATTCATCGTATTGACATGACTGTACCGATTGAAGAGACGGCAGGAGCTATGAAGGAGTTAATGGAGCAGGGAAAAATCACACACTGGGGGTTATCAGAAGCCAGTGAAGAGATTATTCGACGTGCACATAAAGTATGCCCGGTTACAGCGATTCAGAACAGATATTCCATGATGTACAGGGATTATGAGAAATTATTCCCGGTGCTTGAAGAATTGAAAATAGGATTTGTTGCATTTTCGCCGCTTGCAAATGGATTACTGACAGCAGCATATCATTCCCATGGGGAATTTGAAAAGCCGGGAGATTATCGAAGCGCAATGCCACAGTTTACAGAAGAAGGATTAAAGGAAAATAATGAATTTATGTCCTGGATGAAAGTGATTGCAGAAGAAAAAAATGCCACGCCTGCACAGATTTCTCTTGCATGGATGCTTGCAAAGAAACCATATATCGTACCAATTCCGGGAACAAGAAAAGTAAATAGACTGGAAGAAAATATGGAATCAGCAGATATAAAGCTGACTCAGGATGAAGTAAAATCTATTGATGAGATGCTTGCCCATATGCCGATGTCGCAGGTGTTTGGAGGTTCAAAAATACAGAAGAAATAAAAGAGGTGAGCAATGAAAACAAGGAAAAAGATAACCATCGGGGTAATAGTGGCTTTCTTAGCGGTAGTCATGGTGGGTTATATCTATCTGTTTACAGGGGTTAAAATAAGTAAAGGAGAATAGAGATAATGAAGAAAATGTTAATTGTATATTATTCCTGGTCAAATGGAAACACGAAAAGAATTGCAGAGCAGCTGACTAATGGGACAGGTGCAGATATTGCGAGAATCGAAACAACAGAGCCATACAGCGGCAGTCATGAAGATGTGGTTGAACAGGGAAAAAGAGAGGTAGAGGCAGGCTTTATGCCTCAGATCAATCCGATATCTGTAAATCTTGCTGATTATGATGTGATTGCTATCGGAACTCCAACGTGGTGGTATACGATGGCACCTGCAGTGCTTACATTTTTGACAACAAATGATTTTACAGGAAAGACAGTGATTCCATTTACGACAAATGGTGGATGGCCGGGGCATGTTATAAAAGATATGGAGGAAAATTGCAAAGGAGCTGCCTTTGCACATGAAATGCAGATTCAGTTTGATTCCAAAGGAAAAGATCATCTGGAAACTTCAGAAGAGGTGATTACAGAATGGATTGGGCAGATAAATACTGATATAAACAAATAACCATAAGGAGAGATAAAACAATGAGAAAAAATTTTGGAGCAAAGCCATTTTTATATCCACAGCCGGTTATGATTCTGGGAACCTATGATGAAAATGGAAAGGCAAATGCAATGAACGCTGCATGGGGCGGAATTGTAGGTGCAAATGAGATTATTGTAGATTTGTCTGCCCATAAGACAACAGACAATATTATAAAAAATAAGGCTTTTACAGTAGGGGTGGCAGATCTTGAACATCTGGTTGCCTGCGATTATGTGGGAATTGTTTCTGCAAATAAAGAAGCAGATAAGATGAAAAAAGCAGGCTTTACTACAACGAAAGGTGAATTTGTAAATGCACCAATCATCAATGAACTTCCATTGACTCTTGAGTGTGAACTTGTAAAAGTCATTGATGGCAGCAAGTATCTTGCGGAAATTAAAAATGTAAGTGCAGATGAGAAATATCTCGGTGATGACGGAGAAATTGATCTTAGTAAGTTTACACCAATTACATATGATCCGGTACATCACGGATATTACAGACTTGGAGAACGTGTGGGAAATGCTTTTAAGGATGGAGCAAAGTTAAAATAAGGACAGGTGATTAAAGTGAAAAAAATTGTACAGACAGCAGGAAGAAACGCACTGAATGAATTTGCACCACAGTTTGCACATTTTAATGATGATGTTTTGTTTGGAGAAAACTGGAATAATCAGGATATTGATGTAAAGACAAGATGTATTATAACAGTCACAGCACTTATCGCTTCAGGAATGATTAATACATCTTTAGTACATCATTTTGAAAATGCAAAAGCTCATGGAGTGACTCAGAAAGAAATTGCAGCCGTGATTACCCATATAGCATTTTATGCAGGGTGGCCAAAAGGATGGGCGGCATTCAATCTTGCAAAAGATGTCTGGAGTATAGACGAAGGTGATCTTTCATATGAAGATGAAGCAATGAGAGCTCATGCTAAAAAGATGATATTCCCGATTGGAGAGCCAAATGATAAATTTGCACAATATTTTACAGGGAAAAGTTTTTTGGCTCCTGTGTCTACGTCACAGGTTGGAATTTTCAATGTGACTTTTGAACCTGGTTGCAGAAATAACTGGCATATTCATCATGCAAAAAGCGGAGGCGGACAGATTCTTATCTGCATTGCAGGACGTGGATACTATCAGGAAGAAGGAAAAGAAGCAGTAGAAATGAAACCCGGAGATTGTGTCAATATTCTGGCAGAAGTAAAACACTGGCATGGAGCAGCACCAGATGAATGGTTTTCACATCTGGCAATTGAAGTACCGGGAGAAAAAACATCATCCGAATGGTGTGAAATAGTAACGGATGAGATATATGGAAAACTGAAATAAGTACTTTCTCCCAAAAGTGGGAAAAAGAAATTTTACGGCGAACAATTATGTCCGCCGTAAAATTATGTCTGTTTTGTTAAAAAGTCTGATAGCTGTTGTCCAAGAAAGAAACCAACCTGTGGATATAACTCCTGGATTTCCTGATATTTTGCTTCAATCATTTCTGGTTCATCAGTCCAGATCTTTTCATATATTTTGAAAGCTCTTTTAAAATGTGTTTTGGCTTGCGGAAGATTGGCAGTCATTAGATAAATGGTTCCAAGGGTTTCCTGTACTTTGGCATAATCCAGACAGTGATCGGAATGGTATTCCTTGATGATGCCGGATAATTTTTGCAATTCGGAGATTCCTCTTTCGGGTTCCTGCTGTTCTGTCAGGAACATTGCATAATTGGCAATCTGAGGTATGCTGTCATTTATATGAAGCAGGTTAAATTGGTCAAGCAGAGAGATACTTTTTTCCATGTGTTCTCTTAAAAGTGGTGAAATAAGAACGGAAAATGCCACAGGAAATACGAGAAAACTATTTGCATATGTGCCGCAAGGAAATACTTTATTTTCCGGAACATTACGAGAGAATTTTTGTATGTTTACGGAAAAGGCAACAGATGAAGAAATTATGAAAGTTGCACAGATTGCCTGTATAGATGAGTTTATTCTGAATCTGAAGGAAGGACTGGATACACTAATCGGAGAGCGTGGAATGGGCTTATCGGAAGGACAGGCTCAGCGAATTGCGGTTGCAAGGGCATTATTGAGCGATGCACCTGTCTTATTGTTAGATGAGAGTACAAGTGCTTTAGATGAAAGAACAGAAGCAGAATTATTGAAAAATATACATTGCTTAAAAGATAAAACTTGTTTAATTGTGACGCATCGCAGGGCTGCACTTGATATTTGCAATCGGAGAATAGATATGGAGAATATAAATAAAAGAGGAAGTGATTATAAAATAAGGTAATGCATGTGAAGAAAATAGAAATTATTGAGAGAATTACAGATGCAAATGGGAGCGTAAGTGAAAATATATTAACCAGTTGGAATCATAAAAATTATTTTTTACCAGAAATAATAGATTTGGGTAGTTTAAAAATATATTGTCAAAAACGAATTGTCAGAAAAAATGATAAGGATATTCATCTTACGAAATATGAATAAGATATTTTATTATTATTGGCAAAAAGTCCGGGTAGAATATTTGGAAAAGAAATGCTTTATGATCTGGTTTGGAATGAACCATATTCTGGTGATTATAATGTGGTTATGCGACATATCTGTAACATTAGAGAAAAGATAGAAGATGATCCTGGAAAACCATTATATATACAAACGGTGCGGGGCGTAGGATATCGGTTTAATGGAAACTTAGGCAGTGAGTAAAGAAACTGCCTATCATGGCAAAGAATATAAAACACAAACAGAACGGTAAGAAGTGGTTGAGAATGCAAGAATGATAGCGTATAATCAAAGCCAGAAATCGTAAGTGAGGGCTAAAGTTGAAACGTGAAGAAATTTTTCAATATGTAAAAGAACAATATGGAACGGAACCAGAATATTTATGGAAAAAAGATCCTGATTCTGCGGTGCTTCGACATAAAAGTGGAAAATGGTATGCTATAATTATGGCAGTAGAAAAAGAAACACTGGGCTTGGAAGAAAAGGGAAAAATTGATATTCTGGATAAAGAGAGGTGCATATGCTATGCCAGGTATACTCGTGGTTGAAGATGATGAAAATTTAAATTGTGGAATTACATTTTCACTGAAAAAATCCGGATATGAGGTTTTTTCAGCAGAATCAGTGAAAAAAGCGAAAAGAATTGCAAGTGATAATAATGTGGATGTTACCATTTGTGATGTGAATCTTCCGGATGGGAATGGACTGGAATTTGTAAGGTGGATGAGATGCAATTATAATACATACATTATTTGTCTTACAGCACTAGATCAGGAGATGGATCAGGTCATGGGATATGAAGCAGGGGCAGATGATTATATTACAAAGCCGTTTAGTCTTTCGGTACTTCTTTTGAAAATAGAAGCACATTTCCGCCGCAGACAGGAGAAAACGGAAGCCGGAAAGATGATTTCGGGGGATATCGTATTTATCGCAGGAGAAATGAAAGTCCTGATAAAGAGTCGTGAAATCAGTCTGACAAAAACGGAGTTGAAAATGTTGACTTTTTTTCTTCAGAATCCAAAACAGATTCTTTCAAAAACACAAATATTGGAAAATGTGTTTGATCTGGAAGGGGATTTTGTGGATGAAAATACAATCGCTGTCAATATCAGAAGACTCCGTGAGAAAATCGAAGACAATCCGGCTGCACCGGTCTATATAAAGAATATCAGAGGTCTTGGGTATATATGGAATCAGGAGGTAAGGCAGTGACAAAGAGATATCACAGGAAACTCACATCAGCCTTGTCTTTGGTATTGCCGGTCATATTAGTGTTTGCAATATTAAATTGCTTTACCACGTATGTGTTTTATGAAGATTATAAATATAAAATGAATCTTATGACAGAGATTGCTGCAAAGGAAGAATTTTCCGGGCTGGATGCTGTTTCGGAATTGCTTAAGGATAAGGATATTGAAACTAACGAACAGGGAAGGCGATTATTGGAGCAATATGGATACTGGGGGAATAAAGGGAATGCATTTTATTCGCAATTCCGGCATCAGGTTATGGTGACCGGTGCTGTAAGCACTGTGATATGCGTGCTTCTTTTGACTTTTTTACTTTATTGGAAGAAAAAAGAAGATGCGTGTCATCAGAAAATTTTAGACCAGTTGGGAGAAATTCTGATCAGATTCCGTGAAAATAAATTTGATGATTTACTGAAAACGGAAAATCATGCAGAACTGGAAAAATTGAATGACCAGCTTGAAGCAATCGGACATCATATTCAGTTGATAAAGGAAGAAGCAAGGGCAGAAAAGGAGAACACGAAAGAAATGGTTTCTGATATTTCTCACCAGTTAAAGACACCGGTTGCAGCTTTGGATACATGTTTTAGTGTGCTGATGCAGAATGACTTAAGTGCCACAGAACAGGAGGAGTTTTGTATCCGTTGTCGGAGTGCTCTGGATGGACTGGAGACATTATTGCAGTCGCTTCTTGAAATATCCAAGATGGAAACTGGACTGATTCAGATTAATAAGAAAAAACTTCCACTTATGGATACTGTCATATCTGCTGTGAACCGCACTTATCCTAAAGCGGATGAGAAAGAAATTGAATTCGTTTTTGACTATGAAAAAGAGCTGGAAACATGCACGATTATGCAGGATAAAAGGTGGCTTGGTGAAGCTGTGATCAACGTTCTGGATAATGCGGTCAAGTACAGTCCGTGTGGTTCAAAAATATTTATCCGGTTACAAAAAAGAAGCGATCTTGTAAGAATGGAAATTGAGGATCAGGGAATTGGTATTCCGCAGAATGAGTATCACAAAATTTTTCAACGATTTTACAGAGGAAGTTCCAAGGAGGTCATGGAAAAGAGTGGTACAGGAATCGGACTTTTTCTATCGAGAGAAATTATCGAAAAACACGCAGGTACGATTACGGTAACCTCCGGCAAAAAGAAAAAAGGAAGCAAGTTTGTGATTCAATTACCATATGTTGGTTAAATTTTAAGTGAGCAGAAATCTTACAATTCTGTAAGACTTCTGCTCGTTTTTTGAAAGTGAAATGAAAGATTGCCCTGATACAATTTGGATGTAGGATGAAAAGGAGGCAACACATGAGTGTGATATTAGAAACCAAGCAGCTTTGTAAGTTTTATGGCGCAGGTGAGAATCAGGTCAAAGCGGTCAATCAGGTGGACATTCAAATTGAGCAGGGAGAATTTGTCGCAATTGTTGGAAAGTCAGGTTCCGGTAAAAGTACATTACTTCATATGCTTGGAGGGCTAGACACCCCGACAAAAGGCAGTGTTACTTTAGCAGGGAAAGATTTATACAGGATGAAGGAAGATGCCCTTGCTGTTTTCCGCAGAAGAAAAATCGGATTTGTTTTTCAGGCATTTAATCTGGTTTCATCTGTTAATGTCTGGGAAAATATTGTACTGCCACTGGGGCTGGATGGAAGAAAAGTGGATGAAGCGTATGTAAATGATATTATTGCAACTCTGGGGATTGAAAACCGGATTTATAATCTGCCAAATCAGTTATCCGGAGGACAGCAGCAGAGAGTAGCAATTGCAAGAGCACTGGTGAATCGTCCGGAAATTATATTTGCAGATGAGCCGACAGGAAATCTTGATTCTAAGACCAGTGATGAGGTAATCGCTCTGCTTAAGATGACAGCAAAAAAATATGGACAGACAATTGTAATGATTACCCATGATGACGAAATTGCACAGGTCGCTGACCGTATTCTGGTGATTGAGGACGGACAGGTGGTGGATTTCAGATGAAGACAATAAGCAGGATTGCATATAGCAATGACAAAAGGAACAGGACAAGAAGTATACTGATCATGATGGCAATCTGTCTGACCACGATGCTGCTTGTTATCATCAGTACCGTGGGAAATGGGGTAATTCATTTACAGAAAAGTCAGGCGGCAGGATCATATGGAAGCAATTATGGTCTGTTTGTTTCCGCAGACGGATCGCAGTTAAAAGAAGTAAACCGCCGTGCGGAAATAGATGCTACAGGCACTATGTGCACCGAAGGTATCATAAAAGGCAATGAAAAAGGCGGGTTTGTCTGCATGGATGAGACTGCAAGAAAAATGCTTCCTTATAATAAAGAATATGAGTTGAAGGAAGGAAAGTATCCGGAAAAAATGCAGGAAATTGCCGCAGGAAGAGCATTTTTTCGTGCAATGGGGTATGGTGATGTAAAGATCGGAGATACGGTTACACTGGATTACCGCGCAGGGATGCAGTCAGAATATAAGCCGGAAGAATTTGTTGTCAGCGGAATCCTATATGATCGGGATGAGTATACCATCGAGGCATCTTATGTTGCTTTCGGGTCACAGGAGTTTTATGATGAGCACGTCGCAGAGAATGACAGACAGTATAATATTTATTTTACTTTAAATGATTCTGCAAATGTATCTATGAATAATATTGATTCGGTTATAAAGCAGATTGCAGCAGCTTGTGGGATCGAAGAAAAAAACGTTATAGTCAATGATCTCTATTTGCAATGGGTCTTGCAGCCGAGTTATGAAACGATTGCGGTATGCGGGGTTTTGATTCTTGCAATTGTACTTTTCTCTGTTGTGGTCATTTATAATATTTTTCAGGTCGGTATTGCCAACAAGATACAGGAGTATGGAAAAATCAAGGCTCTGGGAGCGACAAAAAAGCAGATGAAACAACTGATCTTCAGAGAGGGTATGTTTTTGACAATTTCTTCAATACCAGTTGGATTGCTTCTTGGTTTTCTGATTGCAAAATGCGGTTTTAACTGGCTGGTAGAACAGGGAAACCTTGTATCAACCGGAACTGGCTCTATGGGAGTCCAAAATCAGCAGATGCCACTGTTTTCTCTGCCTGTTATGCTTCTATGTATTTTCGTGTCATTTTTTACCGTTGCTTTGGCGCTGCGTAAACCAATGAAAATTGTTTCACGGATTTCACCTATCGAAGCAACACGGTATTTAGAAAATGCAGAAACACAAAAAAAAGGAAAACGAAATGGCAGAAAAAATGTCACCGTGTTTTCTATGGCAATGGCAAATGTAACGGGTAATCCAAAAAGAACCATTGGTACCATCCTCACACTGGGGCTTTCCTGCGCATTGTTTGTGATTATCTCTAATTATGTAGGAAATATTGATACGGAGCATGAAGCACGTCTTTCCGTTAATCATGGACAATTTGAACTGCAGCTTGACTATTCTGCTGAGTACGATGAAAGATATCCGGAGAATAATCTGGATACGATTCTGACGGATAATCCATTGAATGATTCAATGATTGAAGAAATCAAAAGCATTCCAGGAGTGACAGATGTCATGGCGAGAGAGATTGTCTCTGTAAATCTGAACGGAACAAGATTTCCGGCTGATATTGTGAGTAAAAATGATTTTGATTTTATGCGCCAAGACGGGGATATTGGCTCTATGGACTATGATCAGGCGGTAAAGAATGGTGATATTTTCTTTGGCTGGTCAACGTGGATGGAACAAGATGGATATGCTCCGGGTGAATCCATTGCATTTGACTTTGAGAATGGAAGTGAAACCTATACCTATCAGGGAAAGATTGCAGGATCCTTTGTAAGCGCGGACACTTATCTTGTCATTCCGGAAGGTGTATACCGTTCCATGAATCCGAGGGGAACAGCCTATGGCTATCTGTGGGTGGACTGTGATAAAAAAGATGTTGCATCTGTGGAACAAAGTCTGAATACTTTGCTTTCTAATACTTCGCATATAAAAATGGATACCTATCATGCACAGTTACAATCTGCCGAATTTGCAAGCAGCATGATGAAGCTTGGCTGTTATCTGTTTATGGCGGTTGTAGGACTCATCGGTTTTATGAATATGGCAAACACCATAATCATGAATATTACGACAAAAAAGCAGGAATATGGTGTATTACAGGCTGTGGGTATGACAAATAAACAATTAAATTTATGTCTGCAGTTACAGGGAATGATGTTTACGGTTGGTACCATATGCGTAGCTTTGATCATTGGTCTGCCGCTCGGCTATGCACTTTTTTCCTATGCAAAACATAATGGAATATTTGGAATGAATATCTATCATGTTCCAATCGTACCAATTTTTATTATGATTTTTTTGGTCGGTCTGTTGCAGATTGTACTTTCCTGCGTTTTAAGCAGTAATCTGAAAAAGGAAACGCTGGTAGAAAGAATAAGGTATCAGGGATAGCAAGTAATATGTAATGAACTAGGTCTTAACGAAGAGGAGAAATAGATAACTTCCATTTTGTATGTATGATAAATCTAAACAGTATTTTAGCAACATTTCCTGAGTGGGGGCAGAAAGTGCCCCCACTTTCACTATTTGGGGGCGAAAAGCGCCACCATATATCATAAATGATGGGTTCAAGGGAAAAATCCCTTGCTAGAACAGCATTTGGATTCAGTAGCTGTAAATCCTTTTTTTCCCCATTTTTTATACAGAGATATTCTTTTTCTGTTTTATACTGCCATGTTCCGTTTTCATTCAGTGGACGGACGGTAAGCAGAATGTGTGCATGAGGATTGTGTCCATCTGCATCGTGAATAGCAAAGTCAGCACACATGCCCATATCCACAAAATTCTTTTGAATAAAATTTTGAAGAAGAGAAATATTACTGTCCTTATCTAATTCAATGGGAAGTGCGACAACAAATTCCCTTGCCAGTCGGCTGTCTTTTGTTTTTTCTGCAGCTTCCACAGCATTCCAGAGTTGTTCACGGTCTTTCCATTCTGGTGAAGCCATCGGTGGGGGCAATACTTCCTGATAAATGAGACCATGCTTTCTGGTCTAGTACTATAGTTTCGGATAACTGACAGTGGCATATTTCTGGTGATGAATATGAAAAGAAAGTAGCACCACTGCCAGTGAGAAATAACTATTGAGTTATACTCCGTTGTTTCAATTCTGGTTCAAATCAGGATTGCTTAGCAGGATTTTCTTCGCCTCTTTCAAATTGGCGGAAGCGTTGTCCTGACGGATATTCCGGTTATTGATACGGACAGGAATACATCTCTCCAGAATGCGGTCATAAATTCGTTTGTGTGCGATATCAGCGGCGTTATTCAGCTCTGATAAAGTGAGATTGGTCGTTATGATCAGGGGCTTTTTACTGCGGTAACGACTGTCAATCACATTGAATACCTGTTCCAGTGCAAAGTCAGAGTTCCGCTCAATTCCGAGATCATCAATAATCAGAAGACTGTAGCGGTTTAAGCTGTTGATGAACTGGTTTCTGTCTTCAAAATGCATTCCGGTAAGAGTATTCAGAATCCGGGAAAAGTTGGTCATCAGTACAGGAATGCCTTTTTCCAGAAGGGCATTGGCAATGCAGCCTGCAAAAAAAGATTTTCCAGTACCGACATCACCCCAAATAAGAAGTCCAGAAGCGTTTGCTTTCATCTCTTCCCAGTTACTTACATAATTGTGTGCCAGTTTTATTTCCGGATTGATGCCGTTATCCCTGGCAAACGTGTAGTCGTAGAGTGCTTTGTCCTGTAAGCCACTGGTTTTAAGATTATCAACATTCAATCCTTTTAAGTTTATCCCTGCCTGCTCAAGTACATGCCTTGCGTAAAAAGGCTGACATGCTTTTCATGCCGGATGCTTTGAATTTGGTAGTGAGAATGTATTGCTCATCATCGCTGAGATAAAATTACACCGGATTGGTGCGGTTTCTGTTTGCCATTGAGTCACGTCCTTCCTAAAAATGGGTACAAAAAAACTGCTGTAAAATGTTCGGTTTTTACAACAGTCTGTTTCGTGTTTAATTCAATTTTGGGTGTAACTACCCAAGGCAAATTGCAGCAAAGACGGTAGGAAGGGTCAAGGTATTCCAACGGAAAACCGGAGAAAAATCGAAAGAGGGTTAGGGATACTTCCCTATGGAAATTTAACCACACAGACGATAGGAAAGTGTGGGGAATTTCGCCTGTGTCATGACACAGGCAGTGCTTGCTATTCTTAATTAGTTAAAGACTTTTAACTTTCCTGATTTTAAAATAATACCGATCAATAATATCCTGTAATGTAATGGATTTCATTTTTTCATCTACCATATTTTGAATTTCATGATAGAAGTCCCCAATAGCGAATTGAATGTTGATACCGATTCCACAATCCGGATTGGTATCTGTGTCCAGGTGAAGCAGCGGCTTATCGCCCTCTACAGCTCGGTAGATGTCATACATATTGATTTTATCTGCCGATTTTGCAAGAGCGGCATTCGCATGACCTTGTGTGTTGACAACAATGCCTGCATTTTTCAGGGTTGCCATAAGTTGTCTGACATAAGCCGGGTTTGTCTTGATACTTTCTGCAATTTTTGTGCTGGAGAGTTGTTCGTCATCTCCAAGAGCAATAAATATAAGAATATGAATGGTGTCACTAAGCTTTGTGGAATATTTCATTTGTCACCTCGAATTTTCTTCTTGCAATTTTTAAACTTACATGATAACATGATTTTAATGCTTGATGTAAATTTAATTTTAACAAGTAAAAAAATAAAAGTCAAGCAAAATAAAAAGTGTGGAATCTGATATAAAAAAGGAGATAAGGTGGTGTATGCAAAAGGAGGAACAAGTCAGTTTTCTGGCAGAAAAAATCCGTCAGGCAGATGCCGTTTTAATAGGCGGTGGTTCTGGTCTTTCCAGTGCGGCGGGATATAACCATTATCATTGGCTACCCTATATGGAGGAATGTTTACAAGATTTCAAGGAATGGTATGGACTGAAATCTCCCTTTGACGGTTTTTACTACTGTTATTCATCGCCGGAACAACAGTGGGCATATTATGCACGTTACATACAAAGTATGTGGGATGCACCTACAGGACAGCCATACTATGACCTGCGTGATATTGTGGCGAAAAAAGAAGTCTTTGTTTTAACAACCAATATAGATATGCAGTTTGAACGGATTTTTAAGAAAGAAAGGATTTGCGATTATCAAGGTAACAGCGGTTATGTTCAATGCAGTCAGCCTTGTCATGACCAAATTTATTCCAATGTAGAAATGATTCGCAGGATGAACGAAAATATCCGGGAGCTGCGTGTTACTTCCGAGCTTCTGCCAAGATGTAATGAGTGCGGGAGAATCATGGTTCCCTGGGTAAGGGATGATACATTTTTGGAGGGAAAAGACTGGAGAGAAGAAAGACTGGAGAGAAGGTGTAAGGCGATATGAGAATTTCCTAAAAAAATATCTCATGAATGGAACAGATAAGAATGTTGTACTGCTGGAGCTGGGGGTTGGTGAGATGACACCCAGTATTATTAAACTTCCTTTTTGGGAAATGACATACAAAAATGAAAAGGTGTTTTATGCCTGTCTGAATCAGAAGAAATCCTCAACTCCAGAACATATAAAAGACAAAGGCATTTATATAGCAGGAGATTTGGCAGAAACCTTGCGGGATTTAAAAGAAAACATAGTGGGAAAGGAAATGTGATGAAGATGAATGTATATCAAGAGATAAGTCAAATCATCAAAGAAGCAGATGGTATTTTGATTGGAGCCAGTAATGGTTTGTCTATCGCAGAGGGATATAATATTTTTGCAGATGACGCATGGTTTCAGGAAAATATGGGAGATTTCAGAGAAAAATACGGACTGCGTTGCGTTTTACACGGATTTTCAGTGCCAATGAAGGTAGAAGAAAAGTGGGCGTTTGTAAGCAGACTTGTTAAGGCAAAAGCTATGCAGGATGAGCCGAGTGAGATTATGAAAAACATCTATGCACTAGTAAAGGATAAAGAATATTTCGTAGTAACTTCCAATGCGGAGGATCATTTTGTGCCGGCAGGTTTTGAGGCAGACCGTGTTTTTGAAATGGAAGGGAAATTAACCCAGATGCGGTGCAAGAACAGATGTCATGACGAGGTCTATCCTAATCAAAAAGCAGTTCTCGCCATGACAGAAGAGGAAGTAAACGGAAGAGTACCCAAAGAGTTACTGCCGAAATGTCCAAAATGCGGTGGAGATATGGAAGTAAATTGGGGTGAGATGTCCTCGTTTACAGCAACGAAAAATTGGAAGGAAAAGGCTGCCCGCTATCAAGAATTTATTCAGAATTTACATGGAAAGAAGCTGGTAATTCTGGAATTTGGCATTGGTTGGAGAAATCAGATGATTAAAGCTCCTTTGATGCAGCTAGCAGCAGTAGAACCACAGGCAAGATATATCACATTTAACAAGGGCGAAATTTACATTCCAGAGGAAATCAAAGAAAAATCCATCGGTGTGGATGGTAATCTTACGGTAGCGTTAAAAGAAATCAGAAAGGAATTCTAAGGAAAATGACAAGAGAAGAAAAAGCAGTATATTACAAACATAATGGATTTAATTGCTGTCAGTCGGTTATCAAGGCAATGATCGATTTATCAGATTCTGATAAGGAAATACTGACAAAGGCTGCATCCGGATTTGCGGTAGGCATGGGAGGTATGGAAGCAACTTGTGGTGCATTGATCGGAGCAACCATGATGGCGGGAATTGTAAAGCCAGGGAAGAAAAGTGCGATAACGGCACGGGAGATATTGAACAAATTTCAGGAATATTCAGGTGCAACCATATGTAAAGACCTAAAGGGAAAGGATACAGGTGTTGTACTCTGTGAATGTGATGATTGCATTCGCAATGCAATACGGGCTTTTGATGAGGTGTTGCCAATGGAATCAGAAAGGGAAGGATAGACTAAGTAAAGTGGTTAAAGATATTACAGTTGTGAGATAGGAGAATGAAAATAATGAGCTGTTATGAAAATTTGGTAATGAAAACACAAATGAACTATTCCAGACATTATAGTACCTATGCATCCGGCGGTACTGCTGTAGTGTTGAGCAAACAAAAACCACTTTCTTATGAGGAACAGATTCAGGAATTTGTTCGCAGAGTGCAGGAGGCAGAGTGTATCGTAGTAGGCGGAGCATCTGGTTTATCAGCGGCTGGAGGAGGTGACTTTTATTATAGTGATACCCCTTCTTTTCGTGAGCATTTTGGAAAATTTGCAGATAAGTATGGATTCAAAGGTGCTTTTAGCGGCATGATGCATCGGTTTTCTACAAGAAATGAACACTGGGGATATGTGGCAACCTTTTTAAATACTACACAAAATGCCCCTATCAGAGAGCCATATCTGGATTTGGATAGAATCTTGCAGGGAAAGGACTTTCATATCTTAACGACTAATCAGGATACACAGTTTGTAAAGATTTATCAGGAAGAAAAGGTCAGTGAGATTCAGGGAGATCATCGTTTCTTCCAGTGTTCCCGGTGCTGTCAGGATGAAACATGGGATGCTGTACAACCTGTGGCAGATATGATTGAGGCTATGGGAGAGGGGACAATGGTGCCGGATGAACTGATTCCTCGCTGCCCTCATTGTGGTGCGGAAATGTTTCCGTGGGTAAGAGGATATGGGAATTTTCTGCAAGGGAAAAAATACGAAGAAGAATATGAGAAAATCTCAAAATACATTCAAAAGAACAAAGATAGAAAAATTCTCTTGATAGAACTTGGAGTAGGGCGCATGACACCGATGTTTATACAGGAACCGTTTTGGGAACTGACAAACAGTTTGAAAGATGCATATTATATCTCCGTAAATTCAGAATATCAGTTTTTGCCGGAATTCATTGAAGATAAAGGGATTGCTATTTTGGGAGATATAGGAACAGTGTTAAAAGATTTGCGGAAAGCAAAAGAGGAAAGTGCATTTGTATAAGATACTTGTTCTTGATATTCCACTTAATGGAGAAACATTAGAATATTGATTGATAAAAAACTGCACTCAGGGATATTGTGGGTGCAGTTTTGTGTTAAAATTATTAATTACGATACAGTTTCTGATATGCAGTAGGTAATATCTGAAATATATCTCGGAAAGCCGATGTAAATTTACTTTGGCTTTTATATCCCACAGCGGCAGCAATTTCCGAAATAGATTTATCTTCCTGCAACAGCATATTCGATGCCAACTTCATGCGAAAGCAAATAAACCTTTACAAAACCGAATAATACACTGAATTAAAGCAGGATAGAAGCTGTTGATGCGTTAGAAGATAACGTGTCAGCGGCTTTTTCTTTTTGTCTGAAAATCTATTAGTCAAATCTGAAAGGAGTCAATTAAGTTAATGCACCAAAAAGAAAAGTATTTCAGGACGCCATGTACAGAGCATCAGGGAGTATGCAGCAAGTGATACAGGAGAACTCTTGGAGTGAGTTTTCCAAAATTATCACAAAATGTTTCCTGCCTATTTCTCCTGTCATATAATGTTTTGCAAATTATTTTACATGGATGTTCGCTGATAATAGGTATTTATGATATCCTGTAAAGTAATCGTATTCATTTTTTCTTCAGCAGTTTTTTGGATTTCATCATAGAATCCCTGCAAAGACAACTGAATATTAATGCCAATGCCGCAATCAGGGTTGGTATGAGTATCTAAATGAAGCAGAGGTTTCTCGCCTTCAACTGCTCTATAAATATCCAGTAATGTGATCTGGTCTGCTGGTTTTGAAAGAGAAGGACGGGCATGTCCGGCTACACTGGTCATAAGTCCGGCTTTTTTTAGTTTTAACATAAGCTGGCGTACAAAGCCGGGATTTGTATGGACACTTTCTGCAATTGAGGCACTGGAGAGGGATTTTTCCTGGTTGATAGCAATCAGAACCATCACATGAACAGTATCGCTTAATTTCGTTGAGTATTTCATGATAAGAAACTCCTTGTAGTATGATATAATGATTTTGTTTTCACGTTTTTGAGACAAGATATTTCTGGTTTGCCAAAAACATCTCAAGTTCTCAACAGTTCTTTTTAATGTGTTGAGAACTTGTACATATTTTTTATTTTGACGATTGTAAATAATATAATTACAACTATAATGAAATTTGAAGGAAAAGTCAACACAGGAATGAAATCACCAAATTCTTGCATAAACATTGATTATTATATGATGCGATAAAATATTCACAAAGGAGAATTTATGGAATATAAAAATCAAACAGAAAATCGTGCATTTCAGGAAATGTTGCAGGCAGCAGTAAAACGGCTGCAAAATCGTTCTGGGGAGGATCTTGCTGCAAAAAGTGGGGCTATTTTTCACAGCAGCCGAAATATGCTTGAGGTACCAAGTTTTCACGAAGTGATTGAAATTCAACTTCCTGAGTTTTATATTAACTCAAATATGGATGAATGGCATTATCTGACATTGCTGCATTATCTGGATATGGCTGATGGCACAGAAGGCTCACATAAGCTCATTACTTTTGGTAACCTGAAAGATGGATTGATTCGGGGAACCAAATTTGACCGGACTGCAGAGCAGAAACTGGAAAAGCTTTTGCAGGACAAAGAGCCTGAGAAAATTCAGAAAGCATGTACAAGTCTGGGTGCAGAATTCACAGAGACAAAGGCGGATCTGTGTGCTGTTTTTCCAGTTCTGCCAAGATATCCGGTAACTTTAAAGATATGGTTTGCAGATGAAGAATTTCCTGTATCTGGCAAAATATTTCTTCAGGATCATGCTGATCATTATCTGAGCGTAGAAGATGCGGTAACAGTTGGAGAAATTTTGCTACAAAAATTATCGGAAGCATTTTCTTCCCTCTGATCATGAATCAGAAAACTTTCCAGTCCGGCTTTGATAAATTTGTCAATTGTTGTCTGAATCTGTTTCCAGTCATTACAGTGATTGCGGAGCATTAGTCTGTTGATGGAAAGGCAGCCATTCATTTGAAAATAAAAAACCGATTCTGCCTGCTCAAAGGTCAGGAGGCTGTGTGACATAAGCCAGGTCACATAGCCTTCTTTTGTATTTGCTGCTATTTTTTCCAGAAGAATGGGAGCGATTGTGTCATCCAGAAACAGAGATCTATATTTTGTTTCCATTTGAATCTTTTGGCAGAAGGGATAGGAACAGCTTTTCTGGTTTGGGCAAAATAAATGTTCTACCGTTGTTTTCAAATCCTGTGCTATATCATTTAAAATATCTTCCAACACGTCATGGATATCGTAATAGTGCAGATAAAAAGTACCTCTGTTTATTTCAGAAATTTTACAGATTTCAGTGACCGTGATTTTTGTGAAATTTTTCTGCTTTAATAATTCTAAAAAAGTTTCTTTTATAGTTTGCCTGGTATATCTGGTGCGGCGGTCCTGCTTTCTTGTTTTTTCCGACATAATGTCCTCCATTGAATGTATGCTTTACAATGTATCATTTCTCAACAGTTTTTGGGATGTGTTGAGGAACAGAACAGATTTCATAGATTGATTATTGTAATTTATATAGTGACAACTATAATGAGGTTTAAAGAAAAAGTCAACAGATTGTTCAGAATTTCAGGAGGAAAAAACATGGGACATGTAATTGCAGTATCAGGAAAAGGCGGCGTAGGAAAAACGACACTTTGTGGATTATTGATCCAGTATTTGTGTGAAAGTGGGAAATGTCCGGTTCTGGCCGTGGATGCAGATGCGAATGCCAATTTAAATGAAGTGCTTGGTGTGGAGCCGGAGATCACACTTGGAGAGCTGAGAGAAGAAATTGAGCGGGCAGGCGTAGACTCACGATATCAGATCCCATCCGGTATGACGAAACAGGCATATCTGGAAATGCGTCTTTCGGATGCGATTGCGGAAGAAGATGATTATGATCTGATGGTGATGGGAAGGACACAGGGACAGGGGTGTTACTGTTTTGTAAACGGTTTGGTACAGACCCAGGTACAAAAATTACAGAGCCAGTATCCGTACATTGTAGTCGATAACGAAGCAGGTATGGAACATATCAGCAGGGGAATTCTGCCAATGATGGAAGTTGCGATTCTTGTGAGTGACTGTTCCAGAAGAGGTGTTCAGGCAGCCGGACGTATTGCAAAGCTGATGAAGGAACTGAATTTTAAACCACAGAAAACAGGATTGATCGTGAATCGTGTTCCAGATGGAAAACTGGATGCCGGAACTCTGGAAGAAATCAGGAACCAGGGACTGGAGCTGCTGGGTGTGGTGCCTCATGATAATCAGGTTTATCAGTATGACTGCGATGGAAAGCCAATTATACAGCTTCCGAAAGATTCTCCTGTAAGAAGTGCACTGGGAGAAATTGTAAAGAAGTTAGGACTGTGAGTTGGAGGATTGAAGGCATGAAGATTACAGTATGTGGAAAAGGTGGCTGTGGAAAAAGTACAGTATCAGCACTGCTTGCCAAAGAATTTGAACGAATGGGAAAGACTGTCCTTGTAGCTGATTCTGATGAATCAAATTATGGGCTGCATCGCCAACTGGGAGTAAAACTTCCAAGAGACTTTACAGAGTATTTTGGCGGTAAGGAGAAAGCTTTTAAAACAATGATGGTAGGTGAGATTCTTGATACTGTGAAGTTGTCTGCATTTGCAAAAAAGTTCTATTCGGAACCATTTACATTGAATGAGATACCTGAAGAATATATTGCACGAAACAATGGTGTGATGCTTATTTCAAGCGGGAAAATACATCAGGCAAATGAAGGCTGTGCCTGCACGATGAATAGTATTTTAAAGCAATTTATCAAACATCTGACGGTAGGAGAAAATGAAGTTGTATTGCTGGATATGGAAGCTGGTGTAGAGCATTTTGGACGTGGCGTAGATAACAGTGTAGATTTGATCTTAATGATCGTAGATCCTTCTTTTGAATCATTGAAGCTGACGAAAAAAATCCAACAGCTTGGGGAAAGCATTGGAAAAACTGTATTTTTTGTGTTAAATAAAGTGAACGGACAGATTTTACCAACAATGTTGGAGTCCATTGACGATCAGAGTAAGGTACTGGCAGTTATTTCAGAAGATACAGAAATTGCAAGAAAGGGACTGCTTGGAAATGAACTAATGATGGAAATTCCAGAAATTCATACGCTTGCAAGGAAAATTTTGAAACAATAAATGAGAGAAAGTAATAAGAAATGAAAATAGCCGTAACAGGAAAAGGTGGTGTAGGAAAGACTAATCTGACATGAAAATCCTTTGAATATTACTTGAAAGAATATTTTCTCCGACAATTTTCCTCTGGCTTTTTTGGCAGAAGATATTGCATATGTAGGGGATATTGTTATAGATTATATGAAAAAAGTATGGAAGCAGGTGAAAGAATGAGTTTTTTTTCAGGATGTCAGGATGCACGAAATATGATTTCAATCGTAGAAATTAAGTGCCCAAAATGCGGTGCTGATATAGAAGTGTTTGTTCGGGACGGGAAAACGGTTGGAGACAGTGTTTGTGATCAATGTGGTTATACAATAAAAGAGAATCAGAATATTTAGATATGATTTATAATATTGTATCTACTTGAAGTGTAGAAACTCTAATGACATGCCACAAGAATGTTATATAAAATAATAACTGCACTAAGACAGAAAAGAGGAGTTATCCAATTATAAGAAAAAACGTATAAAGAAGTATTGAATCAATTGATTTTACATATTCAAAAAGAAGACATCATTGTCGTTTGTGGGCTTCAGAGATGTCTGCAGCGGCTGGATTTCGCCATTTTTATGAGATTTAATAGACAATTTTGGTGATTTTGAGAAAAAATATAGATATCGTGATTCGTTTGATGGATTTTATTATCGGTAATAATGTTATGAAAAAGTAAAAACAGGCATGAGTGTGACATTTTTTCAATATGAGAAGCGGGCTCACGCCTGTTTTGGTAAAAAACTTATTTATGATGTATGATTGATAAGTACGGCGAAGAAGTCCTCCGGGAGTTGGAGGAAGAAAAACAGAATAAGGAAGAAAAAGAAGCGGCAGTTTTCTGAAATACAAAATGTAAATCAGACTGTCGCTTTTTTCTTCCTTTTTGACATTAAAGCTAAGATTTCCTGTGGGTTTGTTAACTGACGTCCGGGAAGTGTCTGCTTTGGTGTGCGGTCACGGTCGGCTTCGTCAATCGCTGCGACAAAACGCTTTACGCTGTTTGGATTGGATACGACAAAATTATGAGTAATACTTGAAGTAGACATACTAACACCTCCTCTTTTTTGGCTTTTTTGTGTATTTATAGTATATGCAATGTGTGATAAAAACACAATATCAAAAACAGAAATTATTTCTAAATAATTTTCAAGCCGGACATTTATTAGACGCTTCCGGTAAGCGAACAATATTTTCGAGCCAATCATTTATAAGTCGCCAACGGTGGGCGGGCAATATTTTGATAACAGATATGCTCTGAATCTATTTTAATTATACGATTGACAGAGAAATGCGTCAATATGGAAAATATGTATTGAAAATAGTTGGGACTATGAAACGGAGTTATATTACGAGGAAAATTATGAAGAATAAAAAGGTTAAATGCGATATATATACCAGAGTGTCTACAACCATGCAGGTAGATGGCTACAGTCTGGACGCTCAAAAAGAAAAACTCAAGAGATATGCGGAATTTCAGAACATGGAAATTGTAAATGAGTATTCAGACGAAGGCAAATCTGGAAAAAGCATAGAGGGCAGACCAGAATTCCAGAGAATGTTGGATAATATTGAGAATGGCACAGATGAGGTGCAGTTTGTACTGGTGTTCAAACTTTCCAGATTTGGTCGTAATGCGGCAGATGTTTTAAATTCTTTGCAGCGGATGCAGGATTTTGGAGTGAATCTGATCTGTGTTGAAGATGGAATTGACAGCTCAAAAGATAGTGGAAAGCTGATGATTTCTGTTCTGTCTGCGGTGGCAGAGATTGAACGAGAGAATATCCTTGTTCAGACAATGGAGGGACGTAAGCAGAAAGCCAGGGAAGGAAAATGGAACGGCGGATTTGCTCCATATGGCTATGAATTGGTAAATGGAGAATTGCAGATTGCAGAGGATGAAGCGGAAATTATTCGTCTGATCTATGATAAATTTATTCATACCAATATGGGAATCTCTGCGATTGCTGCATGGCTGAACCAGCATGGATATAAAAAGAAAAAACGACAGAATAATACACTGGACGCATTTGCCGCATCATTTATAAAAGGCGTTCTGGATAATCCGGTATACTGTGGAAAGCTGGCTTATGGACGAAGGAAAAACGAGAAAGTTTCTGGTACAAGAAATGAATATCGCATTGTAAAGCAGGAAAATTATATGCTGCACGATGGTATCCATGAAGGGATTATTTCGGAAACAGACTGGGAGCTGGCTCATCAAAAACGGGAAAAAACAGGTGTGAAATATGAAAAGACACATAGCCTCGATCATGAGCATATCTTATCTGGAATATTGAGATGTCCGTTATGTGGAAGCGGTATGTATGGAAACGTGAACCGAAAGAAAAAGAAAGACGGAACCTTATATAAGGATTATTTCTATTATGCCTGCAAACATCGTCGCCTGGTAGATGGTCATAAATGTGGATATCGTAAACAATGGAGCGAGGAGAAGATTAACAATGCAGTGGAAGAAGTTATTCGGAAGCTGGTGAAGAATCCGAAATTTGAAGAAGCAATTCTGAATAAAATCGGTTCAAGAATAGATACAGAAGAAATAGAAAAAGAGATTGAAAGACTGGAAAAACAGCACAGGCAACTGACCGGAGCAAAAGCGAGACTTGGACAGCAGATGGACAGTCTGGATATCATGGATAAATTTTATGAAAAGAAATATCAGGATATGGAGACACGATTATATCGTCTGTATGATGAAATTGAAGGCGTGGAAAACAGTATAGAGGAAGTAAAGAATCGCCTGCTGAATATTCAGCAACAGAAAATATCAGAAGAAAACGTCTATCAATTTCCTTTATATTTTGATAAACTATATGATAAGTTCACTGATCTGGAGAAGAAAGAATTTCTTAACAGCTTTGTAGAACAGGTGGACATTTATGAGCAGGAGCAGCCAGATGGCAGATTCCTAAAGCACATAAAGTTCCGTTTTCCGGTGTATTTCGGAGACAGGGAGACACAGGAACTTTGTTGGGACAAAGAGAGTACCGTTGAGACGATAGCGTTGATTTCGAGAAAAGATAAATATGGAGCGGAGAGATAATAATATATTTGGTTATGAGCAAGTAGCGAAGCGGATTGCGAATATCCGCTTGACACACAAGCATGAGTTCAGAAAATTAAGAAGTGTCTTGTGGAAATAAAATGAAAGTGCTATACTTAAACAAATAAGGCCATGTGGATAAGAATATTAGAAATTCACATGGCTTCTTTTAAAACAATAAGTTAGCTATAACTAATATATGACAAAAAGGAGGAACGCTAAAATGAACATAAATGTATTCTATGGAATTCTGATCCCGTTTTTGGGTACTTCTGTGGGAGCGGCCTGTGTGATTTTTATGAAAAAAAATTTAAATGCACACGTGCAGAGGGCACTGACTGGCTTTGCGTCAGGAGTTATGGTGGCTGCTTCTGTTTGGAGCCTTTTGCTTCCGTCAATTGAACAGTCGGGAAAACTGGGAAAATTTTCTTTTGTACCGGCAGTGGCAGGCTTTTGGGCAGGAGTGTTGTTTTTGCTTTTGCTGGATCATGTGATTCCACATATTCACCAGTACAGTGACAGCGCCGAAGGTCCGAAGAGTAAGTTTCAGAAAACGACAATGATGGTCCTGGCAGTAACGTTACATAATATTCCGGAAGGAATGGCGGTTGGCGTGGTTTGCGCGGGATATCTCATAGGAAATACTCATATCACATTTAAGGGAATGATGGCACTTTCTATAGGAATTGCAATTCAGAATTTTCCGGAGGGTGCGATCATTTCCATGCCCCTTCGCTCTGAAGGCATGGGAAAAGGAAAGGCATTTATAAGTGGTGTGCTGTCAGGAATTGTAGAACCTTTTGGAGCAATACTCACAATTCTGGCAGCGGATCTTATTATTCCGGTTTTGCCGTATTTACTCAGTCTTGCTGCCGGTGCTATGATCTATGTAGTGGTTGAGGAGCTGATCCCGGAAATGTCAACAGGGGAGCATTCGAATATTGGAACCATATTTTTTGCAACAGGTTTTTCCTTTATGATGATATTAGATGTGGCGTTGGGATGATTGGTCTGTTTATTTCGCACGTATGAAAAAATAGGTAAAAATTTGAATAGAGTAGCAATACACCCTACATATATGATATGCTCTACCTATCAACCACAAGAAAAGGAGGAACAAAAAATGAATAATAAAGGCATCGGCGCAGTTTTCTGTCTGATATCGGCAATCCTGATCTCTGCAAAATACATCTCAGCTGCGATATTTATGAGCGGTGTGAATACCTGGGATGCCACATTATTTGCTGCCGGACTGGGGTATGTGGGGCCTTTCCTGTCAATCGCTTCTGCTGTTGCACTGATCGTCGGACTTTTGTTTCTCGGATATGGGGTATATGAGGAGATAAGAAAAAACAAGAAATAAACAGGTTGCAGACAAGGGGGAATGTAGCAAATGTTTTTTACACTGGAAAAACTGGAAAGAAACACAAAACAGTTAAAAGATCTCCGTTACAGAGAACGGATGGAGATCCCGTCATTTGACGCGAGCACGCCGGAGGAGGAGCCGGTGGGGAAACGGCCGGAAAGCGTGGTCTATACGGGAACTCTGAAAAAAGGTGATTTCTGGATCGGAAGAGGCACTTATCTGTGGATCCGACAGTCCGTAGAGATCCCGGCGGAATGGGTGGGGAAAAAGATCGCCGGGCTTTTTAATATGGGAAAAACCGGCGAGGGCCTGAATTCCGGGTTCGAGGGACTGATCTACGTCAATGGTTCGCCATACTGCGAAACCGGCTCCTATCATGAAGAAGTGATCTTTCCTTCAGAGCTTGCCGGTACGAAAGTGGAGCTGGCTATCCGCCTCTGGGCAGGACTGGAAGGCGGCGGAGTACCAACACAACAGACTCATCAGTTCAAACAGGCAGAGCTTGCCGTTCTGGATGAGGTTGCGGATGATTTTTATTACAGCAGCAGAGCGGTTGTTGAGACTGTGCGTATGCTGGATGAGAACGATTCCATAAGAAGAGATCTTCTGACAGCTATGGATCGTGCACATCTGGCTATAGATTGGAGAAGGCCTGGTTCTGATGCCTTTTATGGATCTCTGAAAAAAGCTCTGGAAGTCTGGAAGAAGGAGGTTTCCAGAATCTCGTGGACCAGCCCGGTGACAGTCCATACTGTGGGACATTCACACATTGATGTAGCCTGGCTCTGGCAGCTGAAACACACCAGGGAAAAAGCAGCCCGCACTTTTTCAACGATGTGCACTTTGATGGAGCAGTATCCGGAGTTTACCTTTGTCCAGTCCCAGCCACAGCTTTATGATTATATTAAGACGGATTATCCGGATATTTATAAACGGATACAAAAAGCCGTAAAAACCGGTAACTGGGAACCAAACGGAGCTGTGTGGGTAGAGGCGGATTGTAATATTTCTTCCGGGGAGGCTCTGGTACGCCAGATCCTTAATGGTCAGCGCTTTTTCAAAGAAGAGTTTGGCGTAACATCCAATGTTCTCTGGCTTCCGGATGTATTTGGTTACAGCTGGGCCCTGCCTCAGATCCTGAAGCGTTCCGGTATTGAAAGCTTTATGACGATCAAGATTAGCTGGAACCAGTATAATCATATGCCTCACGATACTTTCCGCTGGATCGGTGTGGATGGTTCCGAAGTACTGACGCACTTTATGAGCACTCCGACTTTTGGCGATGATGGTGGTTATACATATAATGGGCTTATCGATCCGGCATCTGTAAAAGGGGTATGGGATCTTTACCATGATAAAGAGATCAATAAGGATCTGCTTCTGGCTTACGGAAACGGAGACGGAGGCGGCGGAGTGAACCGTGATATGCTGGAGATGGGACGCCATCTGAAGGCTATGCCAGGACTTCCGGAAGTAATTCCTGGAACGGCCTATGATTATTTCGAAAATCTTCAGAAGACCATTGTGTCTACAGACCGTCATGTACCAACCTGGGATGGCGAGCTGTATCTGGAATATCACAGAGGAACCTACACTTCTCAGGCACGGAATAAGAAAAATAATCGTAAAACCGAACTGAAACTGCGGGAGGCAGAATGGCTGGCCAGTGAAGCAGCCATAAGGACCGGAGATTTTTCTTCCTATCCGGAAAAAGAGCTTCATGAAGCATGGAAGATCGCACTGAGAAACCAGTTTCATGATATCATTCCCGGATCTTCCATTCATGAAGTATATGAGGATTCCACGGCAGAGTATGCAAAAGCCAATGAAATTCTGGATACCATCGAGAAAAATGCCCTGAAGGTTCTGGTAAGAGAATCAGATTCCATTGTAACTGTAGTAAATAACAGCAGTTTTGCAGGCGAAGGTATTGTAACAGCAAAAGTAAAAGCTTACGAGGGCAGAAAGGGAAGCTGGTTTTCCGCAGATGGAAAAGAGCTGCCTGCTGTATATACGGAAGATGGCTGGTTTGTAAAAGTTTCTGGTATAGAGCCTGCCGGATTTACAACCCTGACTTATAAAATTGGAACTAAGGCGGAATGTTTTTGCACAGAAGAATGGACTGGGGAAATGGATACGCCATTTTATCATATTGTCTGGGATAAAAAGGGCCGTATGACTTCTATTTTTGATAAGGAAAATGACCGCGAGATCCTGAAGGCAGGTGAATTAGGAAACCACCTGGTAGTTTATGAAGATCGTCCGATGAAGTATGATGCCTGGGATATTGATATCTATTACCAGGAAAAAGGATACGAGGTAGATGATCTGAAAACGGTTTCTGTGGAAAAATCTTCTTTGATGACAAAAGTAAAAATGGATTGGAATTATCAGGATTCCACGATCTCACAGGAAATCCGTTTTTATAATGACAACCGCAGGATCGACTTTGTCACCCATGCAGACTGGTATGAGCATCAGCAGCTTTTGAGAGTTCTTTTCCCATTGGATATCCGCACCAGCGAGGCAACTTTTGATATCCAGTACGGAAATGTAAAACGTCCGACCTATGAGAATACCAGCTGGGATATGGCAAAATTTGAAACCGTTGCTCACCAGTGGGCGGATTATTCCGAAACCGGATACGGAGTCAGCCTGATGAACGACTGCAAATATGGCTACAGTGCCAAAGGATATGTTCTTGGCATGTCGCTGATCAAATGTGGAATCCATCCGGATTATGCGGCAGATCAGGGAATCCATGATTTTACCTATGCACTTTATCCACACAGTGGTAGCTGGCAGGAATCCGGTGTGCAGAAAGAAGCCTGGAGACTGAACAATCCGCTCTGGACTGTGGAAGGGGCAGTGGATGCAGAGGTACAGTCTGCATTTTGCAAGGCAGATACAGATCATGTAGCCATTGACTGTATAAAGAAGGCAGAAGATTCCGAAGATCTGATCATCCGTTTCCACGAGTACGCAGGCATGCGTGGCTCGGTAACGCTGAATTTTGGTTTTCCGGTAGACTCCTGGCAGGAGACGGATCTGATGGAGAATCCGGATGGCGAAGAAATGACAGGAGAACTTAAGGTAACGGTACGTCCTTATGAGATCCGAACTTTCCGGGTAACTCCGAAAAAATAAACAATAACTGAAATATGGCGCCGGCGTTTTTTTATTTTTTGCATCCTGAACTTTATGCGGAAGGATCGAGCAGCGACTGTTTCATGGTTGCACGGGATGTCAACGGAAACAAGCCTGATGCAGTTAAAAAAGACAGCACAGCCGGAGATCACCCGGCTGTGCTGCCTGCTTACAGAAAACTTATCTCTGGATTAAAAGTCCCTGGCCATCTTTAAATTTACTCAGGATGATCATGATAAGATCAACAAGAGCCCAGATCGCACTGATCCCGGTCCAGCAAAGCAGGATCATAATGATTCCAGTTCCAATCTTTCCGGCATAAAAACGATGTATTCCAAATACACCGACAAAGAGACATAAAAGCAAAGTTACCAGCCAGCTTTTTGGGCTGACCACACTATTGTAACCACCCATAAAGTTATTATTGTTGTTGTTATTATTGTTATTAATGATAATAGGACCATTGCCATTACCACCATAAGAATTTAAATTTTCTACCTGCTTTCCGCATTTTGGGCAGACAACACAGTCGGAATCAATGATCTGACCGCAATGTTTGCAAAATTTTGTTCCCTGAGACATACGCGATATCCTCCTTAAAATATAGTTTGTATGAAGCTGCTTTTTATTGTATACCAATGTGGAAAAAAGGTCAATTCTCGACATGTTTTTTACCTTCCTTTTCCGATTTTTTATACCAAAAACCGGAGTGATTTGATATACTTATCACATACGGAAGGAGGAGATATGAAATGTATCGAGTAACAAAAGTGATATCTGCTGCATTGCTGGCCTTTATAATCGTAACTGCGGTTACCGTTGGTCTGGGCAGTATGGCAGATGATGGGGTGATTCTGGATGCGTGGTATGCCATGATCGGATATATCCCGTTTGGAAACGTGCTGGCGCCGTTATGTGTGGATCTTTTTTCAGAATCATTTAATCTTGGAAAAAATATGTCCGAATATCTGATCGGTATAAAAGCACTTACCATGCTGGATTTTTTTCAGGATGTTGTAATATTGCTGCTGACCGCAGTGTGCTTTGAGGCGGTCAATAATTTTGTACAGGTGCTTATGGGTGTGAAAGAAAAGGGCGGAATCTATAATGTTCTCCTGCAGATGATCAGTGGAATGGTAGCTGCGTTGCTTTCCACGTTTGCTGCATCCATTATCCTGAATGTTCTCTGCCGGCAGCTGGTTTCCCTGCCCAAAGCGGTTCAGGGGATTATTTCGGTTCTCGTTACCCTGATCACAGTAAGTGGGGCTGTTGGTGTCCTGTATTTTGTACTGGGAATAGGACTTGCCGGAGCAATTGGATTTGTTTTTCTGAAGATTGTTCTGACAAATACATTGAAAGTTGCAGCCACTTATACAGGAACTTTGCTGGTGCTGTTGTTTCTGAGTGAAAAAGCATATCTGAAAATGGTATCTGCTATTGGTGCGTGGGCGGTTGTGATCATTCTTCTGATCGGAGTGGATATGATGCTTTCCTCTGTTTATGATCATTGAGATATGTTGTGAGATTTACGGATTTGATGTAAATGGCTTCTCGATAAAATTTTTGGGGGCGTTATAAAGCACAGGATACAGCTAACGGATATTCAGCAGGAACCAGCGAGGAATATCTTGGCCGTGCGCTAAAAGATAACATTGCCAGAGATAAAGTTGTGATCGCGTCCAAGGTTTATTTTAACCCGGGCCGTCTTTCCAGAGAAGCCATCATGCGGGAAATCGACGGAAGCCTGAAACGTCTGGGAACGGATTATCTGGATCTGTATATCATCCACAGATTTGATTATGAAACACCCATAGAGGAAACCATGGAAGCACTCCATGATCTGGTAAAAGCCGGAAAAGTACGCGCTTTGGGTGCTTCCGCTATGTACGGATATCAGTTCTACAATATGCAGCTTGCAGCCAGGGACAATAACTGGACACCATTTTCCGTAATGGAAGATCATTACAATCTTCTTTACAGGGAAGATGAAAGAGAACTGATCCCGATCTGTAACCAGATGAATGTTTCACGGATGCCATACAGTCCTCTTGCAGCCGGACATCTGGCAAGGCCGCAGTGGAAGTCTGATTCCCTCAGAGGAAAAACAGACCGGGTTGCGGTGGGAAAATACGACCGTATGGAACAGCAGGATATTAAGATCGTAAAACGGGTTCAAGAACTTTCTGAGAAACATAACTGTAAAATGTCCCAGATTGCCATTGCATGGCAGTGGGCAAAAGGAGTAACAGCACCAATCGTTGGAGCTACCAGGACAGGATATCTGGATGATGCGACAAATGCACTGAATGTAAAACTTTCTCCGGAAGACATTGCATATCTGGAAGAGATGTACGTTCCCCATCCCATCGTAGGCGCAATCGACAAAAATCCGGCAGAAGGTGTGATCCTTCTGGATGAGAAGAAATAAGAGGCGCCGAAATGTTTTCTGATAAACAGTTAAAAGATATGATACTTCCACTCCTGATGGAATACCCTGATCTTTCTGATAACACCACTGCTCATAAAAATTTTTGCGGTTTCCAGGCAGACAGGACAGATGATCCTCTATCTGGTATTGATCCATAATATAGCCAATGCAGTGGTATTTCCATTTGCGGATCCTCTGGGAAAAGGCCTCCGGGCAGCAGGTGATGCCATGTTTACCATGGGAATCTCTTTGGTTACGACCATTGGTGTGAGACTGATCTTTTCCATATTGTTTGGAATCGTCCTGAATCTGGGAGTCATCGGAATCGCACTGGCTATGTGTCTGGACTGGACGGTCCGTGGAGTGATCTTCTGGATCCGTTTCCGCCAGGGCAAATGGAAAACCTATCGGGTGATCGGTGAATGACCGGAACAGAACAATAAATAAAACAAAGAAAATAAATAAAAAAGCAATTTGCAGAATGCACAGATATCAACAGATCAGAGCTTTCTGCCGGTTGCTTTTTTTGGCAGATAGCTGTAAGATAACAAAGACTTTATGCGAGTGCGGATGTTTTTATCTGCCTGACATGCAGACACAGGAAAAATATACGGAGGAATATCTGTGGCAAAAAAACGAAAACCCAAAATGGAGCTACGGTATTACAAAATGCCGGAAGGTAGCCCGATCCTTGCATTGCTGGGCCAGAAATGGATACAAAATTACGGAAATGATGTAGATTATCTTCATTTTCATAATTATCTGGAGATTGGTTTCTGTTATGAAGGCCAGGGATTTCTGGTTCTTGGAGAAGACAAGGTACGGTTTCATGACCGGGAATTTACGGTGATCCCGCCCAACTATCCCCACACCACAAACAGTGATCTTGGCACCATCAGCCGCTGGGAATATCTTTTTATTGATGTGGAAGGCTTTCTGGATAAATTCATTGATAATTCGGTAAAAAAAGAAAAGATTGTTCATCGTATCAATTCCAGAGCACTTTTTCTGAATGAAAAGGAGAACCGTTCTATGGCAGACAAGATTCGGAAGATCCTGGATATCATGCGGGACGGGGAAGAATTTTATCTGGAAGAAGCCAAGGGGATTTTGGCATCACTTCTTGTGGAAATCGCAAGGATCAACCGGGATTCTGGGGAAGAACGTTACAGTGAGGGCAGAGGAAAAATCATGGATATGATTTCTAGATTCCAGGGTTATATTTCTGATCATTACATGGAAGATCTTCGGATTGATGAGCTGGCAGAATACTGTCACATCAGCGAGACACATCTGCGCCGGATCTTTACGACTTACATGAAGATGAGCCCGCTGGAATATATCAATACCATCCGGATTCAGGCGGCCTGTGACTATCTGAAAAAGACGGATCAGCCCATTGCGGATGTGGCACATAAGTGTGGCTTTACGACGAATTCCACTTTTAACCGGAATTTTCGTAAGGTTACGGGGATGACACCTCTGGAGTGGAGAAAACGTCCTGAGAATTACGAACAGCAGCTCCTTAAGTTTGATATCCATTCAGAGGAAGGCTGGTAAAATAACAAAAACAGATCTGAGAATCTGGCATAACAGAATAAATATCGTACTATATGCCGGATCAGACAGATGGAAAGAGGAAAAAATGTACGACTACAGAATTGTGGAGCAGGTCTCCCGAAAAAAGAAACATATGTCAGGCGCCCTCAGAAAAGTGATGGTGATCTTTGCGGTACTTTTTGTACTGATGGGAATCACCATCTCCCAGGCGTTTATGCTTCCGGGGTTTCTGCTGGCGCTGCTTTATTTTGTGTATGATATTTTCAGTCAGAGAGATTATGAATATATACTGGAGAACGGGCAGCTGACCATTGATGTGATCTATGGTAAAAAATACCGGAAAACAGCTCATGTGCTGAATCTCGAGGAGATGGAGGTGACCGCACCTCATTACCACGAAAAAGTGGCAAAATACAAAAAGAATTCCGGTACAGAGAAGCTGAAAAAATATGATTATACTTCTTATGAAGAGGATGTACCATACTATACCATGATCATCCGGGAAGATGGACGGAAAATAAAACTTCTTCTGGATCTGACAGAAGAAATGCTGCATACGATGAAAACGCAGTTTCCGGAAAAGGTTTATTTTGCATAATATGTTAAAATGTTTGTGAAATATGTATAAAAAATAGCATATATTTTTATGAAATAGAAACAAAAACCTTCTTTTTTGGCGAAAAATATTCGCAGAATGTCGAAAAAGAAGGTTTTTCTTTGCCATGATGACCAATGAGAAAAATGAAAAACACTCAAAATGCATAAAAAAGCAGGTGCCTGAATCATGAAATAGTGCAAAATCAATAAAATGGTTGAAATTGCACATTATATGAACGGTTCTGCAAACTATGGCCGGAATACGGATGCTATAATCCATTCATAAGCAAACGGGAAATGCTTAATAAAGGAGGAAAAGTAAATGAAGAAAAAATTACTCGCAGTATTAATGACAGGCATTATGGCAATGTCTTTCGCTGCAACAACTACAGCAGTATATGCAAAAGGTGACGATGACAATACACTGACCGTATGGGCATGGGACCAGAACTTTAACATCAAGGCTATGAACATTGCAGGTGAGCAGTATGCAAAGGATCATGAAGGATTTAAAGTAGATGTAGTTGAGACATCTTCCGATGACTGCCAGACGAAACTTACAACAGCTGCAAACGCCGGAGATTACAGCACACTTCCGGACATCGTTCTGATGCAGGACAACAGCTACCAGAAATATCTGAAGAGCTATCCGGACGCTTTCACAGATCTGAAAGACATGGACATCAACTGGGATGATTTTGGAAAACTGAAACAGTCCTACTCCATGGTAGATGATACACATTACGGTGTTCCATTTGATAATGGTGCAACAATCGCCTGCTACCGTACCGATATCCTGGAAGAGGCAGGATACACCATCGATGACCTTACAGATATCACATGGAGTAAATTCGAGGAGATCGGTAAAGATGTTCATGAGAAAACCGGTAAATACCTCCTTACAAGTGAGGCAACAGGCGGCGATACTCTGATGATGATGATCCAGTCCTGTGGAGCAAACTTCGTAAATGAGGATGGAGAAGCTTACATTGTAGGAAATGATGTAGCTGAGAAATGTGTAGATCTTTATGTAGACCTTGTAAAGAACGATGTTGTTAAATTAGTAAACAACTGGGATGAGTACATCTCCACAATCACAAGCGGTGAGGCAGCAGGTATCGTTAACGGTAACTGGATCACAGCTACACTGATGGGAACAGAGGATCAGAAGGGTCTGTGGCAGATCACAACAATGCCGAAAGTTGACGGTGTTGACACAGCTACAAACTATGCGAACAACGGTGGTTCTTCCTGGTATATCACATCCAACTGCAAGAACGTAGAGCTTGCTGAGGACTTCCTTGCAAGCACATTTGGTTCCAGTACAGATTTCTATGATGCGATCCTTCCGGAAACAGGAGCAATCTCCTGCTACCTGCCAGCTGGTGAGTCTGACGTTTACAACGAGCCAAGCGAGTTCTTCAACAACCAGCCAATCTTCTCAACAATTGTAGAGTACTCTTCACACATTCCGGAATTCACAAAGACTCCGTATCACTATGAGGCAAGAGAGTGCATCAACACAGCAGTTGTTAATATCGTAAACGGCGCAGACAAAGAGTCTGCACTTCAGGAAGCACAGGATACACTGGCATTCAAGATGACAGAGTAAGATCTGAAAGCTGCATTCTGAAATGAATAAGTAAATACGAAGCAGGGGACTGCATGCAGTCCCCTGTCTTATGTAAAGGCTTAAGAGGTTTGAAAGGAGGAGTTCCTGTGAATTCCAAAAAAAGTGGCATGTCTCTGGTAGCGAAACAGAGAGCGGCAGGCTGGATCTTTCTGGCACCTGCAACCATCATGATCGCTGTCATGAGTTTTTATCCGATGATCCGTGCATTTATCATTTCTTTACAGACAGGTGCCGGAGCAAACATGAGGTTTGCGGACCCGATCTTCAGTAACTACAAACGTATCATGATGGATAAAGTATTTCAGCAGTCCATCGTCAACACATTTTTATATCTTATTATTCAGGTACCGATCATGCTGATCCTTGCGATCCTGCTTGCACAGCTTCTGAATAACAAAGATCTGAAATTCAAAGGATTTTTCCGTACATGTGTATTCCTTCCATGTGCGACATCTCTGGTATCTTATTCTCTGATCTTCCGTTCCATGTTTGCAACAGACGGTCTGATCAACAGTATCCTGATCAAGCTTGGAATTTTAACAACCGGTTATAATTTCCTGGGTAACTCCACAAGTGCAAAGATTGTAATCATCATCGCGCTGATCTGGAGATGGACAGGATATAACATGGTATTCTATCTGGCAGGTCTTCAGAATATCGAATATTCCGTATACGAGGCAGCAAAGATCGATGGTGCCAACGGATGGAAGACTTTCTGGAAAATTACCGTACCACTTCTGAAACCGACAATTATCATGACATTTATCATGTCAATCAATGGTACACTGCAGTTGTTCGACGAGTCTGTCAACCTGACAAAAGGTGGCCCGGCGAACACTACCATCACAATGTCCCATTATGTTTATAATACATGCTTTATCAATGTGCCAAACTTCGGATATGCGGCAGCAATGTCATTTATCATATTTATCATGGTAGCGATCCTGGCATTTATCAACTTGAAAGTAGGTGATACACGTGACTGAGAAAAAGAACAAATCCGCGATCCAGAGAAGATTGATCCCTACCTATATTTTTCTGATCATCGTATCATTTATCTCTGTATTTCCACTGTACTGGATGATCTCCGCAGCAACTAATACAACTACTGATGTATCCAGAGGCCGGATTCTTCCAGGTACATATTTTATGGAAAACTTTAAGAACCTGACTGCACAGCAGCCGCTGTGGAGAGCACTTGGAAACTCTCTGTTTTATGCGGTCCTTACTACTGTACTCTGCCTTCTGATCTGCTCCATCGCAGGTTATGGATTTGAAGTATATCATGACAGATGGAAAGACAGACTGTTTTCCATCCTGCTTCTTGCCATGATGGTTCCACAGGTTGCAACAATGGTTCCTTTATTTAAGATGTTCTCCAAAGCAGGACTCTTAAATACAGCGGTAGGTTTTATCCTTCCGATCCTTTCTACACCATTCATGATCATGATGTTCCGTCAGAATGCAAGAGCATTCCCGATCGACATTATTGAGGCAGCACGTATTGATGGGTTAAGCGAGGTAAGGATCTTCTTCCAGATGTTTATCCCGACAATGAAATCTACCTATGCGGCAGCAGCAGTTATCACATTCATGAATGCATGGAATGCTTATCTGTGGCCGAAGGTAATCATGACAGACAACAAGGCGTTGACTATGCCGATGCTGATCGCCAATTTGATCACCGGATATGTGACAGATTACGGTATGCTGATGTGCGGCGTATTATTCTGTTCTATTCCGACTATGATCGTATTCTTCGTATTACAGAAACAGTTCGCAGAAGGTATTACCGGAGCTGTTAAATAAGATTCAAATTTAAAAGGATGCTGTCGAAAGCTGTAGGTGTATTGTATAATATGCTTCAAGTGGATCACACAGCATCCTTTTTATAAAGTGTCATAATAAAAAATATAAGGAGAAAGAAAAAATGGCAAAGCAGATCAGATATGACCATTTCCTGCACGGTGGCGATTACAACCCGGAGCAGTGGCTGGACAGACCGGACATTCTGAAAAAAGATATCGAATATTTTAAGAAAGCACATATCAACACGGTTTCCATGGGGATGTTTTCCTGGGCTGTACTGGAGCCGGAAGAAGGGAAATATAACTTTGACTGGCTGGAAGCGGTAATTAACAATCTGTATAAAGAAGGCATTTATACGATCCTTTCCACACCATCCGGAGCCAGACCGAAATGGATGGCAGATAAATACGAGGAAGTTCTCCGTATGGACCCGGATCGGACAAGAAGATTTTTCGGTGGAAGACATAACCACTGTTATACTTCTCCTGTATACCGTGAAAAGATTTTTAATATCAATAAGAAGCTTTCCGAACGCTTCGGAAAACATCCGGCAGTGATCCTGTGGCATATTTCCAATGAATACGGCGGGGAATGTCACTGTCCTCTGTGCCAGGAAAAATTCCGGGAATGGCTGAAAGAGAAATATGGAACCATTGAGAATCTGAATTCCAGATGGTGCACAACCTTCTGGAGCCATACCTACAACAGCTTTGACCAGATCGAAAGTCCGTCACCAAAAGGAGAAAATGCGCTTCATGCACTGACTCTGGACTGGAAACGTTTTGTTACAGACAGAACTGTAGATTTCATGAAACATGAGATTTCTGCGATCCGCGCAGGCGGGTCAGATCTTCCGGCAACCGCCAATCTGATGTACGACTACGACGGACTTGACTATAAAAAGTTTAAGGATGTTATGGATATCGCTTCTTGGGATAATTACCCAAGCTGGCATAAAAAAGACAACTATACCACAGCAGTGGATGGAGCCTTGCAGCACGACCTTATGAGGAGTATCAAAAAAGCACCGTTCCTTCTGATGGAATCCTGTCCTTCTGCAACCAACTGGAAGCCGATCAATAAGCTGAAAAAACCGGGAATGCATCTGGCTGCTTCCCTGCAGGCAGTCGCCCATGGTTCCGACAGTGTCCTGTATTTCCAGCTCCGCCAGAGTCAGGGTGCCTCCGAGAAATTCCACGGTGCGGTGATCGATCACTATGGCGGTGATGATACCAGAGTTTTTCGTGAAGTGACAGAGGTAGGAAAAGTTCTGGAACAGATCCAGGAAACTGTGGGAAGTGTAACGAAGTCTCCGGTGGCTGTTCTTTATGACCGTGAAAATGACTGGGCGCTGAAAGATGCCCAGGGACCTCGAAATGAAGATATGCATTACCAGGAAAACGTACAGAAACAATATCGTGCACTTCGAAGAAAAGGTTATAATACCGATATTATCAGTATGGAACATGACCTGTCTGATTATAAGCTGGTAACAGTACCGATGGCCTATATGTTCTATCACGGATACGCCGAAAAGCTTCGTACCTTTGCTGAAAATGGAGGTACACTGGTAATTTCCTACTGGTCCGGACTTGTAGATGAGACGGATAAATGTTATCTTGGGGGAACGCCTCACGGTCTCATGGAAACAGCAGGCATCCGTGCAGAAGAAATCGATGCGCTTTATGACTGGGAAGAAAATACCGGTATTCCGGAAACCGGAAATCACCTCAAACTTACAGAAAGCTATACCTGCAAAAATCTCTGTGAGCTAGCAAAAGTTTCCGATGCGGAAGTGCTGATGCGTTACGGAAAAGATTTTTATCAGGGCTATCCGGTGCTGACTCACAAAAAATATGGAAAAGGCCATGTTTACTATGTGGCAGCCGATATGGAAGCAGCCTTTTATGAGGACTTCCTGGGACGAGCAGCAGAAGAAGCCGGTGTGGAGATGCCGCTTACGTTTATACCGGAAGGAGTTTCTGTGACAACCAGGGAAAATGAAGATACGGAATATCTGTTTATCCAGAATTTCGGGGAGAAAACGGAAACAGTTTCTGTTCCGGAAGGTTACGAAGTCCTTTATGGATCGGACAGTGAAATTATGGCCCCGCTTACTACAAGAATCTTAAAGGGGAAAAAATAATCACAGCAAAAAAGTATAAAGCATATCTGCTTTCGGACGGTATGCTTTTTACTGCTGTCTGGGAAAGAGAAGGTAAGATGACAAAGATACAAAAAGAAGAGATAAAAAAAATCGCGGATCAGTTTGCATTTACCGGGGAACTGATTTCCTGCGCCCCCTGCGGAAGCGGGCATATCAATAGAACCTACATGCTGAGATACCGGATCGGAGAAATGGGCTCCATCAAGGTGATCCTCCAGAAGATCAACAGGGAGATCTTTCAGAAACCGGAAGAGCTTATGGAAAATATCGCAGGAGTCACCGGACATCTGAAAAAGAAGGTCATTGAGAAGGGTGGAGATCTGGAACGGGAAGTTCTGAATCTGATTCCCACAAAAGAGGGAAAAGCATATCTGACAGATGAGAACGGAGAGTGCTGGAGAGCCTATATTTTTATTACAGATGCGGTAAGCTATGATCTGGTGGAAAAACCGGAGGATTTTTACGAAAGTGCTGTTGCATTTGGAAAATTTCAGGAAATGCTGGCTGATTATCCGGCAGAGACTCTGCATGAAACCATAAAGGATTTCCATGATACAAAAAAGCGTTTTCAGGCGCTGAAAGATGCCGTGGAAAAGGACTGCTGTCACCGTGCCGCATCGGTAAAAGAAGAAATTGCGTTTGCACTGCAGCATGAAGATCTGGCTGGAATATTTGGAAAACTTCTGGAAAATGGGGAAGTTCCACTTCGGGTAACCCATAACGATACAAAACTGAATAATATCATGATCGATCTGGAAACGGGAAAGGGAATCTGTGTGGTCGATCTGGATACTGTAATGCCAGGACTGGCCATGAATGATTTTGGTGATGCGATCCGGTTCGGAGCCAGCACTGCGCTGGAAGATGAGAAAGATTTAAGTAAAGTCTCCTGTGACATGGAGCTCTACGAGATTTACGTGAAAGGTTTTCTGGAAAGTTGTGGAGACAAGTTAAACGCCAGGGAGATCGAGATGCTTCCTATGGGCGCCAAGGTGATGACCTATGAATGTGGCATCCGTTTTCTTACTGACTATCTGGAAGGAGATCATTATTTTAAAATCGACCGTGAAGACCATAATCTGGACCGCTGTCGTACACAGTTTAAGCTGGTGGCAGATATGGAGCAGAAATGGGAGCAGATGCAGGCAATCGTAAAAAAATATCAGAAATAAAAAACAGGGGATTTTTACAATGGAGGTAAAGATAATGAGCGAGACAAAAGGAAGAGTGACCATCCCGACAGATCTGGATGTGATTCCGGAGACACTGAAAATGCTGGATGAGTGGGGTGCAGATGCCATCCGTGACTGTGACGGAACAGAATTTCCGGCAGAGCTGAAAAATACAGGGGCCAAGATATATGCTACCTATTATACTACCAGAAAGGATAATGCCTGGGCGAAGGCACATCCGGAAGAGATCCAGCAGATGTATATCATGACATCTTTTCACACGGCAGTTTCCGATACTCTGGAGATACACCTGATGGACCATCTGTATCCGGATATGCTTGCTGTCAATACCAGAGATGATATTAAAAGATGGTGGGAAGTTATGGACCGTACCACAGGAGAGGCTGTCGGTACAGAAGAATGGTCCTATGATGAAAAATCCGGAAATGTGGTGATCCGTCCGGCAAAAGAGTTTCATGAGTATACGGTAAGTTTTCTTGCATATATCATGTGGGACCCGGTACATATGTACAATGCTGTTGTCAATGACTGGAAGGATGTAGAGCCTCAGATCACCTTTGATGTGCGCCAGCCTGCAACACGGGCACATTCCCTGGAACGTCTCCGCAGATTTCTGGATTCGCATGATTATGTGAACGTGGTACGATTTACCACATTTTTTCATCAGTTTACGCTGATCTTTGACGAGATGGCAAGAGAAAAATATGTGGACTGGTTTGGATATTCTGCCTCAGTGAGCCCTTATATTCTGGAACAGTTTGAGCGGGAAGTAGGCTATAAATTCCGTCCGGAGTTTATCATTGACCAGGGGTATATGAATAATACCTACCGTATCCCGTCAAAGGAATTTAAAGATTTCCAGGCTTTTCAGAGAAGAGAAGTGGCAAAGCTTGCAAAGGAAATGGTAGATATTGTCCATGAGTATGGAAAAGAAGCCATGATGTTCATGGGCGATCACTGGATCGGCATGGAGCCTTTTATGGATGAGTTTGCTTCCATCGGACTGGATGCAGTAGTGGGAAGTGTTGGAAACGGAGCAACCTTACGTCTGTTCAGCGATATCAAACATGTAAAATATACAGAAGGAAGATTTCTTCCATACTTTTTCCCGGATACCTTCCATGAAGGCGGAGATCCGGTAAAAGAGGCAAAAGTAAACTGGGTAACTGCAAGAAGAGCTATCCTTCGAAGCCCGATCCAGAGAATCGGCTATGGCGGCTATCTGAAGCTGGCTCTGGAATTTCCGGATTTCGTACAGTATATCAAAGAAGTATGCCAGGAATTTCGTGTGCTCTATGACAATATCCAGGGAACCACGCCATACTGCGTAAAACGTGTGGCAGTTTTAAACTGCTGGGGAAAAATGCGCTCCTGGGGCAACCATATGGTACATCATGCTATCTATTACAAACAGAATTATTCTTATTTTGGAATCATCGAGGCATTAAGCGGTGCGCCGTTTGATGTTTCCTTTATCAGTTTCGATGATATCCGTGAAAATAAAGATCTTCTTAATGATTTTGACGTGATCATCAATGTAGGTGATGCGGACACTGCACAGTCCGGCGGCGAGAACTGGGCAAATCCGGAAATCCTTACAGCAGTGCGGAAATTTGTCTACAATGGCGGCGGTTTTATCGGCGTTGGTGAGCCGGCAGCCCACCAGTGGCAGGGAAAATTCTTTCAGCTGGATGATATCCTGGGAGTAGAGGAAGAAAGAGGATTTAATCTCAATACAGACAAATACAACTGGGAAGAACACAGAGATCATTTTATTCTGGAAGATACAGACGGAACCGTAGATTTCGGCGAGGGCAAAAAGAATATCTTTGCACTGCCGGATACGAAGATCCTGATCCAGAAAGACCAGGAAGTCCAGATGGCGGTAAAAACCTTCGGAAAGGGTCGTGGCGTTTATATCAGCGGGCTGCCTTACAGCTTTAAAAACAGTCGTATTCTGTACAGATCCGTGCTCTGGTCTGCGGCAGCAGAGGATGAACTTCACCGCTGGTTCTCGTCTAATTATAATGTGGAAGTTCATGCCTATGTGAAAAACGGAAAGTATTGTGTGGTAAATAACACCTATGAACCACAGGATACAACTGTTTATACAGGGGACGGAAAGAGCTTTGAAATTCATCTCTCTGCCAATGAGATCCGCTGGTATCAGATCTGACAGATGTTTTGCAAAACTCTGTAAGAGAGCTGTTGACAGGCATTTATAAATGAGTGTATAATAGTACAGATTTGAAAGAGAATATATGGGCAAAGCAGTTGAAAAGCTGTGACGCAAAGCTAAAGGGCCTTTAAAATGGCAGCCAGCTGCAGGGAATAGAAACAGGGAATGGTATAGTTGCATGTCTATAGCCTGACCCTGTTTTTTTGTTGGAAGAACAGATAAAATGCATTGCGGTTTCCTGCGCGTTACAGGGATTTTCCAAAAGCTGCAAATGGTGAAATATGGAGTGAACAGTTGATAAACAAGGCACTATTTGAAGAAGAAAATTTATATATAGTGGGAGAGTCCCATCTTTGTGAGGAGACGTATGCGGCCATACGGAAAAACATCGAAAATAACCAGGCGGTAGGTGTTCTGGCCGGATATTATGACCGTGATCTTACAATTGCTTATATCAGTGAATTTTTTCTTCACAATCTTGGATATACCTATGAAGAATTTATGGAAAAATTTTCCGGATCGCTGAAAAATGTATTCTGTGGGCAGAACTGTACGTTTGCAAAGATCGAACGTTTTAAAAAGATCCATGGAGTAGGCGAAGCACAGATGCTGAATAAAGAAGGTGCACCGGTTAATGTGCGTGTATATAAGAAAGATACCATTGACAGTGAAGGAAACGCATTATGGATATTATCCACGCACATTGACGAGATGCAGGAAAATCTGGAACTGGTAAATCAGGTGCTCAGTTCCGGGTTCTGGTCTGTAGAATGTGCTCAGTCCGGAAATCCTGAATCAGTTTTCTTCAGTCATGAATTTCGAAAGATGCTTGGATATCATGATACTCTGGATTTTCCCAACAATCTGGAAACATGGGAAAGGGGAATTCATCCACGGGACCTTGAGGAGGTTTCCAGGACTTTTCAGGAAGCTTTTCAGGATAAGACCAATGAGAAAAAATATGATGTGGAATACCGCATGCGTATGGCGGATGGAACTTATCAGTGGTTTAAGGATAAGGGAGAGGTGAGCCGTCGTGCGGACGGAACTGCTTTTCGTATGGCCGGGATTTTTATAAATATTGATGCGGAGAAGAGAGCGAGACAGTATACGCAGAGAGTAGATGCTTTTCACCGTGCATACACAACGGCAAATCTCTGTGAATACTATGTGGATCTTCAGGAAAACAGCTTTAATTCTCTGAAGGTGGAAGAAACATTATCCGGACTGTTTGAGGAGAGCAGTACCTGGGATGAGCTGATCGATCTGCCGGTACTTGTGGTAGATGATGATCAGAATTGCTGCGAGAATACGGTGGCACTTCTGGAAGAAATAGGAATCGACGGGGAGTGGGTAACATCCGGAGAAGAAGCAGGTGTGGATGAATTTATTGCAAAACCGCTGTTCCGCTCCCGCCTGACAGCTACATTTAAGAATATTCTTGAAGGAAAGCCAAGCTCTGATGCCAAACATTACCTGTCAGATATTATACAGTGTGATTACACAGGAAAAAGAGTACTGCTTGTAGAGGATAACGATCTGAACTCTGAGATCGCAAAAGAAATCATAGGGATGACCGGAGCAGAGGTCGTGACAGCAGAAAACGGAAAGACAGCAGTGGATATGATTTCTTCCGGCAACGCCTTTGCGGAAGATGTTCAGCTTGCCAGAAGTGCCGGAATGAATGAACACATTTCCAAACCACTGGATATGACAAGGCTTCGGGATGTGATGAGAAAGTGGCTGTAAAGTCTGACTGGTTAAAAGGTGAAGATTCTGTGAAATCGGCCTTTACCATTGACAGAAGAAAAATACAATAATATAATTAAACCTATCGTAAAAGTAGGATATAAAAACTGTTACAGTAGAAATAAGATCTATTGTAACAGTTTTTTATTTTATCGCTTTACAAACTTTATGAGAAAGGATGCAAAACAGTGAAGCATACGGTTATTTATATTGATGGTATGACCTGTATTAACTGTCAGTCGAGGATCTGGAATGTACTGAAATTAAGACCGGAGATCACGGGAATTACAGTCAGCTATGAATATTCACGGGCAGAGTTTGACTATGATTCGAAGAAAATCGGGATGAAAGAAATTGTAAAAATGATCGAGGATCTGGGATATCAGGTAATTCCCGCGGAACAGTTTCGCAGGAAACAGCTTCGTCAGGCAGCAGCGGAAATTTTTGCGATCGCCCTTTTATTTGTGATCCTGCAGCGTTTTGGAATTCTTAACCATCTTGCGCCGGATTCTCTTGCCGAGACAGGAATGGGATATGGAATGCTGTTTGTCATTGGTCTGATCACTTCTGTACACTGCATTGCCATGTGCGGCGGGATCAATCTTTCTCAGACCTTGCAGAAGCAAGAAGCGAACGCAGAGGAAATATCAAGGTCAATGTTTCGGAATACATTTTCCTATAATATGGGACGGGTTGTTTCCTATACCGTGATCGGAGGATTTCTCGGGGCCGTAGGAGGTCTGGCTGGAATTGGGGACAGTTTACAGGCTTCCACAGTGTTTCAGGGGTCTCTGAAACTCCTGGCCGGAATTATCATGGTCGTTATGGGTGTGAATATGCTGGGGATTTTTCCGGGGCTTCGGAAACTGAGAATCCACATTCCATTTCCTGGAGGGAAATCTTTATGGAAAAAAAGGACGCCTTTTCTAGTTGGACTGTGTAACGGGTTCATGCCCTGTGGACCGTTGCAGTCTATGGAGATTGTTGCACTGGCTTCCGGAAGCTGGGTAGCAGGAGCTTTTTCCATGTTCTGCTTCAGTATGGGAACGGTTCCTCTGATGCTTGGATTTGGCTCAATTTTTTCTGCACTGGGAAAGAAATTTACCAGACAGATCCTGAAAACAGGAGCGATCCTGGTGGTTGTTATGGGACTTGCCATGATGTCTCAGGGAAGCGTGCTGTCAGGTTTGGAAAGCAGGTCCGGCGAAAAGGTAGCAGCAGAAGCGGATAATGTGCAGAATGATGATCAGACAGATGTGGCAGTGGAAAAAGATGGAGTGCAGTATGTTTCCAGTACGCTGCGTTCTGGATGGTATCCGGATATTACTGTGAAGGCAGGGGAACCTGTGAAGTGGGAGATCAATGTACCGGAGGGCAGCATCAATGGATGTAATTATAGGATGATCCTTCAGGATTTTGGAATGGATCATACTTTCGAGAACGGAGAAAATGTCATCGAATTTATACCGGAAAAAGAAGGCGTCTATACGTATAGCTGCTGGATGGGCATGATCACAGGGACTATTTATGTAACAGGAAAATAAAAACAGAGGAGTAATGTTAAAGATGAAAAAAATTATGATAACAGGTATGGCGTTTCTTATAGCAATGACGGCGCTTGCAGGATGTGGAAATGTAACAGAAACAGAAACTACAGAAGAGACTTCCGCAGCAGATGGAAATCAGGAAATCAGCGTCAGTTCCGGTGGGAATCTGACCATACCGGTTGATGAACTGACAGAAAATGCAGTCTTTTATCCTGCAAATGTAGATGGCACGGAAATGGAAGTGATCGCAGTAAAGACTTCGGATGGAACTATCCGTACCGCTTTTAATACCTGTCAGATCTGTTATGATTCCGGAAATGGTTATTACAAACAGGAAGACGATAAACTGGTCTGCCAGAACTGTGGAAATTCTTTTACCATGGATCAGGTAGGAGAAACTGCAGGAGGCTGCAATCCCTGGCCGATTCTGGAAAGTGACTGGATACTTGCAGATGGTAAGATCCAGATATCTTATGATTTTCTGAAGGATTCCGCAGATATTTTTGCAAACTGGAAGGGTGCATATCAGAGTTAATGCAGCATTGACAGGAAAAAGAAAACATCATATAATAAACCCATTCCAAAAGAGGGAAAACAAAGCTGTTACAATAGAAAAATCTATTATAACAGCTTTTTTGTTACTATTGACAAACAATTTTGCTTGCAAAAAGGAGGTCTTTATGAACAAAAAAATCAAAACATTGTTTTCGTATCTGATGATCATTATCGGAGCCATACTGGCCAGCTTTTCCGTTGCCTGTATCCTGCTTCCCAATGATGCCATCGATTACGGAACTGCCGGAATTGCCATTATCATAAGCAAACTCACTGGGTATAATCTGTCGTTGTGTGTGTTGCTTGTCTTTCTGCCATTTCTGATCGCCGGGATCATTCTTATCGGTAAATATTTCTTTGCAAAAACGTTCGTAGGTTTTGTGATCTACACAATAGGTCTTTCCTACTTTGAAAAAATCCCTTTTGAACTAAATACAGAACATTTTATTGCGGTGGCTTTCGGAGGGGCGATTCTTGGTGTGGGACTTTCCCTGATCCTTCGAAATGGTGGCTGCATTGACGGCTCTGAGATTTTTGCCAATATCATTGTAAAAAAAATCTACAATCATTCGGGAAAAGACTACAGTATTTCCTACATATTAATTGCGTTCAATGCCTGTGTATATGGGGCGGTGTTTGTACTTCTTGACAGAGATTCCGCACTTTTAAGTCTTCTGGTGTACATCGTGTCAACTTCCATCATCGATCATTTCACAGATCATTTTGAGGCATTGAAACAGGTGACCATCATCACAAAAGATCCAGATTCAATTATTTGCGATATTAAAGAAGAACTGAATAAGACCTGTACTATTATCAATTCTTCCGGTGTGATCGCGGGGGAAAATAAAACACTGATCTGTTATGTGAATTACTTTGAACTGCAGAAAGTGAAAGAAATTATTTCCAGGAATAAAGGATCTTTCAGTACTGTTTCAACTATTGATGAGATCCTGCGATAAGGCTTACAATAAAAGATGGGTTTTTCTCCGGAAAAATGTTATTCTATATATGGATGAGAAAAATCAAAGGAGAAGAATTATGAGACTTTCAGAGAAATATGAATTCCGTTCTATACACAGGGAGGAAGCAGAACAGGCAGCGGAAATTGAGCAGATCTGTTTTCCACCGGCAGAGGCAATAAGCAGAGCGGATGTTATAGACCGTGTAGAAAAAATTCCGGAGCTGTTCCTTGTGGCAGTTGACCGGAAAAACGGAAAGCTGGCAGGATATCTCACAGGATTTACGACCAGTGAGGAGGCTTTCCAGGATAAATTTTTTACCAATGCAGATCTTTGTGATCCTGATGGGAAAAATAATATGCTTCTGGGGCTTGAGGTCCTCCCGAAATACCGTGGACAGGGCCTTGCAAGAGAACTGATGATGCGTTATCTTGACCGTGAGCAGAAAAGAGGGAGAGAACGTGCGGTTCTTACCTGTGTAGATGAAAAAGTAGAGATGTACCGGAGAATGGGATTTGAATATATTGGAATCTCAGCTTCTGTACTGGGTGACGAAAAATGGAATGAAATGGAATATCGAATGAAAAAATAAAGGCACAATTCCCGGTACTGTGATAAAATAAAAGATATTTCAAAGACAGAATATAACGATCAAAAAAGGGGGAAATACTATGGCAAAAGCAGAAAAGCACACACTGAAACTGGAAATAGAAAAACCGCAGTATATTACGGTAAATGATGTGACTTATGCACAGGTGGACTCCTGGTTTGGACATTGCAGAAGAGACCTGAAACTGGATATTATCTATCCGGAGGCACAGGATGGCAGAACTTATCCATGTATTCTCTGGATCTGCGGAGGGGCCTGGCTGATGATGGATAAGTCGGCGCATAATCTTTATCTCAGCAGGCTGGCATCAGGCGGATTTGTAGTGGCAAGTGTGGAGTACCGCACTTCCAATCAGGGGCCATATCCAATGCCTTTGCAGGATGTAAAGGCAGCGATCCGTTATCTGAAAGCGCATGCGGACCGGTTCCGTATCAACAAAGAGCAGATGGGAGTTATGGGAGAATCCGCTGGAGGATATCTTACATGTATGGCTGCGCTGGATCATGATCCGGCCCTGGATGTAGGAGAATATCTGGAAGAATCCAGCGAAGTACAGGCAGCCTGCCCCTGGTATCCGCCCACAGATCTTTCCGCGTTTCCGTGCGAATCCGCAGAACAATGTGCTTCTTCCGCGGAGTCCCTCCTTCTGGGCTTTAATTCCAAACGAAACAGAGAAAAGGCGTATAACTGCAGTCCTGTATCCAAAGTAACGAAGGATGCGCCGCCATTTTTGATCATCCATGGAAACTGTGATCGGACAGTGCCCTATGTGCAGTCAAAAACATTATATAATCTCCTGGAAGCGCAGGGCTGTGATGTAACTTTGCTGACGCTGGACGGAGCAGATCATGCGGATCTTCAGTTTTTCCAGGATGAAACATGGAACTGGATCATCGATTTTTTCAACAGAAAATTAAAATAAAACAGAAAACAGGAGTAAAATCATGGTCAGACCGATAATGAGAGATATTTTTTTTCTGAGACAGAAAGCGCAGCCTGCCACAAAGGAAGATAAACAGATAGTACAGGACCTTCTGGATACACTGAAAGCCAACGAAGCAGGATGCGTGGGGATGGCTGCCAATATGATTGGAGTAAATAAAAGAATCATTGCTGTAAATATGGGATTTATCAATGTGGCAATGCTGAATCCGGTGATAGTGAAAAAGTCCGGAGCATACGAGACAGAGGAGGGATGTCTTTCTCTTGACGGTGTGCGAAAGACTACCCGATATGAAAACATAGAAGTGGAATTTCAGGATATTTCATTCCATAAACAACGCCAGAAATATTCTGGCTGGACAGCGCAGATCATTCAGCATGAGATTGATCACTGTGACGGAATTATCATATAAATATGATATATAACAGAGTTAAGAACAAAAAGTACAGAAAAAAGCAGGGGATTTTTGCAATATGGTTCTGACGGTATTAAGATAAGAAGGGAAGCGGAAACTATGTATCAGAAATTAATGACATGTCTGGAAAGTGTAAGAGAGAAAACAGATTTTAAACCGGAAATCGCATTGGTTCTGGGATCTGGACTTGGCGACTTTGCAGAGAGGATCCAGATCGAACAGATCATTAAATATACAGATATCGAAGGATTTCCGGTATCGACAGTAAAAGGGCACAAAGGACGTTTTGTATTTGGTTATGTAGAGAAAACACCGGTTGTGATCATGCAGGGCCGGGTTCATTATTATGAAGGATATCCAATGTCTGACGTAGTTCTTCCGACACGTCTGATGGGGCTTCTTGGGGCAAAAAAACTTCTTCTCACCAATGCGGCCGGAGGCGCCAATCCATCCTTCCATCCCGGCGATCTTATGATGATCACGGATCACATTACAACGGCAGTTCCAAGTCCTCTGATCGGCCCTAATATTGATGAACTTGGAACCAGATTTCCGGATATGAGCGAAGTATACAGCCGATCCCTTCAGGATGTGATTCGAAAATGCGCTGCAGAATGTGGAATTGAACTGAAGGAAGGGGTTTATGTGCAGTTTACAGGACCTAACTATGAGACCCCGGCAGAGATAAGACTTGCTCAGCGCTGGGGCGGTGATGCTGTCGGAATGAGTACCGCATGTGAAGCTATGGCAGCCCGTCATATGGGAATGGAAGTCTGCGGAATTTCCTGTATCACAAATATGGCAGCAGGGATTTCAAAAGAAGCGCTGAACCATGAAGAAGTGCAGGAGACAGCAGACCGTATAGCGGAGTTTTTCCAGAAACTGGTTGAAAAAGTAGTGGTAAATATGTAATCCTGGAAAGAAGGAAATTTTAAGAAAAGAGAAACACAAATGATAACATTGAATGATTACCTGTATTCCGGAGATACCCTTCTTCGGATACTGAAAAAATATATCCGGGATCTGCGGACAGAAGCAAAAGAAAAACGCAACGAGATCGATCTGGTACACTGTAATTTCCTGATCCAGATCCAGGAACTTCTGGAACATAACGATTTCCTTACTGCCCAGTCCCAGAAGATCCGGGAATTTTATAAATATATGGCAGGGGAATACCCGTTTCTGGCATTTACCTTCAAGGGAAGGATCAAATCTCTGATCCGTGCGGAAGAGAAATTTAATGGATATGTAGTAGAATTTATCTATGATTACTATAAAGAGCATGGGAAATATCCTTCCGTATCCCAGATCAAAGAGCGCTTAAGCTGCTTCCGGGATTTTATTGCCTACAGGATCGTTATCGCCATGCCGAGATGCCATCTTAAAAACGGCGAGAATGTCAGAGAAGAAGAACTTCGGTATCTTTATGAGATCGCCAATGTACTTCCGGGATTTCTGGAAGAAAGAGGATTTACCGCAGAGCCGGCCAGAGGCGTGCAGGAAAGTACCTCTCCACTGTTAAGCGAGGAAGCAAAACCTTATTACCGGGATTATATCTGTAACAACAGCGAGGAAGATTATCAGTCTCTGCATATTACTTTTTATGATAACAGCTCCAGAAGTTATATGGAAGTACAGCTGCGTACAAAGGACATGGATGATGTGGCAGAGATTGGATCCGCGAACCATTTAAGTTATGAGAAAAAACAGGAAAGTGAGCGCAGAAGAAGAGATACCATTCCGGAGGGAGAATGCATCTATTTTGATGAAGCTTACGAACGTGGAATGCGGCTTCTCGGACTGGATCTGGCAAAACTGGATGTCAATATGTTTGGTGCGGTAAACAACAGCCTGATCAATGACGGCTGTGGACTGTTTCGCGGAAGAATGATCCTTCCCTATGAGCATCTTTCTCGTTTTCAGAATGATATCATTGACTGAGGGAGGCCTGACATGAAAGATCTGACAAAGGGGAAACCTTCCACGCTGATCCTGTCCTTTGCACTTCCTGTATTTCTGGGAAATCTTCTGCAGCTGACGTACAGCCTGGCAGATACCAGGATCGTGGGAAGCTTTCTGAAAGAAGATGCGCTGGCAGCTGTAGGGGCTACCAGTCCTTTGAGCGGCCTGATCATCGGATTTCTGATGGGCCTTGCAAATGGGTTTGCCATAGTAACTGCACAGAAATTTGGCGCCGGAAATCGAGAGGAAGTGAGAAAATCGTTTGCATTGTCTCTTTTGATGGGCAGTGTGATCTCTCTGGCCCTGACCGTTCTGGGACTTTTGTTTCTTCATCCGATCCTGGGATTTTTAAATGTGCCGGATCGTCTGGTGGGAACTGCCAGAGCATATATTTTTATTATTATCGCAGGCATGCTGACAACATTTCTTTATGATACCTGTGCGGCATCGCTGCGTGCGTTGGGAGATACGGTGACACCGCTTGTGATCTTGGCGGTGTCTGTGACTTTAAATATCGCAGGAGATCTGTTCTTTATCCTGGTGATAAAAGCAGGCGTACAGGGAGCAGCCATTGCCACAGTACTCTCACAGACTTTGGCGTTTCTTGTATGCTGGTTTTATATGATCCGCAGATATGAGATCCTCCGGCTGAAAAAAGAGGATTTTACAGGATTGGACAGAAATATGATGAAAAATATGCTGAGTTCCGGCTTGTCCATGGGATTTGTAAGTTCTCTTGTAAATCTTGGTACTCTGGCGCTGCAGACTTCCATCAACCGTCTGGGAAGAGATATCATCGTGGCCCATACAGCGGCCCGCAAGATCACGGAGATGTTTATGATCATGTTTGGTGTGTTTGGGCAGACGATGGCGATCTTCTGCGGGCAGAATGCCGGGGCAGGGCGGATGGACCGCGTGCGCCATGGAATCGGCCTGGCAGTTCTGTATACCTGTATCTGGTCTGTGATGACAGTGATCTTTAGTTTTACTATTGGAAAACAGCTGATATATCTGGTTACAGGAAGCCGGAACGAGACTGTGATCCTCAATGCAACGAATTATCTTAAATTTGATACGGTTTTTTATTTCGTAACGGCTGTGATCAGTGTCCTTCGAAATGCCATGCAGGGATTGGGAGAAACGGTGATCCCTCTTGTTTCCAGTGCACTGGAGATGATCGGAAAAGTAGTGATCGCGGTGACGCTGGTACCGCTTTTGGGATATACCGGTGTGATCGTGGCAGAACCTATTGTGTGGATCATTATGGTGATCCCGCTGATCGTGAAGATCTTTAAGATGCCGGAATTAAAGAAAACAGCCTGAGAGATCAGAAGATCAGATCAAAAAGAGCCACGTAAAAAATATAGTATATAAAAGTATAGTATAAAAAAGCACATTGCATGGAGTAAAGCGTCACCCAAACGTCTGACTTTGGGGTGTGGTTTAACCATGGCAATGTGCTTTTTTACTGGATAAACTGCGAAGCATTTATTCGAGTTGGAGCTGCGCAGTGAATGCGGATTGAGAGTATCCGCCTGACCTTTACATATTTGGTGCGGTTTCTTTTGAATCCTCTTTCTCAGGAAAGATATGTCTGAAAATAAAACGTACGATCGGGCCTGCATAGATCAGCTGCCAGAAAAATGCAACAGGAAAGTTCATAAAAGTTGTCTGAAGCCAGACTGCGATAAACTGATTTCCTGCATGTTTAAAGAAAAGAGTTGCAAAAAAGCTCATCAGCGGACACATAAAGGCAACAGAGGCAACAGAAATTGCAAGAATCATACTGAATGGATGACAGTTACGAAAATTTACCATGCGGTTCGCGCAGGCAAAGGCAAGTTTGGATACAAGGAAGAAATCAAGGACAAAGGCGATCGGTCCCATAAAAGTCAGCTCGCGAAAAGCGGAGAGGAATACGCTGTTTGTCATTGCTCCGGTATTCAGTACAATGTTGTAACAGATCATGGCGTAAACCATGAAAAATACCATGATGATAGTAAAGATGACTTCCTGAAATTTGTTTTTTGGCATAAAAAATCCTCCTTTAAAATGATTAAGTGATAATGTAAAACCGTAAAGCATGTGTTGTTCGTTAATCATTCAGGAGAATGTGCGTTTCCAATATATGACAGGATTTTGCCATAAACCATATTCAGTTTTTATTTCGGCGATTATATTATCATAATCTGCAAAGCCTTGTCAATACGTAAAATTCTCGCATTTCTGTTAAATATTCTGAAAATATTGACGAAATAGTCGGGCGGACATTCGTAACTCAGCAGGGGACTTTCTTGATTCGATTAAATAAGTAATTGAGAAAAAAATGACAGTAACCCCTCTTGACCACAAAAGTTAGGTATAGTAAACTTATAAATGGTTAGCAGGTTCTAACTATTGCGTAAATAATTGTGACGGGCCGTATCCCCTGACAAAACGCGGCCCGGGCAAAGTTTACGGACAGGGCGAAAGGCCAGACAGGAGGATAAATATCAAATGGAATATTTAGAGATCGAGAAAGTCATTGGAAGAGAGATCATTGATTCAAGAGGAAATCCGACCGTAGAGGCAGAGGTTTATCTGGCAGATGGAACGATAGGAAGAGGAGCAGCACCAAGTGGTGCATCCACAGGAGAGTTCGAAGCACTTGAGCTGAGAGATCAGGATAAGGCCCGTTTCGGAGGAAAGGGTGTTTCCAAAGCCGTTGAAAATATCAATACTGTAATTAACGATGCACTGACAGGAATGGATGCATCTGACATTTATGCAGTGGATGCTGCCATGATCAGGGCAGATGGAACAAAAGATAAATCCAAACTTGGTGCAAATGCCATTCTTGCGGTGTCTATTGCATGCGCACGTGCAGCGGCGATTTCCCTTGACATTCCGCTTTACAGATTCCTTGGCGGTGTGAATGGAAACAGACTTCCGGTTCCGATGATGAATATTTTAAATGGTGGGGCACATGCCGCAAATACCGTAGATGTTCAGGAATTTATGATCATGCCTGCAGGAGCGCCGAGCTTCAAAGAGGGACTTCGCTGGTGCACAGAGGTATTTCATGCACTTGCGGCACTTCTGAAAGAAAAAGGCCTTGCAACGAGTGTTGGTGATGAAGGTGGTTTCGCACCGGATCTTGGAAGCGATGAAGAAGCCATCGAGTACATTCTCGAGGCAGTAAAGAAAGCGGGCTATGAGCCTGGAAAAGATTTTGTACTTGCTATGGATGCTGCATCCAGTGAGTGGAAAGGAAGCCAGAAGGGTGAGTATGTCCTTCCGAAATGTGGAAAGAAATTTACATCTTCAGAGCTTGTTGAGCACTGGAAGAACCTGATCGAGAAATACCCGATCTACTCCATCGAGGACGGCCTTGACGAGGAAGACTGGGAAGGATGGCAGATCATGACAAAAGAGCTGGGTGGAAAAGTACAGCTCGTAGGTGATGACCTGTTTGTTACAAATACCGAGCGCCTTGAAAAAGGTATCAGCCTTGGATGCGGAAATTCCATCCTGATCAAACTGAATCAGATCGGCTCTGTATCCGAGACTCTGGAAGCAATCAAAATGGCACATAAAGCAGGCTATACTGCAATCTCATCTCATCGTTCCGGTGAGACAGAAGATACAACTATTGCAGATCTTGCGGTAGCATTAAATACCTGCCAGATCAAGACCGGAGCGCCGTCCAGAAGTGAGCGTGTTGCAAAATACAATCAGCTTCTCCGAATTGAAGAAGAGCTTGGGGATGCAGCGGTATACCCGGGATTTAAGGCATTCAATATTAAGAGATAACAGACCTTTCATATAAAATCAGCCAGGAGTACACCGGGGCCGGAACAGAATTTCTTCTGTATCGGCCCCGGTTTTTGAGCTTTTTTTAAAAAGATGTGTTCAGACGCATTTTTTTGGAAAAAAATAAGGTTGCCAGAATTGTAAAAATGGTATATTATGTTTAACAGCCATGTGAACAAAGAAAAAATTGAATATTGGAGATGCTATGAAAGAATACGTAAATACTTTTATGCATTACAGGTTTCTTCTGAGAGAACTTGTAAAAAAAGGAATCAAACTGAAGTACAGACGTTCTTATCTTGGTATTATATGGTCCCTGTTGGAACCTCTTCTTACCATGATGGTACTGACGATCGTATTCGGTACTCTGTTTGGAAACAAAGACAAGACATTCCCTGTATATATCCTGACAGGCCGTCTGCTGTACAGCTACTATTCAAGTTCGACGACACGCGCACTGAAATCAGTCCGGGCGAATGCGGCGATGATCAAGAAAGTTTATGTGCCGAAGTATATTTATCCGCTGTCAAGCGTACTTTATAATTATGTAATTTTTCTGATCTCACTGATCGTGCTGGCTATCGTTGCAGTCGTACAGGGAATCCAGCCTACAATTTATATGCTGCAGATCCCAATCGCACTGATCCTGGTTCTTCTGCTTTCTTATGGATGTGGAATGATTCTTGCGACGATCGGAGTATTTTTCAGGGATATGGAATATCTTTGGTCAGTAGCACTGATGATCATTATGTATACCTGTGCGATCTTTTACTATCCTTCCAGACTTTTAAAGAGTGGATTTGCATGGATACTGAAATTTAATCCGCTGTATTGTATTATCAGTATTTTCCGTTCAGCCATGTTTGGCGAGATGATGAATATGCACTATTTTGCTTATGCGCTTATATTCAGTCTGGTTGCAATCGTAGTTGGAATGATCTGTTTCAAAAAGAAGCAGGATGACTTTATACTTTATATATAATTGCGGATTTACAGGAGAGAAAAATGGGAAAACCGGCAGTTGTAGTAGACAATGTAAGTATGAAATTTAATCTCAGTAAAGAAAAGGTCGATAACCTGAAAGACTATCTGATTAAATTCATAAAAAAAGAAATTAAATATAATGAATTCTGGGCTCTTCAGAATGTGAATTTTGAGGTGCAGAAGGGAGACCGTGTTGGTATCCTGGGACTGAACGGAGCTGGAAAAAGTACTCTGCTTAAAGTGATCGCAGGTGTATTCAAACCTACGGAAGGTAAAGTTATCAAAAACGGAAGACTGGTTCCTCTTCTTGAACTTGGAGCCGGCTTTGATCCACAGTATACCGGACGTGAGAATATTTATCTTTACGGAGCAATGCTTGGATATTCCAAGAGTTTCATTGAAGAGAAATTTGATGAGATTGTTGAATTTTCAGAGTTGAAGGAATTCATTGATGTACCGATCAAGAACTATTCTTCCGGTATGAAAGCAAGACTTGGATTTTCCATCGCAACACTGGTATCACCGGATATCCTGATCCTGGATGAGGTACTTTCCGTAGGAGATGCCAAATTCCGGAAAAAGAGTGAGAAAAAAGTTCTCAGTATGTTCGACAAAGGCGTCACCGTTTTGTTTGTCTCACATTCTCTGCAGCAGGTACAGCGCCTCTGCAACAAAGCGATGATCCTTGAAAAAGGAAAACTGATCGCATATGGTGACATTGATGAGATTTCCGAGCAGTATGAGAAAATGATCGATTAACAGAAACAGGAAAACTTCAGGCAGATGCCCGAAAAATGGCGATAGCCAGACAATTTGCGGAAATAATGCAAATGTCTGGCTATTGTGTTATTATACTATGGAAGAACAGGGAAGTAAAAAATGACATTACAGCAGATTCTTGAAGAAGTAAAGAATGGCCGGCTCTCTGTGGAGCATGCAGAGAACCTTCTGAAAAAAGAAGGATATGAGGAAATGGATTATGCGAAGCTGGATACTACCCGAAAAGAACGGACCGGTTTTGCGGAAGTGGTTTACTGTGCAAGAAAAGCAGATGAACATCTTTTGAATATTTACCAGAAACTTTATGAGGAAGACGGAGAAGTGTTTGGAACAAGGGCGTCCAGGCATCAGTATGAACTGGTAAAGAGCATCCTTCCTCAGGTGGTTTATGATCCGGTTTCCGGAATTTTGAAGATTGAAAAAGAAAAAGAACATATTGGAAAAATTGCAGTGTGTACAGCCGGAACTGCAGATATTTCCGTTGCGGAGGAAGCAGCCCAGACAGCAGAGTATTTCGGTACCCACGTGGAACGGATCTATGATGTGGGGGTCAGTGGTATGCACAGGCTTTTTTCCAGATTGGATACCATCCAGGAGGCCAACTGTGTGGTTGCGGTAGCCGGAATGGAGGGAGCGCTGGCAAGCGTGATGGGGGGACTTGTGAAACGCCCGGTGATCGCAGTACCTACTTCTGTAGGATATGGAGCCAGCTTCCATGGGCTGTCAGCACTTCTGACCATGATCAATTCCTGTGCCAACGGAATTGCGGTAGTAAACATTGACAACGGATTTGGAGCCGGATATCTGGCAACCCAGATCAATCGGCTTGCGGAGGGAAAATAGATGAAAAACAAATTATATCTGGAGTGTACCTCCGGGATCAGTGGAGATATGACCGTTGCGGCACTTCTTGATCTGGGTGCAGACAGAGAAAAGCTGGAGCGAGCGCTTAAAAGCCTTCCGGTAAAAGGCTTCGATATAAAGATCAGCCGAGTGGTAAAATCCGGGATCGACGCCTGTGATTTTGATGTGCTTCTTGATCAGGAACATGAGAATCACGATCATGATATGGAATATCTGCACGGACATCATGGGAATTCTCACGGCCATGAAGGACATCATCATGAACATGGTCATGACACCCTGGATGTGTATGAGCATACCCATTTTCATGAACATCGTGTGCAGGAAGCTCATGTAAACAGTCATACACATACAGAAACGATGCATTCCAACCACGGTCATCACCACCACGAACACCGCGGCCTTAATGAAATCATGGAGATCATCGACCATGCAGATATGACAGACCGTGCGAGATCCTATGCGAAAAAAATCTTCACCATCCTGGCCCATGCAGAGGCGAAAGCCCATAATGTACCGGAAGATCAGGTGCATTTCCATGAAGTGGGGGCAGTGGATTCCATTGTGGATATTCTTTCAGTTGCAATCTGCATGGATGATCTGGATGTGGAGGAAGTGATCGTTCCAAGACTCTGTGAGGGAAGCGGAACCATTCGCTGCCAGCATGGAATCCTTCCGGTTCCGGTGCCTGCAGTCAGCAACATTGTAAGTGCCCATCATCTGAAACTGCATATTACGCCGGTACAGGGCGAGCTGGTAACGCCTACCGGAGCAGCCATTGTGGCAGCATTCCTTACATCAGAAAAACTGCCGGAAGATTTTACCGTGGAAAAGATCGGCATCGGAGCCGGCAAGCGCCAGTACAAATGTCCGGGAATCCTCCGTGCCATGCTGATCCGGAAATCCGGGGATGATTCAGGAACGGATGTCTCCACGGAAACAGACACCATCGTGAAGCTGGAATCTAACATTGATGACTGTACAGGAGAAACCCTGGGTTATGTTATGGAATGCCTGTATGGGGCAGGAGCCAGAGAAGCCAATTACATGCCGGTATTTATGAAAAAAAACCGCCCGGCATGGCTGCTTACCGTTCTCTGCAAAAAAGAGCAGATTCCGGCAATGGAGCAGATTATTTTCAGAGAAACGACGACCATCGGGATCCGCCGTCAGGAGATGGAGAGAACCATTCTGAAACGGGAAAAAAGAACGGTTACAACCCCTCTGGGGGAGGTAGAAGTAAAAGTCTGCACTTTTGATGGAAAGGAATATTTTTACCCGGAATATGAAAGTGTAAAAAAGCTCTGTAAAAAAACGGGGATGTCCTATAAGGAAGCATATCATATGGCTGTCCGGGGATGAGGTTAAAATATCTGTTCATGGATAATACGGCTTACATATTGACACATTTTCGAAAAAAATATATAAATGTATATAGAATGATCATTGTCGGACAGAGAACGGCAGTGATACAGTAAGGCAGAAGCAGGAGAAGGATTTATGGCGGTAACGATACAGCAGATTGCAGAACGGGCAGGGGTTTCCAGAGGAACCGTAGATCGGGCATTAAACCACAGAGGACGGATCAATCCGGAGGTGGCAGAGAAGATCTGTCGTCTGGCGGACGAGATGGGATATGTACAGAAAGAACGGAAACGTTCCAGAACGGCCAAAGATGAAAGACTGAAGATCGGAGTGGTGACACAGCTTGCCAGATCCTCTTTTATGCAGGAAGTAAACCGTGGTATTGAGAAAGCTTCCCAGGAACTGAAAGAAAAAGGAATCCAGCTGATCCTGAAAGAAGGCCTTTCCGTTGATGAGGACGAACAGCTTCAGGCCATTGAAGAACTGGAACAGGAAGGAATCCGTGGCCTTGCGGTGATGCCGGTGGACAGTGAGGCTGTCCGGGAGAAACTGAATGCTCTCATTGAAGAGAAGAATATTCCTGTGGTAACCTTTAACTCGGATATTGTAGGAACAAGAAGAGCCTGCTTTGTGGGAATGGATAACCGTAAGAGCGGACGTACCGCAGCGGGTCTCTTAGGAATGATGACAAGAGGAAGCGGAAAGATCCTGATCATTACCGGATATTTCAGCAACCATGTTGACAATCAGCGTGTGGATGGGTTTGTGGAAGAAGCCAAGAAAGCGTTTCCGCATCTGGAGATCGCCGGGGTTCACGGAAGTTTTGACGAGGCGTCGGAAGTGGAGCATATTATCGAGAATGCCATGATGAGCACGTCCGGGATCAGCGGGATCCTGGTGGTATCCGGCGGCCAGGCTGGAGTGGGAAAAGCGTTTGATAAGCTCAGGTTGGACCGCCGTCCGTATGTTGTGATCTATGATCAGACACCGAAGAATGAAAAAGCACTGAAAAATGATTCCGTGGATTTCCTCATCGATCAAAACGGATATGTCCAGGGCTATGAACCGCCCAGGATCCTGGCAGATATCCTGACCAAGGGACAGGAACCGGAACGGGAATTCCTTTTTACAGATATCAAGATCAAAACCAAATATAATCTGTGATCGGGCCATCTGGCGAAAGATCACACGGAAAAATAAGAAAAGTCTGCAGAAACCTGCAGGCTTTTTTTGCATGGAAAGGACCTGCCCTGTTGTGTGCTATGGGGAATGCCATTGGAAATATTTGCAGTAAATATAAGCGAAAATTCTGACAATGAGCCTATGAGGAACTGATAATATGGGGAATGTGTACTTTGAAAGCGTGCTATATGCGTGCTGAAATCTAAAGCACGTAAAAGCACGTAACAACAATATCCACTTTCAACAAAATAAAACCACAGAAATTGTACAGAATAACAGAAAACAAAGAAAATGGAAAGAAGTACTTGCTCAATTTGAAAAAGAGTGCTATATTAACACCATAAGGAACACGCAAGAAAGCACGCTGAAAAGGAATAAAAGCACGCAAAACAAAAAAGCACACAAAAAAGAAGTAAAAAATAAACCATCAAACAAACGGAGGTAAGATCATGAAGTATATCGAATTTGATGAATCCAGACCAATGGACCTGGTACTCCTTGGAAGAGTTGCCATTGATTTCAACCCTGCTTACAACGATCAGGTGAAAGAAGAGTTCAAACCCCTGAAGAAAGTACATATGTTTGAGAAATTTGTAGGAGGATCTCCTGCAAACATCGCTGTAGGTGTTACCAAACATGGCCTGAAAGCAGGATTCATCGGAAAGGTTTCTGACGATCAGTTCGGTGAGTATGTAGTGGATTATTTCAATGAGAGAGGAATCGATACCTCACAGATCACAAAGTGCACAAACGGAGAGAAACTGGGACTTACCTTTACCGAGATGCTTTCTCCGAAGGAAAGCAGCATCCTCATGTATCGTAACCGCATCGCAGACCTGCAGCTTCATGTAGATGATATCCATGAGGACTACATCAAAAACGCAAAAGCGATCCTCATTTCAGGAACAGCTCTTGCAGAGAGTCCGTCCAGGGAAGCAGCCATCAAAGCAGTTATGCTTGCAAAGAAAGTAAATACAAAGATCATCTTTGATATCGATTACAGAGAATACAACTGGAAGAACGCAGATGAGATTTCCATCTACTATTCCATCGTAGCCAAGGAAGCCGACATCATTATGGGCTCCAGAGAAGAGTTCGACCTTACAGAGAAGCTGATCAAAGAAGGCATGACCGATGAGGAGAGTGCAGCTTACTGGCAGTCAAAGAATGCAAAGATCGTTGTGATCAAACATGGTATGAAAGGTTCCACAGCATACACTATCGACGGACAGAAATTCAGCATCAAGCCATTCCCGGTTGAGGCAAGAAAAGGCTTCGGCGGCGGTGACGGATACGGCTCCGGATTCCTGTATGGACTGTATCAGGGATGGGAGATCATCGACTGTCTGGAGTTCGGTTCCGCAGAGGCATCCATGATGGTTAAGAGCAACAACTGCTCCGACTCCCTTCCGGGACCAGATGAAGTTCACGCATTCATTAAAGAAGAAAAAGAAAAATTCGGCGAAATGATCGCAAGAGTATAAAGAAAAGGAGTGGAAAAAATGGCAAAGACAGTAAGAATGACAACTGCACAAGCAATTGTAAAATTCCTGGATAATCAGTACGTTTCCATGGACGGAGTGGAGACAAAATTTGTAGAAGGCTTTTTCACGATCTTCGGACACGGTATTGCCGTAGGACTTGGTGAGGCACTGGATACCAACCCGGGCCAGTTAAAGGTTCTTCAGGGAAGAAACGAGCAGGGCATGTGCCACGTTGCAACCGCTTTTGCAAAACAGAGCAACCGTAAGAAAATTATCGCATGCGCTTCTTCCATCGGACCTGGAGCCGCAAACATGGTAACCGCATGTGCGACAGCTACAGTAAACAACATTCCGCTTCTTGTATTCCCGGCAGATACTTTTGCATCCCGTCAGCCTGACCCGGTTCTTCAGCAGCTGGAGCAGAGCAGCAGTCTTGCCATCAGTACAAACGATGCATTCAAACCAGTCTGCAAATACTGGGATAGGATCACAAGACCGGAGATGGTTATGACAGCTCTTATCAACGCAATGAGAGTTCTTACAGATCCGGCTGAGACAGGTGCATGCTGTATCGCACTCTGCCAGGATGTTGAGGGCGAGTCCTTTGACTTCCCGGAGTACTTCTTCAAGAAAAGAGTACACAGAATCACAAGACCGGTTGCAGTAGACGAAGAGCTTGAGGATGTGGCAGAAATCATCGCAGGAGCCAAGAAACCACTGGTTATTGTTGGTGGTGGTGTCCGTTATTCAGAAGCAGGAGAAACCGTTGAGAAATTCTGTGAGGAGTTCAAGATCCCCTTTGGTGAGACACAGGCCGGAAAGAGCGCCTGCCAGTCCAGCAATCCATACTGCCTTGGCGGTATCGGTGTAACAGGAACCTATGCTTCCAACATCATCGGTAAAGACGCCGACGTGGTAATCTCCATCGGTTCCAGAATGTCTGACTTTACAACAAGTTCCAAGCATCTGTTCCAGAACGAGGATGTTCAGTTCGTAAGCATCAACAACTGCAGATTCCACGCATACAAGATGGATGCGGTAAAAGCAGTGGGCGATGCAAAAGTTACCGTAGAAGCACTTGCAGAGAAACTTCGTGCAAGAGAATATAAATCCACATACACAGATGAGATCGAGAAAGCAAAAGCTGCATGGGATAAAGAGATGGAGCGTCTGGGAAGCATCGAGTACACAGGAGATGACTTTGAGCCGTTGATCAAGGCAAGAGATCCACGTACCATTCCGGAGTATGTAAAACTTACAAACGGAAAGATCACACAGACAGCAGCACTTGCAGCAATCAACAGAACCATCGACAAAGATGCAACCATCATCACAGCAGGCGGCTCTCTTCCAAGCTGTATGCAGCGTATGTGGAGAACAGACAAACGTGGCGGATATCATGCAGAGTACGGATATTCCTGCATGGGATACGAAGTTGCCGCTACCCTTGGCGTAAAATTCGCAGAGCCGGACAACGAAGTATACTGCGTAGTTGGTGACTCCAGCTTCCAGATGCTCCACAGTGAGATCATGACCATCATGCAGGAGAGACAGAAAGTTAACATCATGGTATTTGATAACTGTGGATTTGGCTGCATCAATAACCTTGAGATGAACCACGGAATCGGAAGCCTTGCAACAGAGTTCCGTTACACTGACGGTAAGAAACCGACCGGAGACCTGATCCCTGTAGATTATGCAAAAGTCGGCGAAGGCTATGGCCTGAAGACTTATACCTGCCGCACCATCCAGGAGCTTGTTGACGCTCTGGAAGATGCCAAGAAACAGGATGTTGCATGCCTCTTTGATCTGAAAGTTATCCCGAAGACCATGACAGACGGATATGAGTCCTGGTGGGATGTAGGAATTGCAACAACATCTGAGAAAGAAAGCGTAAGAAAGGCCTGCGAGGGAGTTATGAAAGGCCGTGAAGAGGCAAGACTGTACTAATCTGGGAGGTAAGAAAATGAGTAAAGTATTTGGTTATCCGGAATATGACGAAAAAGGCGAAAAGATTCTTACAACATACGATAATGAGTACAAGGCCATGATGATGGACATCCGTGTTTACCGTATGAAAGCAGGAGAGACAAGAACATTTTTAAGAGAGGGTGAGGAGACAGCAGTTCTCCTTCTCTCCGGAAACATTACTTATAAATGGAACGGAAACGAGGCGACAGCAACAAGAAAAGATGTGTTCACAGAAGGACCATGGTGCGTTCACGGATGCACAGGAACAGAGATCACAGTTGTGGCAAATGCAGAGTCACAGATCCTTGTTCAGTGCACAAAGAATGAAAAAGATTTCGGTGCAAAACTTTATAAACCGGAAGATGCTCCGTGGGGATATTCCTGTGTGGGCAAATTCGGAAATGTTGCAAAGAGAAGGGTAAACACCATCTTCGATCATGACATTTCACCGGAGTCCAACATGGTACTTGGTGAGGTTCTCAACGACAGAGGAAACTGGTCCGGATATCTGCCACACAGACATCCACAGCCGGAGACATACTTCTTCAAATTCGATCATCCGGAAGGATTCGGAGCAAGCTTTGTAGGAGATCAGGTATTCAAGAGCACAGATGAGAGCTTTTCCGCAATTCCCGGAGGAGAGCTTCATCCGCAGGCAGTTGCACCTGGATATCAGATGTACACATGCTGGATGATCCGTCACATCGATGGAAATCCGTGGCTGCAGACAGACCGTTGCGAGGATGAGAGATATACCTGGCTTCATGATGCTGAATTCTAGGAATCTGGTAAAACGAATACTGACACGTAAATAACCGGCAGCAGAACGAGGAGAAACCGTTGCTGTCCCAAAAAACGGACAGCAGCGAATCTGCTGCTATTATGAAAGAAATTGTACTGACTGAAGGGAGATTTTGACAATGGCAAGAGAATTTATTGTACCTGGAGAAATTATTTCCGGTTCCGGAGCACTGGATATGGCGGAAAACGCACTGAAACTCCTTGGTAAAAAAGCTCTGATCGTAACCGATAAAGTAATGATCGACCTGGGAAACTGTGCAAAAGTTGAGAAGGCGCTGACAAATCAGGGCATTGCATACAGCATTTATTCTGACATCTGTGGTGAGCCGACAGATACCATGATTGAAAAAGGCTTACAGATCTATAAAGATGAGAACTGTGACTTCCTGGTAGCTTTGGGAGGCGGAAGCCCCATTGACTCCATGAAAGCTATCGGATCACTGGTAGTAAATGGCGGAAGCATTTCCGATTACATGGGAAAAGTGATCGATGTAAAGATGCCGCCAATGGCAGCAATCCCTACTACAGCAGGGACGGGATCTGAGGCAACACAGTTCACGATCATCACAGATACTAAAAAAGACATCAAGATGCTTCTTAAAGGCAAAGTTCTCATGCCGGATCTTGCCATTATCGACCCGCAGTTTACTATGACTGCACCTCCAAAGATCACAGCAGCAACAGGCCTTGATGCACTTTGTCACTGTGTGGAAGCTTATACATCCAGAAAAGCACAGACACTTTCTGATACTTTTGCAGTATCTGCAGTAAAGAGGATCTTTAAATATCTTCCAGTTGCATACAAAGACGGAAAGAACGAAGAAGCCCGTGTACAGATGTCTGTAGCTGCTCTTGAGGCAGGAATCGCATTCAACAATGCATCTGTTACCATTATCCACGGAATGAGCCGTCCGATCGGAGCACTGTTCCATGTAGCACACGGACTTTCCAATGCCATGCTTCTGAAAGAGTGCCTTACCTTTGCGCTTCCTGGAGCATATGACAGATTTGGTGCCCTTGGCCGCGATATCGGTGTTGCAGATGCCTCCGATTCCGATCAGGAAGCAGCTGAGAAATTCCTGAAAGCAGTAGAGGCACTTGTAAATGAACTGGATACTCCGACTCTGGAGCAGTTCGGAATCAACAAAGAAGAATTCTTCAATGTAATTGATAAAATGGCACATGACGCTATGGACAGCGGAAGCCCGCAGAATACCATGCGTGACGTAACCGAAGAAGAAGTGAAAGAAATCTACAGAAAACTCTGGTAAAATGCACATGTAAACCCGAAATGCCAGATAAGAAAAGACTCCGGACCGGAGAAAAAGGCTCCGGAGTCTTTTTTTCCGTAGTAAAAACAGCGGCAGCTGCAAAAGAAAGGGAGGCATATCCTTCGTGAGAAAAAAATATATCTGTATTCTGGCGGCAGTTTTAAGTTTTTGCAGCCTTTCCGGATGCGGGCCCTCAGCAAAGAAAACAGAAGAGGAAAAGGTAACCATCGGTGTTGTCACAAAATCCAAAAGCAGCGAATACTGGCTGTCCGTCTGTGACGGAATGGAAGATGCGGCGGAAAAATATCATGCGGATGTGGTGATCCTGTCTCCGGATTCTGAGACAGAGGAAAAAGTCCAGAAAAATATGATCAGGGATCTTCTGAAAACAGATATCCAGGCGCTGGCGGTTTCCCCAATTGATTCTTATGAATGCGAAGAGTATGTGCAGCAGGCGAAGGAAAAAGGTATTTCCGTGTACGCCTGCGATACCCCCATAGAAGATGCAGATGTACCTTATATCGGAATTGACAATGAAAAACTGGGTTATGAGCTTGGCGAGCAGCTTGCCAGGGCCCTGGATCATAAGGGAAAGATCGGTGTGATCGCCGGTGATTTTAATCAGGCAGGGCATCGGATGCGTGTTAACGGATTTGAAAAATATATGGAAAAAGAACCCGGGATCACCATTGAAATGGTGCGAAACGGTTACAGCAATATGCAGGTTTCTCAGAAAGATGTGGATGAGATCCTCAAGAAGTATCCGGATCTTGACGGGATCATGACCACCAGTGCTGTGACGGCCTTGGGACTTGCGGAGGCAACGGAAGGGAGGGAAATCTCTATTGTTTCTGTAGATGCTCAGGAAGATGCTCTGAAAGCAGTTCAGGATGGACGTATCGTGGCCCTGGGTGCCCAGTCCGGTTATCAGATTGGTTACGAAACCATCCGGTATATTGTGAACGATCTGGAAGGAAAGAGAACCGGAGAGGATGAGATCCTGGATTCCCAGGTGCTTACCACGGAAAATATTGATGCATACATAAAAGAAGATAAATATTCTTCTTCATAAAGTACACAGACATGAATCAGAGAGAATTTATCCAAAAATAAAACACAAAACATAAAAATAGGACAAAAACAGAATGCAGAGAAATCTGAACCAGAAAAACTTTGGCACAGATTTAACAGTCAGGCAAAAATAATACCGAAAAAACTAAAATTTCTCACACTTTGATAATCCCGTATTTTCGATAAAATAGAATCATCAAAAGGAAGTCGAAAGCAAAAACGAAAAGAAATGAAAGGGCGGGATAATAAGATGGAGAAGAAGAAAAAACTTTCGGTATCAACAGGGCTGTGTTATGCTGGAGGAGATGTAGGATGTAATATCGTGTTCGGAATGATCGGAACACTGCTGACGCTGTTTTACACAGATTATGTAGGGATCAGCGCAGCAACAGTAGGACTGGTAATGTTACTTTCCAGATGCTTTGACGGATTTTCCGATCTGGTCATGGGTGTTATTGTAGAGAGGACCAATTCCAAATGGGGAAAATCAAGACCCTGGCTTCTGTGGATGAGCATTCCGTTTGCGCTGTCAGCAGTGCTGCTTTTCACAGTGCCGCATACAACAGGGATGCTTCAGTTTCTGTATCTCTTTGTAACTTATAACTTCTGTACGACCATATGCTATACAGCGATCAATCTTCCATATGGAAGTCTTTCATCAATGATGATCCGTGAATCATCTGAGAGAGATAAACTCAGTGTTTTGAGAATGGGACTCTCTCCTATCGGAAAGATCGTTGCTGCAACCTGTACACTGCCGCTTGTAAAGCTTCTTGGAAATGATCAGGCTGCATGGATCAAGGTTATGAGCGTATGGGCAGTGCTTGCACTTGCACTTCTGCTTCTCTGCTTCTTCAAATGTGAGGAGAAGGTTCAAATCGAAGCAAGAAAGAAAGATGAGAAGCTTCCGGTTCCGACAATGCTGAAGGCACTTTTCACAAATCAGTATTTCTGGGCAGTAATGATTCTGTGGACAGTACAGAGTGTATCCTTTACGATCACAGGAACTATTCTTCCGTACTACTGCAAATATATCTTCAACAATGATACATGGATGTACAGTGCACTGTTCCTTACAGAAACACTGGTGCTGGTAGTGGGAATCTTCGTCTGCTCACCGTTGATCAAGAAATTCGGAAAAAGAAACATCGCATTTATCGGCGGATTTGTTGCACTTGGCGGACAGCTTCTGTTTTTCTTGAACCCATACAGCTTCGGCTTCATGGTAATGAGCTGTGTTACACGTGCGATCGGACTTGCACCGTTAAATGCAGTTGTATTCAGTATGGTTGGTGATGTAGTTGAGTTTGGACAGTGGAAAAACCACATCCGTCAGGAAAGCCTGATCTTTGCAGGCGGTTCCATCGGAACAAAAGTTGGTGCAGGTCTTGCATCAGCAATGATCACAGGACTGTTAAGCAGCTCCGGATATGTAAGCTCATCTGCAGGAATAACTGCACAGCCGGAAACAGCACTGGAGATGATCGTTTCTCTTTATAAATTCGGACCGATCCTCATTGCAGCAGTGATCATTGTAACGCTTTTCGGATATAAGCTTGACAAAATGTATCCGGCGATCATGCAGGAGCTTACCGAGCGCGAGGCACACGGACAGTTATGATCGACTTGTAAAACATATATTCAACCACAAACAGAAAACAGGCAGGGGTAAAACACTCCTGCTGTTTCCTGCGTTCATGAGCGTACAGCCGAAGCGGAAGAGAGATATCCGCTTTGCAGAAGGGAGGAGTTCTTGTGTTAAAAAGCATCCGGGCAAAAATCCTGCTGGCGATCCTGGCAGTTACCATGTTTACTGCTGGTTCCCTTACCGTGGTATTTTATCTCCGGGCGGCAGGGATGATCGAAGAAAACTATTCCGGGATCCTGTACGGACGGATGCAGCAGACAGTAAAAGATCTGGACGAATCCCTGAAAGAGATTTATTATGTGAATACGAGAACTGCCTGGGATGAAGAGATCCGGAACAATGCAGCGGATTACCTTCGTACCGGAAATGAAAACAGTCTGGAAAATATGGCAGGGCTTCTTCGGGAACACAGCCGGGAATATAAAGATATCAACTCGCTTTATTTTGTTTTTCCGGATAAAAAAATGGCGGTGACATCGGAAGAGTTTCCGGTAAACAAACAAGGGATTAAAGGAGAGCGGATCGAAGAGCTGGAAGAAGTACAGGGGAAGGATTCTTTTCCGGTCCTTGTGGAATCCCTGGTCCATGAAGGCAGCAGTTTTCTTTCGGTGATCCAGAAGGTGGAAGATGACAACGGAGAGACATTGGGATATGTTGCGGCGGACATCAAGGAACGTGCCATTTATTATGAATATCTGGAAGCTGTCAATGATGAGAAGATCACCAGGATTCTGCTTGTGGATGGAAATAATGAGATCGTGACTTCAGAAGATTACAGTGATCTTGGGAAAACATTTCCTGAGATTGCAGACCATGATGTTCCTAAAATGGAAGGATATACGGAAAAAAACGGTGTGATCTCTTTTTTCAGCAGAGGGAGTTTTTCGGACTGTGGGTTATATCTGGAAGTACCCAAAAAAGAAGTCTTAAGCGGGCTTTCCCAGATGAGGCTTTTCCTGATCGGAATCTTCGGGGCTGTTTTTGTGGTGGCTGTGCTTCTGGCACTGTGGCTTTCCAGAGTGGTATGCGGACCGCTCCGGTCCATGACCGGTACCATTGAGAAGGTAGGCGAGGGAGACTTAAGTCTTCGCACAGAAGTGACCACTGCCGATGAAATTGGAACTCTGGGAAAAGAATTCAATCATATGCTGGATTATATTGAAGACCTGATCGCCCAGGTGATCGAGGAGGAACAGCAGAAAAAAGATGCGGAACTGGAAGCACTGCAGTATCAGATCACACCGCATTTTATGTATAATACACTGAATTCCATCAAATTTGCCGCATTCTTAAAAGGAGAGAAAGAGCTGGCAGGCCTTATCGGAGATTTTGTGGAGCTTCTCCAGGCCAGCATTAATAAGAAGGGAAGCTTTCTTTCTGTTGCTGATGAGATCCATATTCTGAAAAACTATATCCATCTGCAGGATTTCCGTTATCAGGGGAGTTTTCAGGTGGAGTATGAGATTTCCGAGGAAGCATACCGGTGCTATATTCCAAGGCTGATCCTTCAGCCCCTTGTGGAGAACGCCCTTCTTCACGGGATTGACATCAAGCGGCAGACAGGAAAGATCTGGATCAGCGGAAAAGTAAAGGAAGGAGAACTGATCCTTATAGTAAAAGATAACGGAAGAGGAATGACAGAAGCACAGATCCGGGATCTTTTGGGAAGTCGTGAAAAAAAGACAAAGGGACTTTCCGCAGTGGGAGTTCCCAATGTAAAAGAACGACTGGAGCTTTATTATGGAGAAAAAGGTGGAATGAAATATGACAGCAGCAGTAATGGTACAATCGTTACTGTCTTTCTGCCAGCAATTTATGATATACCGGAAGAAGGGAGGAAAAGCTGATGTACAGAACACTGGTGGCAGATGATGATTTTCTGGTAAGGAGTTATCTGAAAACACTGGATTCCTGGGAAAAAGCTGGATACGAGATCGTGGATGATGCTGAGGACGGAGAGGAAGCCTACGGGTTTCTTCAGAAAGAAAAGATCGATGTTCTTGTGACGGATCTCACCATGCCTGTGATGGATGGCATTGAGCTGATCCGAAAGATCCGTGAGGAAAACAGGGATATCTATATTATCGTGCTCAGCTGTCATGATGATTTTGAATATGTAAAAGAGGCCATGCGCCTTGGCGCGGATGAATACGTGCTGAAAAACAGTCTGGATGAGGACAGTCTCTATGATACCCTGGAAAAATCAGCCCGGCTGATCGAAAACCGCAGGAAAAAAAGCCAGGAACAGGCGCAGGCAAGAAAACTGATCCATCTGGGAAGCCATGCCCTGAAATATTATTTTTTCAACGGCCTGATCTCCGGGATGCTGAAAAACCAGGCACGTGAGGAGAAACGTGTGGAAGCCGGGATCGCCGGGAAATATTTTAACAGTGCTGTGATCTGCATGTTTATGGAGAGATGGGCGGAGCGGGAACGGCAGTGGACTCCGCTGGAAGTGGAACAGTATTCCCATCATTTTCGCCACAGGCTTTTGGAACGGACGGAAGAGCTCCTTGGAACAGAAAGCGAATTTACAGAAGTGATTTATCTTGGTGCAGGGATTTTCTGTTGTTTTCTGGATCTTTCCAGGGACTGCAGGACTTCAGCCATGCAGCAGAGGCTGACAGAGGTTGCGGCTATTTGCTACCGGCACTGCCAGGAGGATTTTTGCGATTTCGGCATCAGTGTCAGCAGTGTCTGCATGGGAGAGGAAGGAATCCGTCAGGCTTACCAGCAGGCCAGAGAAATGATGAAACTGCATTTTTATGAGAAAAAAGAGATCCTTTATTTTGAAGGCCGGAAGAAAGAGGACAGTGTTCTGCCGGAAAGTGCCGACAGACTGGAGGGACAGATTTCTGCCCTGAAAGCAGAAAAAGACAGAAAAAAGGCGGAAGAACTCTGGGAGCAGGTTCTTACAGAATGCCAGAACCGTTATACAGACGGAAGGCTTCTTGTACAGTGGCTTAAGAAACTGAACCAGACAGCAGGTCTTGAAAAAGATCCAATCTGGTATGAAGAAATCGAAGATTTTGAAGAATTCCGGGAAAAGGGAAATTCCTGTATTTCGGAACTTTTTGCAGGAGGAGAGGATGTGGTTCCGGAGGGGATTTCTGCTGCTGTGAAAAAGGCGCTGGAGTTTATCCGGGAACATTATGAAGAGCAGATCAGCCTCCAGGATGCGGCAGATGCGGCGGAGGTGAATCCTGCCTATCTCAGTTATCTTTTCAAACAGGAGATGAAGATTGGTTTTTCCAATTATGTGCAGGAGCTTCGGATTGACTGTGCGAAGAAGCTTCTTTCCGGGACGAACTGCAGGGTGAAGGATGTGGCCCTGCGCTCCGGTTTCGGAGATTACCACTATTTTTCCAAGACATTTAAGAAGATCACAGGGATGAGCCCTGCGGAGTACCGGAAGGGTTCCGGCATATCATAGGGTATAGCAGAGAAGAGGAGCAAGAACATGGGTGTTACCATAAGACAGATTGCAGAGGCTGCTGGTGTTTCCAGAGGAACCGTTGACAGAGCATTGAATAACAGAGGGCGTATCAGGCCGGAAGTGGCAGAACGGGTCCGGCAGATCGCGGAGGAGATGGGGTATAAACCGAATCAGCTGGGCCGTGCCCTGTCCATGAGTAGAAATAATATCAAGATTGGCGTGATCCTTCAGGGTGCGGAGACTCCTTTTATGAAGGAAGTCATGAAGGGTGTTGAGGAGGCCAGGGCGGAAGTCGATAATCTGGGCGGCACGGTGCTGATCCATACCATTGAGCATCAAAGTGCAGAGGATGTTCTTTTTGCCATGGAAAAAATGCGGCAAGAAGAAGTCAGCGGTATTGCGATGGTTCCTCTTGAAGCCGAAGAGGTGAAAAAAGAGATCGACCGGTTTGTGGAAGAGTATCATATTCCAGTGGTGACTTTTACTTCCGATGTGGAGGATACGAAGCGGCTTTGTTTTGTGGGGCAGAATGGTGTGCAGTGTGGACGGGCGGCTGCGGGGCTTATGGGAGAACTTACCGGGGGAAAGGGGAAAGTTGCCATTATCTCTGGTTACAGGACCAATACTTCTCTTAGCAGTCGTGTGTCGGGGTTTCGGTCTGAGATGAGGAAAAAGTATCCGGGGATTGAGATCATTGGGCCGGAGTATTGTTTTGAGGAGAATGTGCGGGCCAGAGAGGTTGCGGAGAAGATTTTTAAAGAGGTTCCGGATCTTGCGGGGATTTATCTTACTTCTCATGGTGAGGAGGGGGTATGCCGGGCCATTGCCGAGGCTGGTAAGATGGGGCTGGTGAAGATGGTTGCCAATGATTTTATGGGGCGGAATTATGAATTGATGAGGAAAGGGTTTATTCATTTTCTGATCGGGCAGGATGCTAGGATTCAGGGGTATGAGCCGGTGATGATTTTGTTTAGACTGCTGTTTAATGGGGAGGAACCGGATAGGGAGAAGTTGTTTACGGAGATATATATAAGAAATGAGTATACGATTCCGGAGGGGAGACACTGAAATGGGGGTGTCTCCTTTTTTGTGCGGATGGACGGACCGGACGCCGTGGAAGGGGATGCTGTCTGGTCTGCGGCTTCGTCGGGGGCTGGCTTCTAGGGCGCCGGAATTCTGCTAAAACCGTTTTACAAAAGTCCGAACTCGCGGCCTGCTGCCGCTCAGACAGCGGACTTTTGTAAAACAACGCAGATTTCCGCCGCCCAAGAATCAGCTCCCCTCCTGCAGAAGCAGAGCCAGACAGCATCCCCTTCCACGGCTGGTGCATCCAGCGAGAAATAAGGTCGTTTGACGGATAGGTTGTGGGTCGTCAGCGCTTCGCTGGACGACTGCAAGGGCTGAGTTTGCGTTTGTCTGACGGGAGGGTGGCGGGCATCGGCGCTGCGCTGGATGCCTGGAGTTGGAGGGGCTGAGTTTGCGTTTGTCTGACGGGAGGGTGGCGGGCATCGGCGCTGCGCTGGATGCCTGGAGTTGGAGGGGCTGAGTTTGCGCTTGCGTGGCGGGAAGGTGGCGGGCATCGGCGCTGCGCTGGATGCCTGGAGTTGGAGAGGCTGAGTTTGCGCTTGCGTGGCGGGAAGGTGGTGTGGGTCGGCGCTGCGCTGGACGCTTGGAGTTGGAGAGGCTGAGTTTGCGCTTGCATGGCGGGAAGGTGGTGTGCGTTGGCGTTGCGCTGGACGCTTGGAGTTGGAGGGGCTGAGTTTACGCTTGCGTGACGGGAGGGTGGTGTGCGTCGGCGCTGTGCTGGACGCTTGGAGGTGTAGAAGCTGAGTTTGTCTGATGGGAGGGTGGCGCTTGGCTGGATAGCAGTGGTAGTGTGGCTTTGATATGGAGTAGTGTGGGGATGTGTTGGAATTGTTGTGGTGAAGTTGACCTAAAAATATTGCATATTGCAGCTAAAAATAGTTCTCGTCATTTTTAATAGAAAAAAGATGGTAATATTGTACAATATTAGGGGTTGCGATTTGTGGGTTACGATGATATTATATTAAGCATAAAGAGCGTGTTCGGACACGCAAGAGGATAACATTGGGAAAATAAATCAAAAGGAGATCAAAACTATGATTAAAGTTGGTATTATCGGAGCAGGTAGAATTGGTAGAGTTCATATCACCAGTATCACAACAAGGGTGCCGGATGCAGTGATCAAGACTGTTGCTGATCCGTTCTTAAATGATGAGACTGCTGCATGGGCTAAGAGCATGGGTGTTGAGCATACGACTAAGGATTATAAGGAGATCATCAACGATCCTGAGATTGCCGCAGTTCTGATCTGTTCTTCTACAGATACTCATTCTCCGATTTCTGTTGAGGCTATCAAGGCTGGCAAGCATGTTTTCTGTGAGAAACCGATCGATCATGATATTGCCAAGATCAAAGAGGTTATCAATGCTCTTGAGGGCACGAATCTGAAATATCAGGTTGGTTTTAACAGAAGATTTGACCACAACTTTGAGTCTCTTCAGCAGGCTGTTGCAGCTGGTAAGGTTGGTAAACCGGAGATCATCAAGATTACTTCCCGCGATCCTGAGCCGCCTAGCATTGATTATGTTAAGGTTTCCGGTGGTATGTTCCTGGATATGACCATTCATGATTTTGATATGGCTCGTTTCCTTGCAGGCTGTGATGCTACTGAGGTTTATGTTCAGAGTGCGAACCTGGTTGATCCGGCTATCGGTGAGGCAGGAGATGTTGATACAGCTGTTATCACTCTTCAGATGGAGAACGGAGCCATCGCTGTTATCGATAACTGCAGAAGAGCTTCCTATGGATATGATCAGAGAGCAGAGGTATTCGGCTCTGAGGGTATGGCAGCTATTTCCAATGACAGCCAGTCTTCCACAGTGATCAGCAATGCTGAAGGTGTTACCGGTGAGAAACCGATGTTCTTCTTCCTTGAGAGATACATGGATGCTTACGGTAAAGAGGTTGCAGCATTTATCGATGCCATCGTTAATGACAAAGAGACACCTCTTAATGTTTATGATGGTCTGAAACCGGTATTAATGGGTCTTGCAGCTAAGAAATCCAGCGAGGAGCACAGACCGGTTAAGATTTCTGAGATTATGGAATAATTCAAATAATAAAGGAGAATTGACCAATGTTTGATAAGAATAAAGTAAAACTTGGTATTGCACCAATTGCATGGACTAACGATGATATGCCGGACCTTGGCAAAGAGAATACTTTTGAGCAGTGTGTCAGTGAGATGGCCCTTGCCGGTTTCACAGGTTCCGAGGTTGGTAACAAATATCCGAAAGATCCGGAAGTTCTCAAGAAAGCTCTTGAACTCCGCGGTGTTGAGATCTGTAACCAGTGGTTTTCAAGCTTCCTTATCACCAAACCATTTGAGGAAGTTGAGAAAGAGTTCCGTGCACAGCTTGCTTTCCTGAAAGCTATGGGGGCTAAGGTTATTGGCGCTTCTGAGCAGAGCTACAGTGTTCAGGGTCAGCTGGATACTCCGATCTTCGGCCATAAATATGAGATGAATGACCAGGAGTGGGATACTTTCTGCACAGGTATGAACAAACTTGGTAAGATCGCCAAAGAGGAGTATGGCATTGCCCTTACTTTCCATCATCATATGGGTACTGTTGTACAGAGCCTTGCTGAGGTTGACCGCATGATGGAGAATACAGATCCTGAGTATGTAAGCCTTCTTTTTGATACCGGTCACTTTACATACTGTGGAGAGGATCCGCTTGAAGTTGTTAAGAAGTATGTTCACAGAATCAAACATGTTCATCTGAAAGACATCCGTCCGGAAGTTGTTGAGCAGGTTAAGAAAGAGAACATGAGCTTCCTTGCAGGTGTAAGAGCTGGTGCCTTCACAATTCCTGGAGATGGATGCATCAACTATGATCCGATCTTCAAAGTTCTGGAAGAGGCTGGCTATGAAGGATACATGGTTGTAGAGGCTGAGCAGGATCCGGCTAAGGCTAATCCGCTTGAGTATGCGATCCGTGCAAGAAAATTCATTGCCGAGAAGACAGGACTCTAAATAATAAATAATATAAATCAGACGGAAAAAGCGGTATCGGCCAGAAGTGCGTGGACACCGCTTTTTCTGTAAACAGTGTACGATTAACAGGACAGGAGGATCAGTCATGGCACTTGTGAAAATGAAAGATCTGCTGAAGCGTGCCGAGGAGAAGAATATTGGCTGTGGTGCTTTCAGCGTTGGTAATATGGAGATGGTGAAAGGTGCGATCCGCGCCGCAGAAGAATTAAATACACCCATCATCCTTCAGATCGCGGAGGTTCGTCTCAAGAATTCCCCGCTTCATCTGATGGGACCGATGATGGTGCAGGCTGCAAAAGAAGCCAAGGTGGATGTGGCTGTCCATCTGGATCACGGCCTTACTTTTGAGACGGTTGACAAGGCTCTGGAGCTTGGTTTTACATCCGTTATGCTGGATGCGTCCACTCTTCCTTTTGAGGAAAATATCGCCAAGGTAAAGACGGTTGTGGAGAAAGCCCGTAAATATGGCGCCACCGTTGAGGCTGAGCTTGGTCTTGTAGGCGGAAGTGAGGATGGAAGCTGTGACCATGGTATCCGCTGCACAGACCCGGATGATGCAGTTGTTTATGCAAGAGAGACAGGTATCGATGCTCTTGCAGTTGCCATCGGCAATGCACACGGTAACTATCCGGTAGCACCGACTCTTGCTTTTGATGTACTGGAGAAGATCCATGAGAAAGTGGACATTCCGCTGGTTCTTCATGGCGGCAGTGGTATCACGGACAAAGATTTCCAGAGAGCGATCTCTCTTGGTATCCGCAAGGTGAATATTGCCACAGCAAGCTTTAACAGCCTGACTGCTCATGTGGAGAAATATATGGCATCCACAGACAAACATAATTTCTTTGATCTCAATGAGGCTATGGTTCAGGGGACTTATGAGAATGTGAAGAGACATATTCTTGTATTTAACGAGCCATATCAGGCATAAATCAAGGATTTTCTTGTAAAAAAACATAAGGTCTGCTAAGATGTTCTCAGTGAAAATAACTGGGAACATCTTTTTTGTGCCCGTGAAAGAGGAGAGATATAAATGGAGCAGAAAGAAACAGTCTGTTCAGTTGCGAAGAAATGCGGAGGATGCCGTTACCAGGGAGTGCCCTATCAGGATCAGCTTCGCAAGAAACAGAAAATTACAGAAGGCCTTCTGAAAAAATTCGGTAAAGTTGAGCCGATCATCGGAATGGAAGATCCTTATTATTACAGAAATAAAGTGCATGCGGCGTTTGGCCGTGACCGGAAAGGAAATGTGATCTCCGGCATTTATGAGGAAAAGAGCCACAGGATCGTTTCTGTAGACGACTGTATGATCGAAGATAAAAAGAGCCAGGAGATCATCCGTACCATCCGTGGTATGCTGAAATCTTTTAAGATCAAGACTTATGATGAGGACACAGGTTACGGACTTCTCAGACATGTGCTTGTGCGCAGAGGATTTTCTACAGGGGAGATCATGGTAGTTCTGGTTACGGTTTCACCGATCTTTCCGTCCAAGAATAATTTTGTAAAAGCTCTCCGCAAGGAACATCCGGAGATCACAACTGTAGTACTCAATGTCAATGACAGACAGACCAGCATGGTTCTCGGAGACCGGAATATTGTACTTTACGGACCGGGATTTATCAAAGACCGTCTTATGGGACTGACCTTCCGTATTTCACCGTCTTCCTTTTATCAGGTAAATCCGGTGCAGACAGAAGTGCTTTACGGAAAAGCCATGGAGTTTGCGGCAATGACAGGGAAAGAGCGTGTGATCGATGCTTACTGCGGAACAGGTACCATTGGGATCATTGCTTCCAGAAATGCCAGAGACGTCATTGGTGTGGAGCTGAACCGTGATGCCATCCGTGATGCCAGAATGAATGCCAGAGAGAACAAGATTCGTAATGTCCGTTTTGTTCCGGGGGATGCCGGCTGGTTTATGGAAGGAATGGCTGCAGAAGGGGAAAAAGTGGATGTAGTTCTTATGGATCCTCCGCGTGCAGGAAGTGACCGTAAATTCCTGCATTCTCTTTTGAGCCTTTCCCCGGAGAAGATCGTTTATGTATCCTGTAATCCGGAGACTTTGGCCAGAGACCTTGCATATCTTACAAAGAGAGATTATCTGGTGAAGAAGATGCAGCCGGTTGATATGTTCCCGGTCACCGATTCGGTGGAGACTGTGTGCCTTTTGGGCAAACGAAAACCAGATGCCAAGGTAAAAATAGGCATTGATATGGATGATTATTACCGTATCAGGGAAAATGCTGAAAGCAAATAAACCTTTACAAAACCGAATAATACACTGAAACAAAGCAAGACAGAAGCTGTTGATGCGTTAGAAAATAACGTGTCAGCGGCTTTTTCTTTTTATCTGAAAATCTATTAGTCAAATCTGAAAGGAGTCAATTCTATGGCAAAGAAAAATGTAAGAAATATGAAGGTTTGTGGACAGAGCGGTTATAAATATGAGACGGTTCCGGTAATTACATTAAAAGGAAAGTGGCTGGAAGAACTGGGATTTCATCTTGGGGATTATGTGCAGGTGAAATGTGAAAATGGTCAGCTGATTATCACGCCGGATGTGAATAAAGCACAGGAGCAGGAAGCAAAAACAGCATTTATGGATGAGGAGATTAAGAAACTGAAAATCAGATACCAGAATGAAAAAGAAGAAATTACTGCAAAATATGTGGCAGAGCAGAGTGCTGGCTGTTATGGAAAGAAAGCATGAGAGGGGGAGAAAGTGTGGCAAGAATTATCATGTGCGGATCATTTAAAGGGGGAGTTGGCAAGACTGCCAGCTCCTGGAACCTGGCTTATTCACTGGCTGAGATGGGAAAAAGGGTTCTGGCTGTTGATTTTGACAGCCAGGCAAATCTGACAACCTGCTTCGGAATTGAAGATCCTGCGGCTGTGCCGGTGACGATTGGACATCTGATGATGAATCGGCTGGAAGATGAGGAAATGCCGGATCTGTCAGAGTTTATTCAGAGCAGAAATAGCGTGGACTTTATTTCATCATCCATGATGCTTTCAGCAGTGGACAGTAAGCTGCGGATGGAGATGGGTTCAGAGAAGATGCTGACCGGCATTCTGGAGCCGCTGAGAGGGCTGTATGACTATATTATTGTAGATACCTGTCCATCGCTCGGAACATTGACGATTAACGCACTGACGGCGGCTGATGAGGTGATTATTGCTGTCAATCCGCAGCTTCTGGCAATGATGGGATTGCAGGATTTTATCCGGACAGTGAAGAAAGTCAGAAGCAGACTGAATGACCGCCTGCAGATTTCAGGAATCCTGCTGACTATGTGTGATGCAAGAACAAATCTCTGCAAGGTAATCACAGAACAGCTGACGGAAACTTTTGATGGACAGATCCGAATTTTCAAGAGCATCATACCGAATACAGTAAAGGTGGGAGAATCAATTTATTACAGTGAGCCGCTTCTGGAGTATGCACCGGAGAATAAGGCTTGTAAAGCATACCGGAATCTGGCAGAGGAGGTGGCTGGGGATGAAAGCTAATGCACCAAAAAGAAAAGTATTTCAGGACGCACTGGATCTTCTTGCTGAGGATCCGGTGCAGGATACGTCAGTGGCTGTGAACGGGATTGTTTCTATTCCTGTTGAGGAAATCCATCCGTTTTATGATCATCCATTCCGGCTGTATGAGGGAGACCGTCTGGAAGATATGGTACAGAGCATCAGGGCGTATGGTGTGCTGAATCCGGTGATCGTGAGGAAGGCTGCAAGGGGGTATGAGATGCTTGCAGGGCATAACAGAACCAATGCGGCGAAGATAGCAGGATTGACGGAAGTGCCTGCGATAGTGAAGACAGATCTGTCTGATGAGGATGCTTATGTATATGTGATCGAGACAAACCTGTTGCAGAGATCTTTTGCAGAACTGCTTCCATCAGAGAAGGCAGCAGTGCTGGTGGCACGTTATGAAAAGATAAGCAGTCAGGGGAAACGAAATGATATTCGGCAGGAGATTGAGGCTCTGGAAGAAACCTGTGGACACGATGTCCACAAGTCCAGACAGAGAACCTGTGGACATGATGTCCACAAGTCACAGAAAAGCCGTGATGGACTTGGTGAGGAATATGGAATGACTGGAAGGAATATTGCCAGATACATGCGGCTGGACCGGCTGATTCCGGAGTTTAAGGATGCCGTTGATAAGGGGACGCTGGCAATGGTAGCCGCTGTGGATCTGTCTTATCTGAATGTGAAGATGCAGAAGATGATCCAGCAGGTGGCAGAAGCAGAAGGAAAGAAACTGAAACCGAAGCAGGCAGTGGAACTGCAGAAGATGGGAAAGGAGATTACGAAAGAGGCGGTTGAAAGTGTCCTGGTAGGAAAAGAACAGAAGAAGCCGCAGAGTGTGTCTGTGAAGCTGCCGGTGGAATTGTATGAGAGGTATTTTGGGCAGATGGATGCCGGAGCGGTGCAGGAAATCATGGAGAAAGCACTGGAAGGGTATTCTGGAAAGGAGGCACCAGGTGTTTAGCAGGGAAGATCTTGAATGTCTGGATCCGGGATATTTTGAAATAATTTATATGGATGACCGGGATGTGACCATCATGTCCCGGAATACCAGACATATGTGGTATATACATAATCCGGAGATTCCTATGAGGTGGAGCTGGAGGATGTGGAAGCGGATTCCGGTGGTGAGACGGAGGCAGGGACGACGCAGAGGGATGTGGTGCGGCATGGCGTTGCGCAGATCCCGGTGTCGTTTTCTGTTACGGCGAAGTGGCTTAAGAAGCTGGCAGGGTATGCGAAACTGGATAAGATCAGCGTGCAGTATTTTGATGTGGAGACATCGGAGCTGAAACTGTCTGAGATGTATGTGACTGGGTATAAAGCGAAGCTGAAAAAGGATACCAGCTATAAGGGGCTGTGGACAGTGAGTTTTACATTGAAAGAAATGTAGGAAAATGCTATACTAAAAAAGAAATCAAGTGAAAAATTAATGCGAGTTTTATCTGTTGTTAACGATTAATCAGGAGGGAAAAGCATGCCGTACAATTTCATGGGAGATTTATACAAAAGAGAGATTGTCGAGAAATTGCAGAAACTTGGGTATAATGTAAAAAGCGTAAATGCATTAAATAAAATTATGGAACAGATGGGACTGCTAGTTCATTATGCTAATGGTTGGGGGACTACTGATAAAGGAGCTAAGTTTTCAATGTGGCATAAAGGTGTGTTTAATTCTGATGCATGGCATCCTGAACTGGTTGATGAAATTATCAAGTTTTTGGAAAACAAATAATAAACTATTGAGTTGCTTTGAATAGTAGAATTGTTAATTGACATGGAGAAGGAATGAATCAGAAGAAAGCATACTGGTTTGAACAGCCGTATATGCCAAGAATGAAAAATATTGCAGTGGCTCCTCTTATTCAGGAAGATGGAAGGCTGTCCATCTGTGTTCCTGGGGATGATCCTTCGTGGTCGTGGATATGGAATCTGACGGGAAAGGTTATTCTGGATGGGGATGATTATTTTGAGTTTCAGTGTGATGATGAGGTCATGCACATGCGTGGTGGAACGTATAAGTTTCATGCTCTGGACATTGATACATTTCGGAATGAAACCTGTCAGTGGATCTCAGAGGGAAGACAGATTGCAGAGTGCTGCAGGACAACGGAAGAACTGCATCAGTGGTATCTGGATCACTGGACATATAACAGGTAGGGAAGGAACTGGCTGTAATAGTAAAAATGGGAAAGCATCGGTCAATTATGGTGGCTGGTGCTTTTTTCGTGCGGAAACGGAGGTGCGGGATGTATCCGGTGTCGGATGGATTTCTGAGGGCTGTGAAAAGCAATACAAGAAAATATTACTGGACGGGTACGATCGTCACGAAGGCCGGAGTGTTTTATGAGTTCGGGGCGAAGGAGATTGTGAAGGGTTCCGGATATATTACCAGGCAGTGCTGTGGAAGCACGGAGATTGAACTGGGGACGGTGTATGCGGCGGAGATGGGGATCACGCTTCTGAGCGACATTGACCGGTATACACTGGAAGATGCACAGGTGTCGTTGGTGTTTCATCTGGTGCTGGCGGATGGCTCTGTGGAAGATGTGCCGATGGGAGTTTTTGAGGTCAGTGAGGCGAACCGTCTGGCGAAGTGCCTGGAACTGAAAGCTTATGATTTTATGCTGCGGTTTGATAAGAGTTTCAACGGGTTTGAGACTGTGGGGACTGCTTATGATTTTATTGCTTTGTGCTGTAAGAGATGCAAAGTGGAGCTTGCGAATAAGAGGGCGGAGATTGATGCCATGCCGAATGGCGGGGTGACGCTTTCTGTTTATACTGAAAATGATATTGAGACCTGCCGGGACGTGCTGTTTTATGTGGCACAGGTTCTGGGAGGTTTCTTTATTATCAACAGGGAGGGAAAGCTAGAACTGAGAAAATACGGGAAGGATCCTGTGATGAAGGTGGAGCAGAGACACCGGTTTTCTTCCAGTTTTTCGGATTTTATTACCAGGTATACGGCGGTGAGTTCCACGAATAAGCAGACGCAGATTGCAGAGTATTATGCGCTGGATCCGGATAACGGGCTGACCATGAATCTGGGAGTGAATCCGCTTCTGCAGTTTGGGTTAAAGGAGACCAGAGAGATGCTGTGCAGGAATATCCTGACAGATCTGTCCGTGATCCGGTATGTGCCGTTTGATTCGGATACCATCGGGAACCCTGCCCTGGATCCGGGGGATGTGCTGACATTTGCAGGAGGACAGGCGGATGAGGGACAGATTACCTGCATCACTTCCATCCGACAGAAGATCGGGGGAAAGCAGAGCCTGAAATGTGTGGGGAAGAACCCGAGGCTGGCTCAGGCAAAGTCAAGGAATGACAAGAATATTTCGGGGCTGCTGAACCAGATTGAGGATAATGCGAAGACTGGGAAGATCGGGATCCATACATTTACCAATGCTTCCGCGCATGAGATCGGGCAGACCAGGGTGAAGCTGATCAGTATCCAGTTTGCTTCTTACGAAGAGAACCATATGCAGTTCTTTGCACAGGTTGTTGTGGATGTGGCTGCGGATCCGGTGGAACGGTCTGCGGAGGCTTCCGGGACTGTGGTGATTCCTTTTCCGGGCGGAAGTGGCAGTGGAACTGGAAATGGCACGGATGGTTCTGATGGAACTGGGGAGACATCGGATGCAGGAAATTCTGAAAATGATGCGGCAGGGAATGAAGGTGGAAATACTTCCGGGAATGAGAATACAGGAAGTACAGATGATGTCTCTGGTGGATCAGATTCCGGATCCGGATCTGGATCCTGGAGTGGTTCGGAGGTTTCTGTGGATGTGAGCCTGCCGGTGAAGTGGCAGGAGGACGGGCAGGCGGTCTGCCATGTGGTCTTTGAATTTAATAACGAGGAGATTGTGGAGCATTGTCCGGTGGAGACCTGGCATTCCGGGAAACATATTTTGTCGCTGTATTATCCCATTGAGAAGATCGTTGCCAATTATACGAATACGTTCAATGTGTATCTCTGGATGGAGAATGGCAGCGGGACGGTTGATATGGGAAACTGCATTGCTTCTGTCAGCGGACAGGCAATGGCGGCTGGGGAAGCCTGGGACGGAAAGCTTGAGGTGGAAGATTATACCAGGAGATTTGCCATTGGCGGTGGACTGGATGTGAATGGTTTCCGGGATTCGCTGTCCATGCAGATGAAGGAGACAGTGAACAGAGGCTTTGAGGTGTATTTTGCTGAGAAAGCGGGAATCAGCGGTTTCTGCAGGCCGGTAGAAATGGAGGGCGTGTGATGAGATTAAAAGGTGAGATGGTCATTGAACTGACCGATACGAATACGGGTGCGGTGGAAACCGTGCAGGAGACGAACATGATCACAGAAGCGGTGAATAATATTCTGGGGCTGAATCCCATGGGGATTTATCTGAAAGCCAGCGGGGAGTATGACAATTCTGTTTTGTGGAACGGGACGCTGCTTCCCATCTGCCTGAACATGATCGGCGGGATCCTGCTGTTTCCGGCAGTGCTGGAAGAAAAGGCGGATCATATTTACGAGCAGGGGAAGAACCTGCCGGTGGCTTATGCTTCCAACAATGTTAATTCCGGTTCCAATGTGGCGAGGGGAAGCCTGAACCAGACGGAGAGCAAGAAACTGGACAATGGATATAAGTTTGTGTGGGAGTTCACTCCCAGCCAGGGAAACGGGAATATTGCAGCTGTGGCACTGACCAGTGCCCTGGGCGGGCAGAATGCTTTTGGCAGTGCGGCAGGGGATGCCAGCACGTTCCTGCTTCTGAAAAAGGTGGATATCGGGGATATCCCGAAGGCGAGGCAGATGACACTGTTTGAGGCAGTGGAGCTGGATTTTGAAAAGAACCTATTGTATTCCGTCACCTTTGGGACTTCCAGTGTGACCATTACGAAGATCCGGATCCCGGTGTTTAACATCGGGCTGAATGAGAAACTGGATGATACCACTTATACCGTACTGGAGGAACAGACACTGACAACGGAAAGCTTTACGTTCCTGGGGGATTATACAAAGTACGGGGAATTTATGGACGGGCATGACGGATACTGGTATGGATTTTCCAATGAGCCGAATTCTTCCGGGGATGCGAAGATGGTGTGGATCCGGATCTCCAAAAAGGATTATTCCTTTACGGAGGGAAGCTGGACACTGTCCAAGGCGAAGCTTTCGGAAGTGGGCACAAGGGCAAAGGACGGTTCCTATCCGGAACGGAATGTAAAATGCTGTGTGAGGAAGGGGTATCTGTATGTGCCTTCTTATGATAAGAAGGGAGTTTATAAGATCAATGTTGCAAATTCAGCGGATGTGACACTGATCCCGCTGGGCTTTACTTCCAAGCTGAAATCCTTAGGCGAGGCCGGTTCCTGTGAGGTGTATATGACACTTCTCGGGGACATGATCGTGGCAGGGGATTTCCAGATCACGGCGGATGACAGGGTGATCAAGACGCAGGGGAGCGCAAGGTTTGAAGCCATGGCAACGCCTTTGTTCCAGTATAAGAACTTTGTGTTTATGTGGGGCGGCAGTTACGGAAAGGAGCACAGGTGTGCTTATCTTCTGACGCCTTATCTGGCAAGTATTAATAATCTTTCATCAGCAGTGGTGAAGAATACGGACAAGACCATGAAGATCACGTATACGCTGACGGAGGAAACAATGTAGGTCTTTCTGCCGCAAGGCATGAAGATAGAAAACTTATTTACGGCAGTTCTCAGAAATGGGGGCTGCTTTTTTCATGGGAGGAGGATTCTGGCATGAAGGAATTTTGGAACTTTATTCAGATGGTTTTTATGGCTGTAGGCGGATGGCTGGGCTGGTTTATGGGAGGCTGTGACGGGCTTCTGTATGCCCTGATCGCTTTTGTGGTGATCGATTACCTGACCGGGGTGATGTGTGCTTTTGCGGACCATACGCTTTCCAGTGAGGTGGGATTCCGGGGGATCTGCAGAAAGGTGCTGATCTTTTTGCTGGTGGGAGCCGCCAATATTTTGGATGTATCGGTAATTGGAAATGGATCCGTGCTTAGAACGGCGGTGATCTTTTTCTATATTTCCAATGAGGGCGTGAGTTTGTTGGAGAATGCAGGACATCTGGGGCTGCCAATCCCGCAGAAGATGAAGGATGTGCTGGAACAGCTGCATGACAGAGGAGAAGGAAGTGATGGGGAATGAGACTGGTTGAAAGTTTTCTGACGAAGAATCCCTGCTATACTGCAGGGAGAAAAATTACTGTAAAAGGCCTGATGCTTCACTCGGTTGGATGTCCGCAGCCGAAGGCACAGGTCTTTCTTGCTTCCTGGAATCATGCTTCTTTTGGAAGTGCCTGTGTGCATGGTTTCATTGATGGGAATGATGGAACGGTGTATCAGGCATTGCCATGGAATCACAGGGGATGGCACTGTGGCTCCGGTAGTAAGGGAAGTGGAAATAATACGCATATTGGTGTGGAGATGTGTGAGCCTGCCTGCATCCGGTATACCAGCGGATCGGGCTTTACCTGCTCTGATCTGGAGAAGGCAAGAGCATCTGCAGTGCGGACGTATGAAGCAGCGGTGGAATTGTTTGCCATGCTTTGTAAGAAGTTTGGTCTGGATCCGCTGGCAGATGGTGTGGTGATTTCCCATAGAGAGGGACACGCAAGGGGAATTGCTACAAATCATGGAGATCCGGAGCATCTGTGGAAAGGTCTGGGACTGCCTTATACGATGTCTGGATTCAGGAAAGCTGTGAAGGCTGCTATGTCTGGGAAAGCTGGAGGGGCGCAGGCTTCTGTGTTTCTGGGGCTTTCCGATGAGAAGGCAGCTGAGCGGATTGGAGTGCTGTGTGCAGAGAATATGAAAACCAGTGGGATGAAGTGCGTGTTGTCTGGGAATACTTGGAATGGAAGTATCTGGGATGGAACCAGTAAGTACCGGAAGAAGACGCAGGAGGATGATGGAACCGGAAAGCTGTACACGGTGACTGCGGATTTCCGGAAGTATGTCTGTGTGGAGCAGTCTATTGCGGATCATTCTGCTTATCTGCTGGGCGCAATGAATGGGAAGAAAAAGAGATATGCGGGACTGGCCGGGGAGAAGGATTACCGGAAGGCTGTCCGGATCATTAAGGATGGCGGCTATGCAACGGACAGTTTTTATGTACAGAAGATCTGTGCCATCATTGAGAAGTATGGGCTGACACGGTTTGATGGCGTGAAGGTGGAGAAAAAGGTCTGGTACCGGGTGAGAAAAGACTGGAAGGATGCCAGAAGTCAGGCAGGAGCATTTCAGGTGCTGGACAATGCAAAGAAATGTGCAGACGAGCATCCGGGATTTTCGGTGTTTGATGAGAATGGAAAGGCAGTGTACAGTTCCGTGGATAAGAAGCAGGAAGAGGTGTTTCGTCCGTATCTGGTTCGTGTGGAGATTTCGGATCTGAATATCCGGAAGAAGCCGGGAACGGATCAGGAGAAGGTTGGAAAATATACGGGTGTTGGCTGTTTTACTATTGTTGCTGAGGCTGACGGTGTCGGAGCATCAAAGTGGGGGCTGCTGAAAGCATATGAGAAAGAGCGGGATGGGTGGATCTCGCTGGATTTTGTGACAAGAATATAATAGTGAGTGATGAGGCTTTGCATTGCGGCGGTGGTCGTGGTGTGAAGCCTTTTTTTGTTAGGGCAAAGCCCTGTTTGCTATTGTGGAGTTTTTCGTTGATTCGAAAAACGGAGCTTTTGGTCGCTTTCAATGTAACATCCGGAATCGAGGTATCTTTTTTTCTGCAAAATCACGAACTTTGCTCATTTATAGATATCAGAAAAAGGAAGATACTTTGAGGAATCTTTACGAAAAGAAAAAAGAGAAGTTAATCTCATATATCTGCTTCTTGGCCAGTTTGGGATTAAAAGTAACAATCCTTTTTTCTGTTATCTTGAACTTTTTAATTTTTCCTGTTTCGGAGTCCTTGAATTTATATTCAAACTCATCTACACATTCTTTGATGCGGTACAAAAGTATTAAGCAGTTAAAAACAAAAATCCAAGAAGATATTTACTAATCTTATTGACATAGAACAAAAAATGAATATAATCATAGTTGAACAACTATTCAACTTCGATTATACGAGGTAAGTGTATGTCTAAACCGTCTTATATTTGTAATTGTGATGTGATTCATGAGGATATTGTGAATGATGTGAAATCCAAGATGCAACCCAAAGATGATTATATCCAGTTGGCATCTTTATTTAAGCTATTTGGAGATGGTACCAGAGTACAAATCTTACACGCTCTGGAACAGAGTGAGATGTGTGTATGTGATCTTGCTGTGCTACTGGGGGTAACGAAATCCGCAATCTCACACCAGTTAAAGGCATTGCGTCTTGCGAATTTGGTAAAATTCCGTAGAGAAGCGCAGATAGTTTACTACTCTCTGGCAGATGATCATGTGAAAGAGATTATTGATAAGGGATTTGAGCATCTATGGCAGAAATAATATTTTTAGCGTTATAGTTGAGCAATTGAGCAACTAAACAAATTACAAGGAGGTCATTATGAAACGAATATTTTTATTAAAAGGCTTGGACTGTCCGAACTGCTCCGCAAAAATTGAAAAAGAAGTCGGAGAATTGGATGGAGTACAATCCTCAGTTGTAAATTTGATGAAGCAGACGCTGACAATCAATGTTGCTCCAGTTGCCGCAAATACAATAGCCAGTCAGATTGAAACGATTGTCCACAGCCATGAGCCAGATGTAGAAGTTTCCGAAATTGCACAGGAATACTATATACCTGCAAAAAAACAGGATACCAATACATCCTATAACAATGAGGACAAGAAGTTGACGATTCGTTTAGCGATTGGCGCAGCAATCTATGGTATTGGTATGGCATTGACAGTTTTTGCGAAAGTGCCACTGCCTGTCGAGTTAGTTTTTCTCATTGTCTCCTATATTATTCTTGGCGGGGATGTTGTATGGCAAGCTGTGAGGAATATTTCAAAGGGACGTGTGTTTGATGAACATTTCCTGATGAGCGTTTCTACGATTGGTGCTTTTGTCATTGGTGAATATCCGGAAGCAGTTGCTGTTATGCTGTTCTATCAAGTTGGTGAATTTTTCCAGTCATTGGCTGTTGAGCGTTCCAGAAAATCTATATCAGATTTAATGGATATACGTCCGGATTGTGCTACAGTCAGAAGGAACGGAGAATTGATTACCATATCTCCTGAAAGTGTTGCCATTGGCGAGATTATTATTGTAAAGCCTGGTGAAAAAATCCCATTAGACGGTGTGGTATTGGATGGAGATTCTATGCTGGATACGAGGGCTTTAACTGGAGAATCGGTTCCGAGAAGCGTTCATAAAGGAGACGAAGCACTTTCCGGTTGTATGAATCAGACGGGTGTTTTAACGATTAAGACAACGAAAGCATTTGGTGAATCTACTGCTTCAAAGATTATTGATCTTGTGGAGAATGCGTCCAGTAGAAAAGCACCAACAGAAAATTTCATTACTACATTTGCACGTTATTACACTCCTGTTGTTGTAATCTTAGCAGCTATTCTGGCAATTCTGCCACCGATCCTTCTTGGTGGAGGTTGGACAGAGTGGATTCGCAGAGGATTTGTTTTCCTTGTGGTATCTTGCCCATGTGCATTGGTCATTTCAATCCCGCTGACTTTCTTCGGAGGTATTGGTGCGGCATCTAAACGAGGTGTTCTTGTAAAAGGAAGTAATTATTTAGAGGCGCTTAATAATGTCAGCATTATTGTGTTCGATAAAACTGGAACACTTACAAAGGGTGTTTTCAATGTGACTGATATTCTGCCTGCAAATGGATTTTCAAAAGAACAGGTTCTGGAGTATGCGGTCCAGGCAGAGAGCTTTTCTAACCATCCTATTGCAAAATCCATTCTCTCTGCTTATGGAAAAGAAATTGACCAATCAGTTATCTCTGATTACAAGGAAATTTCCGGATATGGAATCAGTGCCATGGCAGGAAAGAAGAAAGTTTATGCTGGCAATACGAAACTTATGGATTCAGAGCATGTGGAGTACACAGCCTGTGAAAAAGTTGGTACAAAGGTTTATGTAGCAGTAGATGGTCAATATGCCGGATGCATTTTGATAACAGATGAAGTAAAGCCGGACAGCAAAAAAGCAATTTCTGATTTGAAACATATCGGTGTGGAAAAAACAGTCATGCTTACTGGTGATGATGAAAAAATCGGAAAGGCTGTTGCGGAAGAATTGCAGTTGGATGAATATTATGCACAACTGTTTCCTGATCAAAAAGTGGAAAAGGTTGAGCTTTTAGACAGTAAAAAGAGACAGGGAAGCAAATTAGCTTTTGTTGGTGATGGTATCAATGACGCTCCTGTCCTTGCTCGTGCGGATGTTGGTATCGCAATGGGTGGTCTTGGTTCAGATGCGGCCATTGAAGCTGCGGATGTGGTTCTGATGACAGATGAACCGTCTAAGCTGGTGGACGCGATTGAAGTAGCAAAAGCGACAAAACAGATTGTCATGCAGAATATAGTGATTGCTCTTGGGATTAAGAGTGTGTTCCTGATTCTTGGCGCTCTTGGTATTGCGGGAATGTGGGAAGCTGTATTTGGTGATGTAGGCGTTACCATAATTGCTGTTTTGAACGCAATGAGAATTTTGAAAAAATAGGAAATGAGGTGGAAATGTGAAACGAAAACTGATTCTGTTAGTTGTTACGATTGTTTTTCTTGTAGGTTTTGGTGTCATTTTACATTCACCGCCTTCTATGATTGATGCAGTCACAGGAGCAACACCGAAGTCAAAAAAGGCGGCTCAAGCCTCCGCACAGTTGGAAGGCTCTTATGTTCTCGGTATTAATATGATGTCAGATGGTCTCGACAACGAGAACACCCGGAATAAATTAAAAGAATTGGCACTGGACGATTCGGAAACAAATGAAACAGATCTCATGAAAACGGACATTAGTTTTCGGTTATATGTATCTGAGACGGATTATCCGCTTGTCAGTTATGCTAAGAAACTCTGTGACAGGTTGAAACAGGCCGGTTTTTCCGTAGATCTGAAAGAGTACAGTAACACAATGATGCTATCAAGAGTGGTAAGTGGAAAGTATGATGTATTCCTGGCATCGGATGATTTTATTGACGTTACAACGCTAACACAGATGGACTATATGATCATGGACAGCGAAGAAATGAGGTGAGCGGGAATTTATGAGAAAATGGAATACGATTTTGTCTGTTTTAATGCTTCTCATTTTTATGATTCATGGAATCATGGGCAGCTTTATGCTGAACGGAGTTGGAAGTAGTGCAGGGAAACTTCTTGCATGGATTGGTGTTGGTATTCTTGTTGTGCATACGGTGATTGGTGTCATCCTGACAGTTCAGAGTTTACAGACAGCGAAGCAATCAGGAAAAATGTATCTGAAACAAAACGTCATATTTTGGGCGAGACGAGCCAGTGGGATGGCAATACTGATTCTGCTGTTATTCCATATTGGCTTGTTTGGAAAGGTGCAGAATGGGACATATATTTTGTTCCCTTTTACAACTGTAAAGATGGTAACTCAGCTTTTGTTCGTAGCGGCAATCTTTGTCCATATTTTTATCAATATCCGCCCATTGCTCGTATCACTGGGAATCATCAGTTATAAAGAACGAAGGAGTGATATTTATTTGATCCTTTCGGTGCTTCTTCTTTTTATAGCGGGAGCGGTTATTTTATATTATATTGGGTGGCAATATCTATGAGTAAGACAATTATTATTATAGGTGCTGGACTGGCAGGACTTTCAGCGGCTTTGCAGGCAGCGGAAAATGGATGCAATGTAAAACTGTTTTCCTCCCTTCCGTCAGAGCGGGCACAGTCTGTTATGGCGGAGGGCGGTATCAACGCAGCTTTGAATACAAAAGATGAAAACGACAGTCCCGAAGAACATTTTACAGATACAATAAAGGCAGCATGTGGTCTGGCAGATCCAAATGCAGTTTGGGGAATGACACAGGCAGCACCGGAGCTGGTGCACTGGCTGCTAAAACTTGGAGTTAAATTTAACATGAGTGGCTATGATGATGTGGATCTGCGGAATTTTGGCGGGCAGAAAAAGAAACGGACTGCTTTTGCACAGAGCGATACCGGGAAGCAGATCATGACAGCTATGATAGACGCTGTTCGCAGGAAAGAAGCATCTGGTATGGTAGAACGGTTCAGCCATCATTCTTTCCTAACACTTCGTCTGTGTGGCAATATTTGTTGTGGCTGCGTAATCAGGGATGAATACAGTCAGGAGACTGTGGAATTACCGGGGGATGCGGTTATTGTTGCCACCGGTGGTATGCACGGATTGTTTGGAAATACAACGGGTTCGCTGAGCAATACAGGAGAAGTCACCGCAGAATTGTTCCGGCTTGGTGTTCCTCTGGCAAATGGCGAGATGATCCAGTACCATCCGACAACTGTGAAATGTGGTGGAAAACGCATGCTCATCAGCGAGGCGGCCAGAGGGGAAGGTGGCAGGTTGTTTGCCATGAAAGATGGAAAACAATGGTATTTCATGGAGGAAAAATACCCGGAGCTTGGAAATCTGATGCCACGAGATATTACCGCCAGAGAGATATGGAAGGTCAGCCATGAATCAGAGGTATTTCTTGACATGACGGAAATATCGGAGGAGATTATTTCAAATAAGCTATCTGGTCTGGCAGACGATTGTATGACCTATCTGCATAAAGATATACGAAAGGAACCGGTGTCTGTTTTACCGGGAATTCACTATTTTATGGGAGGCATTCTGGTGGATGAGCAGCACAGAACGCCGATTCAGAATCTTTACGCTGCCGGAGAATGCTGTGCCCAATATCATGGTGCCAACCGTCTTGGTGGAAATTCTCTGTTAGGAGCGTTATACGGAGGACGTGTTGCGGCAAAATCAGCATGTGAACAGGCAGATGTAGTAGATCTATCTTGTGCGACACAGATAGATTTTCCACCAACGTCTCAAATTTCAGAAATAAAGCAATTAAACAAAGTGATGCAGGATACTATGGGCGTTGTCAGAAATGAGAATACGTTGTTAAATGGGATTCGAACGGTACAAGCGCTGACAGGAAATCTTCCATTGCTTGGCATGGCAGTTCTAAAGAGTGCTCTTGCAAGAAAAGAAAGCCGTGGTGCACACTGGCGGGAGGATTATCCGAAGAGCAATGACGATGATTACTTTAAAACAACGGTAGCCAGATTTGATGGAAAGCAGATACAGATTTCCTTTGTACCTGTTCCAGAAAGGCGGTGATTCACTTGGTATATAAAATAAGAATCAGGCGGCAGGAGAGTCAGAAATCAGACAGTTATTGGCAGGAATTTGAGTTTGACGGAAGCAAAAACAGCTCTGTTGCCAATGTTCTAAAGGAATTGAACAGTAGAACCCCTTTGAAAGATAATTCAGGGAATATAGTTACTCCCATCAGCTGGGAATGTAGCTGTATGGTGCGAAAATGTGGGGCTTGCGCCATGCTGATTAACGAACGTCCGAGGCTGGCATGCTCTACATTTCTACATACGTTAAAAGGTTCTACAATCACCTTGGAACCTTTAAGCAAATTTCCGCTTGTAAGAGATTTGATCGTTGACCGGTCAATTCTGTTTGAAAATTTGAAAAAACTGAACCTTTGGCTTGAAAGTGAAGCTTATATGAATCCGTGGACACATGAACCGAGATATCAGTCGGCACGCTGTCTGATGTGTGGCTGCTGCCTTGAAGTGTGTCCTAACTTCTCTGCAAATGGGACTTTCGCAGGCGCTGTTGCTGCAGTCAACGCATTTCGGATTCTGAATGAAGAACAGGAAATAAGCCATCGGAATGAGGTTTCAACTCAATATAAGGAAAATTATTTTGAGGGATGCGGGAAATCATTAGCTTGCCATAACATTTGCCCGATTGGTCTGCCTGTCGAAGAATTGATCGTGAGGTCAAATTCGGTAGCTATTTGGGGAAGACAGTGAGTATCAAAACGCTGATTAAAAAAACATGATTAACCTACATCTATGGTTTTACCAAAAATAGAGACATATCCTTTGTTTCGGTGTGGTAGCGGTTTTATTATGGACTGGATTCCGTCAAGGATGAATTTGATGCTTCCCTGAGAGAGTATATCCAGTCGGAAGAATATGTCTCAGCAAAGCAGCAGAAGAGATATTGATCAAATTATGTCAATGTCTCTTTTTTTATGGAAGAAACAGGCTGATCAGAAATATGCAAAAGAGTAGCCTATTTTAATTATTTAACGAAAGGCGAACAGGGGTGTTCACAAGGGTGTGCACCGTTAAATTGTATCAATTTCGTAGTCGCAACGAAACCTTGCTGTTGTGGATATTACATGAATATATTTTGCGCTAGAATAATTATTGGGTATATGTTAAAATATAAAGAACATATATTCGAGTGTTTATCAAGGTGGTGTATAGCATTGACAAAGTCAGAGAAACTACGAAAAATTCAGGAAATATTGGAATTAAAGAATCCACAAGAGAATCTGTATGCAGATCTGTTAAAGACAATAGGAGATTTGAAAACAAATTATGGGGATTACATGATTACGGAGCCGATTGACTGTAATGAGGAACTGAAACGTGTTCCGGGAGCGGATTATGAACTTTGTACGGCGTTGCTGACAATGCTGCTGAGAGAAGATCATTTTTCCAATGGTTCTTTTGAACGGAGATTTGCTGACGGGCAGGTGCTTCCTGTTCTGGTGAGGATGAAGGATGTTTTGAGTGCAGGAGTGTGATTTTATGAAAGTCGGGGATACTGCATATATTGTAGAATCAAACAGGTATGTGCGAGAAGTGGAGATCCGCAGGTGTTCCGGCGGGATGTTCCTGGTACGTTTTACAGATACGGGCGGCGGAATACAGGTGAAGGCTCACAGGCTGTTTGCAACGAGGGAAGAAGCTGAAAAGAGTATTGAGAAGGCACCAGAGACAAAGAGGGTGCGTGGGAATCCGTATGACCGATGGTATTGAACGGATGATAAAGTAAATAAATGATCAGGGGAAACCTGTTGCTGTTTGCGGAGAAATCTGTGGATGGCAGCGGGTTTATTTTTTTGTCCGGAAAGTCAAAAAATCAGGGACCAGGACTCCTTGGAACAGTAGGAGGTGGTTTTTGGCTATGGGAAAAATTGAACTGATCGATACCGGCAGACTGACGGAGAAACAGGCCAGGCTAAACATGGAAAAGTGTGCAGAGTTTCTGGCAAGGATGATCCAGAAGTACGGGGATGTGGTTCTGGGGGAGATTGAGGAGAAAAATGCACAGCTGCAGGGGAAGTGATCGAGTGTGCCGGTGGTCTTTTGGGGCTGCCGGTCTTTTTGTGCTATGGAAACCGCATAGGAGAAGGTGGATTTTGGGGCAGTTTTTTTGGTCGTTCTGCGAGTTGGCGCAGACTGGTGATTCCGATATATTTTATGTACGGCAACCGTATGACGATGGGCAACCGAAATGAGGTGAAGATTTGAGAAAGAAATGTTACATATATACCCGTGTTTCTACAGCGGCTCAGACAGAGGGATACAGTCTGGAAGCACAGACAGAGCGGCTTCGGAAGTATGCGGACTATAAAGAAATGGAAGTGGTCAGGGAATACTGTGATGCAGGAAAGTCCGGAAAGAGTATTACAGGCAGACCGGAGTTTCAGCGGATGCTGCAGGACGCGTCTGAGGAACGTGACGGGGTGGCGTTTATTCTGGTGTTTAAGCTGTCACGTTTTGGAAGGAATGCAGCAGATGTTTTAAACTCCCTGCAGTTTATCCAGGATTATGGTGTGAACTTGGTCTGTGTGGAGGATGGGATTGATTCCTCTAAGGATTCCGGCAAGCTGACCATTACGGTGCTGTCGGCAGTGGCTGAGATTGAAAGGGAGAATATTCTGGTCCAGACAATGGAAGGAAGAAAGCAGAAGGCCAGAGAGGGAAAATGGAATGGCGGACAGGCTCCTTTCGGGTATGATCTGGATTCAAAGAACAGCACTCTGGTGGTGAATGAGGAAGAAGCGGAGATTGTGCGGATTATTTATGACAAGTTTGTGCATACGGATATGGGGGCAGATGCTATCTGTAATTATCTGAACCAGAGAGGTTATACGAAGAAAAAGGTCAGGGGGCATGAGCTGAACTATTTTGCCAGAGGACTGATCATGAAGATTTTGGATAATCCGGTTTATATTGGGAAGATTGCTTACGGGAAGAATGTTACGGAGAAGGTGAAGGGAACGAGGGATGAATATCGGCGTGTGAAGACTGATGATTACCTGCTGGCAGATGGACTGCATGAGGCGATTGTGGATGAAGAGACGTGGGAGGCGGCGAGAGAGAAAAGGAAGAGGACGGGGGTTAGATTTGTTAAAACTCATAGTCTGGAGCATGAACATATTTTAACTGGATTAATCAGATGTCCTCTTTGCGGCGGTGGAATGAGTGGAACTGTTCAGCGACGGCAGAATAAGAAAACTGGGGAATACAAAGATACATTTTATTACAGATGCCATCACAGAAAAAAGTTGATGGAAAGATTTGTGACTACAAGCCGATGCTGAACCAGAAAATGTTTAATGCAGAAGTAGAGGAATTTATCCGGTATATGGTTGCGGGGGATGAGTTCCGAAAGTTTGTGCAGGAGAAACTGGAAGAGAAGGTGGATGTTTCTGCTTTGGAAACTGAGAGGGAGCAGCTGCAGAAACAACTGAAACAGGTACAAGGGTCGAAACTGAAACTGATACAGATGTTGGATCGCCTGGATACTGGGGATAAGCATTATACGAGAAAATACCAGGATATGCAGGATAACCTGTATGATAAGGTGGCAGAGTTTGAGGAGGCGATGAAAGATATTGATGCTAAGATTGGGGCATCTTACGGGAAAGAAATTACGGGTAAAAAACTGTATGAATTTCTTCTGGATTTTGATATACTGTATGATAAAATGACAGATATGGAAAAGAAAGAATTTATGAATACATTTATTGAGAAGATTGAATTGAAGAATGAAACTGTTAATAATGGGACAGGTCAGGGTTCGCGCATTGAACATATTGATCTTGCGTTTCCGGTGTATTATGGAGATTGTAAAGGGACAAGAATTCGTATGCCCGAAGAAAACACAGTCGAAGTCGTCTGTCTCCTGGAAAACCGCAGAACCCGTCCGGGGAAACGAAACAGCGGGAGAGTTTGACAAAAAATACGATATTATCGAGGAAAAAGTATGAATAAGAGCAGGAGAACTTTATGCAGACATGTGGGGCTGGCATTATGTCTGCTGATGATCTTTACAGTACTTCCGGTTCCTGTGGCTGCTTCGGAAACGAAGACAGATACAGAATCGAAAACAGTCAGGGTAGGTTGGTATCCGGATTCCTATCATATTACCGGTGAAAATGGTGAACGAAGCGGATATGGTTATGAATACGAACAGGCAGTTGCCGCCTATACAGGCTGGAATTACGAATATATAAAAGGCGACTGGGGAGAGCTTGTGGAAAAGCTCCAAAATGGCGAGATCGACCTGATGGCTGCACTTTCCTATACCGATGAACGTGCTGAGACGATGCTGTTCTCAGATCTCCCCATGGGAAAAGAAAAATATTATCTGTATGCAGATCTTACAAATACGGATATTTCTCCGTCAGATCTTTCTACCCTGAATGGCAAAAGGATCGCGGTAATGGAAGAGAGCGTACAGGGAACTCAGTTTCGCGAATGGGAAGAAAAGCAGAATATAAAGACACAGCATTTGGATGTGGACAGCTTTGAACGGGCGAAAAAAATGGCCGGGAATCGGGAGATTGACGGAGTGATATCTACAGAGACTCCTGCCTGGGTTGAAGCCGGAATGTCAGCGGTTGTGACGATCGGTGGCTCTGATATTTATTATGGCATCAGCAAAGACCGTCCGGATCTGAAAGAAGAACTGGATGCAGCCATGCGTTCCATGGAGTATGATAAACCATTTTACGACGATGAACTTTACCAGAGATATCTTTCTGCACAGTCTGTTGCCGTCCTTTCCAGTGAAGAAAAGGAATGGCTGGAACAGCACGGTGAGATAGGTGTGGGATTTCTGAATAACGACCAGAGTTTCAGTACTTTTGACAAAGAAAGTGGTGAAATGACGGGTGTGATCAACGATTATATTAAATATGCAGTGGACTGTCTGGGAAACAGCAGCCTGAAGTTTAATATAGAAGGCTTTGACTCCCAGGAAGAACTGATCCAGGCATTAAAAGACGGCAGGATCGACATGATCTTTCATACCAGCCAGAACCCTTATGCTGCAGAACAAAATGACATGGCCCTGTCCAATACGGTCCTTGTTTCCAGTCTGGCAGCAGTGACCGGTAAAAGATCCTTTGATGAAAATGAAGAAAACAGCGTTGCTATACCGAAAAGTGATCTGAATTTAAAATGGTTTATTTCCTATAATTATCCGACATGGAAAATTATGGAGTATGATTCCTTTGAGGATGCAAGAAAAGCCGTACAGGATAAAAAGGCAGACTGTTTTCTTTCCAGTTCAGGCCGGGCGACAGAGTATGTCAATGACAAAAAGCTTTACAGTGTTTTTCTGACACAGCCGGACAATATATCCTTTGCAGTCAGCCGGGGAAATTCCGTTCTTCTGTCGATCATGAATAAGACTTTGAAGTCTATGCCTACATCCAAACTTACAGGTGCACTGTCTGCCTACGATAATGCTTCCCGGAAAGTTACTCTGCTGGATTTCATAAAGGAGAATCTGTTGGCGGTGGCAACTGTGTTTATCTGTGTATTTCTGGCAGTATTGCTGGTGATCCTTGGTATCCTGCAGAAAGCCAGGAGCGCAGAGACAAAAGCCAAAAAGGCAGCCAGACAGTCTTATGAACTGAACCAGAAGCTGAAAGAGAGCCATCATGAACTGGAAACTGCCCTGATGCATGCGGAAAGTGCAAACTCTGCAAAAACTACATTTTTGAATAATATGTCCCATGATATCCGAACACCTATGAATGCTATCATTGGTTTTACATCCCTTGCTGCTTCTCATGTGGACAATAAGGAGAAGGTAAAAGAATACCTTTCCAAAATATCAACCTCCAGTGAACATCTGCTTTCGCTGATCAATGATATCCTGGATATGAGCAGGATTGAGAGCGGAAAGGTAAAGATCAATGAGAATCCGCTGCATCTTCCGGAGCTGCTCCACGACATACGTACTATCGTGCAGCCCAATATTACTTCCAAGCAGCTGGATTTTCTGATCGATACCGTAGATGTAAAAAATGAAGATATCATTGCGGACAAATTGAGGCTGACGCAGATCCTGCTGAACATTCTGAGTAATGGTATCAAATTTAACAGGACCGGTGGAACGATCAGTTTAAGGATCCGGCAGCTGAAATCTGCACCGACAGGATATGGAAACTATCAGTTTATTATCCGGGATACCGGAATCGGCATGAAGCCGGAGTTTCAGGAACATATATTTGAATCTTTTACCAGAGAAGAAACCTCAACGGTAAGCGGGATCCAGGGAACCGGCCTTGGAATGGCAATCACCAAGAATATTGTAGATATGATGGGAGGTACCATCACAGTAAAAAGTGAAGAGGGACAGGGTAGTGAATTTACGGTAAATCTGACCTTTAAATTATGTGGCGAAGCAAAAAGCTACGAAAAGATCGAACAGCTTCAGGGTCTTAAAGTTCTGGTCGCAGACGATGATACAGATACCTGTCTCAGCATTTCCGGCATGCTGACAGAAATAGGTATGCGGTCAGAATGGACGGTTTCCGGGAAGGAAGCGGTGATCCGGGCAAAGCATTCCATGGAAATGGGTGATGAATTTTACGCATATATCATTGACTGGCTGATGCCGGATATGAACGGAATTGAAACGGTAAGACGTATCCGACGGGTTATCGGGGACAGCAGCCCGATCATCATACTGACTGCATATGACTGGTCAGATATAGAAGAGGAAGCAAAAGAAGCAGGTGTAACTGCCTTCTGCGAAAAGCCACTGTTTATGTCGCAGCTACGCGAATTGCTTACAAATCCTGTTCCGAAAACAAAAGAACCGGAAAAAAGGGAATGGATTTACAATGGAAAAAGAATTCTTCTGGTAGAGGACAACGAACTGAATCAGGAGATCGCACAGACCATTTTGGAAGATGCAGGCTTTATGGTCGAGACAGCCAATGATGGTGTGGAAGCAGTCAAAAAAATGGAACAGGCGGTTCCGGGACAGTATGATCTGATCCTGATGGACATCCAGATGCCTGTTATGAATGGCTATGAAGCTGCAAAACAGATTCGTTCATTAAAAAACAGAGAAACAGCGTCTGTACCGATTGTTGCAATGACGGCAAATGCGTTTGAGGAAGACAGAGAAAAATCTTACGAAGCCGGTATGAATGGATATCTGGCAAAACCTGTCAGTGCGGAAGCTTTGATCAATACGATTGATAAGATTATGAAAGATAACTGACAGAACATTAACCGATATGTATATAAATGAATGTAAAAACTGACCAGGGGCCTGTTATACAGCCTTCTGGTCAGTTTTTACATACAAAGCAGAGAGATGATCATTTTAGGAATCAATCATATTTTGGGCAGTTCACAGTGATATGCGATGCCAAGGGGTGTAACGAGAAGAGGATGTACAGGTCTGTACACAGGAAGTTTCAGTTTCTTCTCAAAAACGGTTGTAAATTCTTTAAACATGGAAGATCCGCCTACAACGTAAACAGCCGGAACCTGATAACCATGGAGAAATTTTTCGGTAATAACAGCCATTTTTTCAACGGTTGCCTTGATTACAGGAAAAATTTCATCTTCTTTTTCCGGAGTGGTCTTTAAAATTTCCGCTTCCTCATAAGGGATTTTATAGTGTCCGGCCACAGTCATGGTCATATGGCTGCCTCCGGTAGCCTCATCGTCTGTGTAAATGACTTTGCCATCTTTCAGGATACTGATGCCGGTTGTACCGCCGCCCACATCTACAACGGCGCCGTCTGTAATTTTGAGGACAGCAGCGGCAGCGGTAGGCTCGTCTACGATATTGGTAACCTCAAAACCTGCACCTTCCAGGACATAACCGATGCTTTTGACACTGCCTTCCGAAACACCAGGAGGGATGGCAGCTGCACCGTAGGTAAGTTCTGTGCCAAGCTTTTCTTCCAGTTCATTTTTAAGCTTTGTTACAAGCTGGACGGATTCGTAATAATTAACGATCACACCATCCTGAATGGCATGGGACGGTGCGGAAATTCCGGCGATGGGACGGTTGTTCCGGTCAACGACAGCAAGAACGGTGTTGGCAGTACCAAGGTCAATGCCCGTTTTCAGACGGCCGCGGAATTTTTTGCATTCACCGGTTTCCACAAGTTCTGCGAAATTGGACAAAGTTCTGTTTTTTAATTCCATTCAAAATACTCCATTTCTTTCGGACAAGGACAAAAAAGATTTTGTCCCTGATATGAATTTTAATAATTACGACCGGTAAAGATGGCAACGGATCTGGGCCGCATGCAGAAATCGTGCTCAATACGTGGCTCCTGGCTTTCTTCATAGAAATAACGGCCATCTCCGTCCCCAAATGTGTTGACACAGAGATACCATGCACCAGGGCGTGCAAGTTCCGGAAGCGTAACCGTTACATCTTCCCAGTATGCGTTGATAACGATGTAGATCAGGTCATCGGCGCCTTTGCTCTTATCATAACCTGCAAAGCTTACGGCGAAGGTGTGGGCATCTCTTGGGATGGTCACATCCCTTGCATCAATGTTATGGGTGTGTATGTTTTCCATACCGCATACTGCGTTTGGAAGCTTGCGGGAGATGACAGGGTGGTCTTTTCGGAACTGGATCATATATTTGAAAAATTCGAAAAGATCGTGATTTTTCTCCAGAAGATTCCAGTTGATCCAGGAAGTTTCGTTATCCTGGCAGTAGGTGTTGTTGTTTCCGTGTTTGGTGTTTCCGAATTCGTCACCTGCAAGGAACATCGGGGTTCCGCGGCTGGACATCAGTACCGCGCAGGCGTTTCGGATCATGCGGAAGCGGAGGGAAAGGACTTCCGGATTGGTGGAATCACCCTCTTCTCCACAGTTCCAGCTGCGGTTGTCGTTGGAACCATCTGTGTTGTTCCAGCCGTTTGCCTCGTTGTGTTTCTCGTTGTAGGAATAGAGATCGTACATGGTGAATCCGTCGTGACAGGTGAGGAAATTGACGCAGGAATTGTATCCTGCATAGTTGTCATTGTGATCGGAATAAAAACCGCCATACAGGTCACCGGAACCGGAAATGCTCCATGCAGCGTCCCAGGCGTTCCAGAAATCTCCCTTCAGGAAAGAACGGAGGCAGTCACGGTAACGGCCGTTCCACTCAGCCCATCTGCGGCTGGCAGGGAAAGAACCAACCTGATACAGTCCGCCGGCATCCCAGGCCTCTGCGATCAGCTTGACATTTCGAAGAACCGGATCGTAAGCAAGAAGTTCCAGAAGTGGCGGGTTGTTAAGAGGGGAACCGTCCTCATGACGTCCCAGGATACTTGCAAGGTCGAAACGGAAACCATCCACGCGGTAGTTGATGGTCCAGTAACGTAAACACTCCAGGATCATCTGACGCACGATCGGATGATTACAGTTCAGAGTGTTTCCACATCCGCTGAAATTGTAGTAATTTCCTTCCGGAGTCAGCATATAATAAACTTTATTGTCAAATCCTTTAAAGCAGAAAGTTTTTCCAAGTTCATTTCCTTCGGCAGTGTGGTTGAATACGACATCAAGAATTACTTCGATTCCATTTTCGTGGAGCTCACGGATCAGTTCCTTCAGTTCGGTTCCCTCACAGTTATGTTCTGCCTTGGAAGCATAGCTGGTGTTTGGGGAAAAGAAGTTAACGGAATTGTATCCCCAGTATTCCAGAAGACGCTTGCCGTTTACGGTACGGGCATTCATGTTCTCGTCGAACTCGAAGATAGGCATCAGCTCCACCGCATTGATTCCCAGTTCTTTGAGGTAAGGAATCTTTTCACGAAGACCGGCAAAAGTTCCCGGGTGTGTGACACCGGAAGAAGCGTCCTGTGTAAATCCGCGGACATGAAGTTCGTAGATGATCAGGTCACTGATCTTACGGGTGGACTGAGGCATGTCTTCCCAGTCGAAAGAATCGCGTACCACACGGGCGTGATAGCTTCCAATCTTCTGCTGTCCCCATTCGCGCTGACCGGCAACGGCTTTGGCATAAGGATCAAGAAGAACTTTTGTCTTATCGAAGATATGGCCTTTTTCCGGTTCATAAGGACCGTCGATGCGGTAGCCGTATTCCAGGTCTTCGATGTCCAGTCCCATGACGATCATGGAATAGACATCACCGATACGACAGGCATTGGGAAAAGGAAGAACTGCGAAAGGCTCCTCTTCTCCGGAGTGGAAAAGAAGAAGCTCGCAGGATGTACCGTGACGGGTATGTGTGGTAAAGTTGACTCCGTTGGAAAGGGGAGTAGCGCCATTTAATTCAAAAAAACCGGGACGTACAGGAAATCCCGCGATAATATCTGTGGGCCGGGATGTCAGTGTATTCTCAGAAAGCATAGTCTGATTCTGTGTTTTCATTTCCGGTATCCTCCTTGGTAGAATTTTTTATAAACAAAAAATATTATAACTGATTTTCAGAAAAAAGTACAGGCTGGTAACCTATGAAGTTCACGGGAGTTGACAGAGATTGCAGAAATGTGATAAAAACCTGTACAGAGATGAGGTGAAAAAGTGGAAGAAAAAAGAAGAGAAGAATGGGTGGCCATTTTAAGACAAAGCCGGCTCTGCAGAAACCTGGAAGAAAAAGAACTCCTAAACCTCATGGAGCAGGAAGGAACGGTACGGACTTATTCCAGAGGGGAGCGGATCTTTCAGGAAACAGACCGGCCGGATTCGGTTTACATGCTTCTTAACGGAAGTGTGATCATCGCAAAAGAGACATTTTCCGGAAAAAGGATCCTTCTGGCGCAGCTGGAAAATCCAGGGGCTCTGTTCGGGGAGGTTTATGCCTTTATGGAGAAAGCTTCCTATGATATGTATGTGGAAGCGCTGACGCAGGTTTCCGTTCTGATCATGAGCAGCCGGATCTTTACAGACAGGGAAGAAAATAGTTTAAGCCGGAAACTTCGGGAAAATCTTCTTGAGGTTTTTGCCGGGAAGGCTTACAATATGAACCGGAAGCTTCGGATCCTTGGAAGCGGCAGTCTCCGGGAGCGGATCGTTCGTTTCCTTGTGGAATGCCAGGACAGTGAAGGACAGATCCACATGAATCTTTCCAGAGAAGAGATGGCGGATTATTTAAACATTACCAGGCCGTCTCTTTCCAGAGAACTGGGAAAGATGCAGGAAGAAGGAATCCTGGAACTTGACAGGCGTCAGATCCTTGTGAAAGATCAGGAAAAAATGGAGTTATATCTGTAAGGTAACATATGTTACCGAAGAATCTCCGGGATTTTTGTATGATGTCAGTGAAAACAAAAACATTTGCAGAAATATAAAAATCAGGGAGAGATGATATCATGATAAGAAAGATCGTACACATTGACGAAGAGAAATGCAACGGCTGTGGTGCCTGCACAGCTGCCTGCCACGAAGGAGCTATTGTCATGGCTAGTGGCAAGGCGAAACTGATCCGGGATGATTACTGTGACGGACTGGGAGACTGTCTTCCGGCCTGCCCTGCCGATGCGATCCGCATTATAGAGCGGGAAGCCGCAGATTATGACGCGGAGGCAGTGGAAAAAAGAATGAAGCTTAAGAAAACAGAGGCCTCGATGCCAGCAGGGAAGCCACACGTGTGCCCCGGAAGTATGGCAAGAAGCCTTAATAAAAAGCAGGAACCGCCGGTGCAGGCAGAGCAGAAAGAAGTTCCCCAAAATGCAGGGGAACAGACAAGCCGTCTTGCCCAGTGGCCCGTACAGATCAAACTGGTTCCTGTCAATGCACCATATTTTGAAAATGCACAGCTTCTGATCGCGGCAGACTGTACTGCCTACGCTTATGCAGGTTTTCATGAGAAATTCATGAAAGATCATGTGACGCTGATCGGATGCCCCAAACTGGATGAGGGAGATTATGCAGATAAGCTTGCAGAGATCATAGGAAATAATTCCATCCGGAGTATCCGTATCGTCCGCATGGAAGTTCCCTGCTGCGGAGGCATCGAGAATGCAGTGATCCGTGCCATGGAGCGAAGCGGAAAGATGATCCCATGGCAGGTAGTGACCATTGCCTGTGACGGCACGATCAGGGAGGAGCTGTAAGGAAAGGAATAAAAACAGCATGAGTGAAGAAACACTGGAGATTTCTTTTGATGAAATAGAGAAGGAACGGGAAAAATATCTTCTGGTAGATACCCGTGATAAAGTAACTGTGGAATATGGAATGATCCCGGGAGCGATTTCTGTTCCGGAACAGGAACTGGAAGAACGGGCAGAAGAACTGAAAGGGGATAAAATCCCGGTTCTTTACTGTACCAGAGGACTTTTCAGCCAGGAAGGGGCAGGGATGCTCCGGGAAAAGGGAATTCCCGCACGGAGTCTGAAAGGCGGATATACAGGATGGCTTTTTCAGCAGATGCAGAAAGAGTCCAAGAAAGGGGACAGTGAAGAAACGGAAAATGAGGCAATGGAACAGCGCCGGAAAGATATCGAGCTGAGCATCCGCAAGAAATTCCACAAGCAGCTGTTTTCCAGATTCGCCAGAGGGATCAATGACTATGAACTGGTGAAACCGGGAGATAAGATCGCGGTCTGTATTTCCGGCGGTAAGGATTCCATGTTGATGGCAAAACTGTTCCAGGAACTGAAACGTCATAACAAGTTTCCTTTTGAACTGGTATTTCTTGTGATGGACCCGGGATATAATGAGGCCAACCGTGCGGTGATCGAATACAACGCCAAACTTCTCGGAATTCCTATCACAGTGTTTGAGACTGAGATCTTTGATGCAGTTTACAATGTGGAAAAATCTCCGTGTTATCTCTGCGCCCGTATGCGAAGAGGATATCTTTACAGTAAGGCAAAGGAACTTGGATGCAACAAGATCGCTCTTGGCCATCACTATGATGATGTGATCGAGACGATCCTGATGGGAATGCTTTATGGAGCACAGGTACAGACTATGATGCCGAAACTCCACAGCACAAACTTCGAGGGGATGCAGCTGATCCGCCCCATGTATCTGATCCGTGAGGCAGATATCAAGCACTGGAGAGACTACAATGACCTGCATTTTATCCAGTGTGCCTGCAAGTTCACTGATACCTGTACTACCTGCCGTACAGACGGCACCAGTGTTTCCAAGCGAATGGAGATCAAAAATCTCATTGCGGAGCTTAAGAAGGTAAATCCCCATATTGAAAGTAATATTTTCCGAAGTGTGGAAAACGTGAATCTTCATACAGTCATTGCCTATAAAAAAGACGGCGTGAAACATTCCTTCCTGGAAGGATATGACGACTGAAAGATATAAATAATAAAAGCTGCCACCGGAGTTATGGGCCTGTTTGAGGCTTATGGTTCCGGAAGGCAGCTTTTGCTTTTTGAGTATATGGAATTATGGGGTAAATGCGTATTGAGAACATTTACGTAATCTATATGTTCTGCTTTGCAGAATGCTGGGCGCGGGCTTTTTCCCGCTGCCTGGTAAGATCATAATATTCATTAGAGACGATCCCACGGCTGGAAAGCGCTTCGTAAGTTTTCTGCTGTGCAGGGGTCATTTTCATTCCGATGGTGGAATTGACATCTGTCAGCACGCAGCCTGTTTTTTCTACCAGCCAGAAAAGAGCGGAATCATCATCCGGGATCATTTTCCAGATTTCATTTTCCGTATATGGTAAAAGGGCCATAAGGGTCTTCAAATGTCCGTCCTGGATTAGGCGGTAATCTCCATCCGGCATGATGATGCCGTCACCGTAGAGTTCTTTTTTCTTTTCCATTTCTTTCAGAAGTTCTTCTGTAAGTTTCATGATCGGCTCCTTGAGATTTGCTGCTTGGGGCAGCTTTTTTGTGCTGTTTTAACCGAATCAAGGAAGTCCCCTGCGGGGTTGCGAATATCCGTTTGACTACGAGTTAAAAAAATAACGAACAGTGCCTATATTGTATGAAGAGAAGATCAAAATGTCAATAGGTTAAAAAATATTTTTAGCTGTTTAACAAGAGTTACAATTGTGCAATATGGATATTTTTTCGGAATGATGCGTTAAATCTATGTAAAATTCGTCGTAAAACAGGGACTCCTGTGGTATAATAAGAATATTCAAAAAATTCGAGGAAGGACGATGCAGATGTTAAAAAACTGGAACCCGGAACAGATTCCGGAAAAAGAGGATATCAAAGTGCGTTTAAGTGCTGCAAGAACCAGATTATATGAGCTGCAGATGGCTCTAAAGGAGCATAAGATTCCGGTGATCGTGTTGTTTGAAGGCTGGGGAGCTTCCGGAAAAGGCAGTACCATAAGTAAAGTGATCAAGAATATCGATCCCCGTTTTTTTAAAGTCGCAACTATGTCAGCGCCTACAGAAGAGGACCTTCGGAAACCATTTCTTTACCGGTATTTTAAGGAGATCCCGGAAGCCGGTAAATTTACATTCCTGGATTCCGGATGGATGGATCAGACCTGCCGGGAGCGCATGGACAAAAAACTGAAAGGGGATGATTATGTAAAACGGGTTGACAGCATCCGCAGATTTGAACGGCAGCTGACGGATAACGGATACGTACTTCTGAAATTCTTTATGCAGATCGACCGGAAAGATCAGGAGAAACGTATGGGCATCCTTCTGGAAAGCAAAGATACCCGATGGAGAGTGAATGAATACGATCTCTGGCAGAATGATCACTACAAGAAATGCAGAAAAGTTTTTGACCAGTATATGCAGGATACCAACACTTCTTCTGCTCCGTGGTATATCGTAGATGCCAGTGACCGGAAATGGGCGGAATTACAGGTACTGGAAACCATGATCAGCAACATCGAGGTTGCCATGGAGAACAGCAAACATGCTGTGCCGATTCTCCAGAATGTTTTTCCTCTGGTGGAGATGCCGAAATTAAGCGAGATCCCTCTGGATGGAAAAGAAGTGGGAGACGAAGAGTACAAGGCAGAGCTTAAAGAACTCCAGGCGAAGCTCGGAAGCCTGCATAATCGGCTCTACCGCAAAAGAGTGCCGGTGATCATCACCTATGAAGGCTGGGATGCTGCCGGAAAAGGCGGAAATATCAAGAGGATCACGGAAGCTCTTGATCCCCGTGGTTTTGAGGTACATCCCATCGCCAGCCCGGAACCTCATGAAAAAGCCCGTCATTATCTGTGGCGTTTCTGGACAAGGTTGCCTAAAGATGGACACATTGCCATATTTGACCGGACCTGGTATGGAAGAGTGATGGTGGAAAGACTGGAAGGTTTTTGCAGTGAGAACGACTGGAGACGTGCATACAATGAGATCAATGAATTCGAGAAGGAACTTTCCGACTGGGGTGCTGTGATCGTGAAATTCTGGGTCCACATTGATAAAGATACCCAGCTTGCAAGATTTAATGACCGCCAGAACAATCCGGAAAAACAGTGGAAGATCACAGATGAGGACTGGAGAAACCGTGAAAAATGGGATCAGTATGAAACCGCAGTGGATGAAATGCTGCAAAAGACCAGTACTGTTTATGCGCCATGGCATATCCTGGAATCGGTAGACAAAAAATATGCAAGGCTGAAAGCACTTCGGATCGTGATCGAAGAAATTGAGAAAGCGCTGAAATAACAGAAAACAGAAGTTGCCTGTGAATGCCCGTTTTATGCGGGTATAGACATGGAATCAACATAAAAAAATGCGGCAGGGTAACGGACATTATTTTATAAAAAGTTTTATAAAAGAGTGCCGGTGTATATTCTGCCGCAATGATTTTGTTATGGGTTACATAGTCAATGCAGATGGTTTTATCTGTCTGGTATAGCGTTTTGGTTAATTCCTGAGATAATTCCGCATACTGCGAAGGGCATGTTTTTCCAGGCGGCTGACCTGGGCCTGGGAGATCCCGATCTCATCGGCAACTTCCATCTGGGTTTTTCCTTCGTAGAAGCGGAGATCAATAATGTGTCGTTCCCGTTCTCCCAGCCGGTTCATGGCGTCCCGGAGAGAAATATCTTCCACCCAGTTTTCCTCCCGGTTCTTTTTGTCGCTGATCTGATCCATGACATAGAGAGTATCTCCTCCTTCGGAATACACCGGCTCAAAAAGGCTCACCGGGCTCTGGATCGCATCCATGGCATAGACGATCATTTCCTTGTCAATGCCGATCTCATCAGCGATCTCCGCGATGGTAGGCTCTTTGAGATGCTGCCGCATATAGTTTTCCCTGGTGTAGATGGTTTTGTAGGCGATATCCCGCAGAGAGCGGCTGACCCGTATGCTGTTGTTATCCCGGAGATATCTTCGGATCTCACCGACGATCATAGGAACTGCATAGGTAGAAAACTTTACCTGAAGGGTGGTATCAAAATTATCGATTGCTTTGATCAGGCCGATACAGCCGATCTGAAAAAGGTCATCTGGATTTTCACTGCTGTTCTGAAAACGGCGGATCACGCTTAAAACAAGCCGCAGATTGCCTTTGATGTACAATTCTCTGGCTTCTTCATCGCCAGCTTTGATTCTTTTGAAGAGCTCCTCCTTTTCTTCCTGGTTGAGAACAGGAAGCGTTGAGGTATTTACTCCGCAGATTTCAACTTTATTCAGTGCCATCTTAGAATCCTCCTTGTCTTGTCAGTACATTAAGATGATTCTCAGAGGGCGGTTGAAATATACTTTTCCGGGGAAAATATAAAAAATAAAGGGCCTTGACAAATGTAGTCGGTTCAGTCTCCTCCCAGCCGTTTTTCATCACGGAAATCAACAAGGATGATATCTTCACCAATCTGGCGGATGCAGTCCCAGGGGATGATGCATTCACTTTCTCTTGAAAAACACCAGCAGAATTTCCCGGGTTCCGGCATGATCAGGGCTTTCAGCCGGGCGGTTTCACAGCAGAATTCCACATCAAGAGGACAGCCAAGGCTGCGGCAGGTATGGATATTGATCACTTCTTTTTGTTTCAGATCACAGATGCGCATAAATTCATCACCTGGTATGATTTTATGGAAAATCTGTAAAATTTATGCAAGTCCGATTATTGACACATTATATGCATTTATTTTATAATAAAAACAAATTTAGTAATGATTTACTGATCCGGAAAGGGGGAGAGTTCCGTGAGATGTCCGTTCTGTAACCAGGATAATACAAGAGTTGTAGATTCCAGACCTGTAGAGGATACTAATTCCATCCGCCGCCGCCGTCTCTGTGATGCCTGCGGAAAGCGTTTTACAACTTATGAGAAGGTGGAAACGATTCCACTGACTGTGATCAAGAAGGATCAGAACCGGGAAAGTTATAAACGTTCCAAGATCCAGGATGGTGTTCTTCGTGCCTGCTATAAGCGCCCTATTCCCATTGAGAGAGTGGAAGAGATGATCGATTCCATAGAAGGAGATATTTTCCGGTCAGAAGACCGTGAGATCAGCAGTACCAAGATCGGAGAGATCGTTATGGAGCATCTGAAGGATCTGGATGCGGTGGCATATGTACGCTTTGCGTCTGTGTACAGAGAGTTTAAAGATGTCAGTACCTTTATGGATGAGCTGAAGAAACTGATCAACTGAAAACTCATAATAACATATAAAAAAACAGGGACCGCATGGGGAAAATTCCTCTGCGGTCCCTGTTATAATTTATGTTAATGATTCAGGAAACTTAAATTAAACAATACCCTGAGCTTTCATAGCGTCAACAACTTTTTCGAAGCCGGCGATGTTTGCACCTACAACATAGTTGTCTTCCATACCGTAACGTTTAGCAGCGTCATCAGCTTTGTGGAAGATGTCGATCATGATGTTGTGAAGTTTCTCATCAACCTCTTCTCTTGTCCAGGAAAGTCTCATGGAGTTCTGGCTCATCTCCAGTGCGGATGTGGCAACACCGCCAGCGTTTGCGGCTTTACCAGGCATGAAGAGAACACCGTTCTCCTGAAGGTATGTTGTTGCATCAAGAGTAGTAGGCATGTTAGCACCCTCAACGACATATTTGCAGCCGTTTGCAACCAGTGTTTTAGCTCCGTCAAGACCAAGCTCGTTCTGAGTAGCACATGGAAGATAGATATCACATTTGATGTTCCAGATGCCAAGTCCCTCTGTGTAAGTAGCACCCTCAACACGGTCAGCGTACTCTTTGATACGTCCACGTTTAACTTCTTTGATGTCTTTTACAACGTCAAGGTTGATTCCATTCGGATCGTAGATATATCCGTTGGAGTCGTTCATTGCAACAACTTTGGCACCAAGCTGAGTAGCTTTCTCAACAGCGTAAATAGCTACGTTACCAGAACCTGTTACAACAATTGTTTTTCCTGCTACGGAGTCGTTGTGTGCTTTTGCGATCTCGTTGAGCATGTATACAACACCGTAACCAGTAGCCTCTGTACGGATCAGTGAACCGCCGAAGGAGAGGCCTTTACCTGTGAGGACACCCTCATAGAGACCACGGATTCTCTTGTACTGTCCGAAGAGATATCCAATCTCACGTCCGCCGACACCGATATCACCAGCCGGAACATCTGTATCTGCGCCGATATATTTGCAAAGTTCTGTCATAAAGCTCTGGCAGAATGCCATAACCTCTCTGTCAGATTTACCCTTAGGATCGAAGTTGGAGCCACCTTTTCCACCGCCGATCGGAAGGCCTGTAAGAGAGTTTTTAAAGGTCTGCTCAAAACCAAGGAATTTCAGGATACCCTGATTTACAGAAGGATGGAATCTTAAGCCGCCTTTGTATGGTCCGATGGCGCTGTTGAACTGAACACGATATCCCTTGTTAACCTGTACAGTTCCGTTATCATCGATCCACGGTACTTTGAAGGAGATGATCCTCTCTGGCTCTACAAGACGCTCAAGGATGGAAAGTTTACGATACTCTTCCTCATTTTTGTCAATTACGACTTTAAGGGAATCGAGAACTTCCTTAACTGCCTGATGGAATTCTGGCTCGCCAGGATTCTGTGCTACAACTCTTTCATAAACTTCTTCTGTGTAAGACATTGTTGTTTCCTCCTCATCACGTATTAAATTGTGTTTGAAAACTAAATTCGAGTGCTATTATACATTAACCTGCTAAAAAAGGGAAGTGCTAAATTAAAATTTTTAAAATTTTTATTTCTTGCGTTGAAAGCACAAATGTGAGAAGATATAGAAATAGATATTTTTTGACTATGAAAATAAAATGGTTAAATAATAGTGAAAATGAGAAGAGGAGTGGTTTTTATGAGAACATTCGGGAAATCATCAAAGCTTGATAATGTATTGTATGACGTGCGTGGACCGGTTGTGGATGAGGCTGCCAGAATGGAAGAAGATGGGATGGAGATCCTGAAGCTGAATATCGGTAACCCGTATCCGTTTGGATTTTCCGCACCGCAGGAAGTGATCCTGGATATGCTTAGTAATGTACGTACTTCACAGGGATATTCCGATTCCAAGGGTATTTTTTCCGCAAGAAAGGCAATCATGCAGTATGCCCAGCTTCGCGGGATCCCGGGAGTTACCATCAATGATATTTATACAGGAAATGGTGTCAGTGAGCTGATCAATCTCTGTATGCAGGCACTTCTGGATAACGGGGATGAGATCCTGATCCCGGCTCCGGATTATCCCCTGTGGACGGCAACTGCCACACTGGCAGGAGGAAATGTAGTCCACTATATCTGTGATGAGCAGTCTGACTGGTATCCGGATATCGAGGATATCAAGAGTAAGATCACACCAAGGACCAAAGCGATCGTTATCATCAATCCAAATAACCCGACAGGTGCCGTATATCCGAAGGAGATCCTGGAGCAGATCGCGGACATTGCAAGAGAGCATGAGCTGATCATCTTTTCCGATGAGATCTATGACCGCCTTGTTATGGATGGATACAAACATACTTCCATCGCTTCTCTTGCACCGGATGTATTCTGCGTGACATTTTCAGGACTGTCAAAGTCTCATATGATCGCAGGTTTCCGTATCGGATGGATGATCTTAAGCGGAGCCAAGAACAAGGCCAAAGGTTATATAGAGGGAATCAACATGCTTTCTTCCATGCGCCTTTGCTCCAATGTTCCGGCACAGTCGATTGTACAGACTGCACTGGGCGGATATCAGAGTGTCAATGAGTATATCCAGCCAGGCGGACGTGTTTACGAGCAGAGAGATTTTATCTATAAGGCTCTGAATGATATTCCGGGAATTTCCGCTGTAAAGCCGCGTGCGGCATTTTACATATTCCCGAAGATCGATACCGAGAAATTCAATATCTATAATGATGAGCAGTTTGCCCTGGATTTCCTTCATGACAAGCAGGTTCTCATCGTTCCGGGTAAAGGCTTTAACTGGAACCAGCCGGATCATTTCCGTATTGTTTATCTGCCGGATATCCGTCAGCTGGATAAGGCAATGAAGAAGATGAAAGAGTTCTTTGCTACATATAAGCAGGTCTGATCACCAATACAAATATTTTCGGCATAGACCAAAACGGAAAAAAATGCTATAATCATATCTGAAATATCCCGGTCATCAGGGCCGGGATATATGAAATAAGACCAGAATTGCTTGAGAGGGGAATGAGGAGGGACCGTTATCGGACAGCAATAAAACAGAAATCGAAAGGGGAAATAACGGATGAGCAAATTCAACATGAAAGTGACACCTGAGATTGAGAAACTTACGCAGATCTGTCGTGAGAATGATAAACTGGATCTGTCTTTATATGGCAAGTACGATGTCAAGCGAGGTTTGCGTGACCTGAATGGAAAGGGTGTCCTTGCGGGACTTACCCAGATTTCCAATGTCCAGGCAACCAAGATCGTGGATGGGAAAGAGGTTCCCTGTGCAGGTAAGCTTTCTTACCGGGGATATGATATCAAGGATCTGACAAAAGGCTTCATCAATGACCGGCGTTTTGGTTTTGAGGAAGTAACCTATCTGCTTCTTTTCGGAAAACTTCCGAATCAGGAAGAACTGAATGAATTTTCCGGGATTCTTGCGAATCAGCGCCAGCTGCCGCGGAATTTTGTAAGGGATATCATTATGAAGGCGCCATCCAGAGATATTATGAATGCTCTGTCAAGAAGTGTGCTGACACTTTATTCCTACGACAAAGATCCGGATAATATTGAACTGGAGAATGTGCTCCGTCAGTGTATCAATCTGATCAGTGTTTTCCCGTTGTTATCTGTTTATGCATATCAGGCCTATAATCATTATGAGAAAGGTAAGAGCCTTTATATCCATCAGCCGAAGAAGGAACTTTCCACAGCAGAAAATATCCTGCGCCTTTTAAGACCGGATAAGAAATATACGGCACTGGAGGCGGAGATTCTGGATATTGCTCTGATCCTTCATATGGAGCATGGCGGCGGTAACAACTCTACCTTTACTACACATGTGGTTTCTTCTTCCGGAACCGATACGTATTCCGCAATTGCGGCAGCCCTGGGTTCTCTGAAAGGCCCGAAACACGGTGGCGCCAACATCAAAGTTGTAAAAATGTTCAATGATATGCGTAAGCATGTGCATGATTACAGTGATGAAGAGGAAGTCAGTGTTTACCTTAAGAAACTTCTTCACAAGGAGGCCTTTGATAAACGTGGGCTGATCTATGGTATGGGACATGCGATCTATTCTGTTTCCGATCCACGTGCAGAAGTATTTAAGGGGTATGTGGAGCAGCTTGCAAGAGAAAAAGGCAGAATGAAGGATTATCAGCTGTATGCTACGGTAGAGCGCCTTGCGCCAAAGGTTATTGCAGAGGAGCGTAAGATCTATAAAGGTGTCAGTGCCAATGTGGACTTTTACAGTGGATTTGTTTACAGTATGCTGGATCTGCCCCTGGAACTCTACACACCGATGTTTGCCATTGCACGTATTGTAGGCTGGAGTGCACATCGTATGGAAGAGCTTATCAATGTGGATAAAATTATCCGTCCTGCATATAAGAATGTTCTTCCGGAAGCAGAGTATATTCCTCTTGGTGAGCGATAGGAAAGGCAATGGAAAATGACAGAATATAATGAGACAGCACTGGTACTGGAAGGCGGTGGAAACAGAGGTGTTTTTACTGCAGGAGTACTGGATTACCTGATGGAACAGAAAGTGGAATTCCCATATGTAGTGGGAGTATCAGCGGGCGCCTGCAATGCCATTGATTATGTATCCGGGCAGGTAGGGCGTACCAGAAGATGTATGATCGTGGAAAATAAGGAATACCGTTATATCAGTCTGAAAAATATTCTGGATAAGAAAAGTCTGTTTGACATGGATATGATCTTTGACAGGTATCCCAATGAGATTTTCCCATTTGATTTTGACGAGTACTTTAAATCGGATATTGAATGTGAGATGGTTGTGACGAACTGTCTTACAGGAGAAGCAGAGTATCTGTCCGAAAAGCAGGACAGACAGAGACTTATGGATATCTGCAGAGCGTCCAGCAGCATTCCGGGAATGAGCCCGATGGTAACGATAGACGGGCAGCTGTATCTGGATGGAGGGGCGGCAGATTCCATACCTCTTATCCATGCCATGAAAAAAGGCCACCGGAAAAATGTGGTCATTCTTACCAGAAATCAGGAATACCGTAAGAAAAAACCAGGTAAAAGCAAAGCCGTATATGTGGCTGCTTTTAAGAAGTATCCGAATCTTTTAAATACATTGCTCAACCGTTATCAGGTGTATAATAAGACCCTGGAACTGATTGAAAAATGGGAAAAAGAAGGTCATATTTTTGTGATCCGACCGGAAATCGAGACCGTTTCCCGTACGGAACAGAATGCGGAAGCATTAAGCGGATTTTACAAGCATGGGTATGAAGTAATGAAAGACCGTCTGGGTGAACTTTATGATTACCTGGAAAAAGAAAACTGAGGTGGAATAGATGTTCAGAAGTTTTTTTCCGGATGAATATCTGGATTCTGCGTATGTAATTGACTATGAGAAGCTTTACAGAGAAGGATACAGAGGGCTTCTTTTTGATATTGATAATACCATTGTCCCGCACGGCGCACCGGCAGATGAACGGGCAAGGAAACTGTTTGAAAAGCTGAGGGGGATCGGGTTTCGATACTGTTTTGTATCCAACAACCAGAAACCCCGCGTAGAGCCTTTTGCCAAGGCCGTAGAGGGAAATTTTATAGAAAATGCCCATAAACCGGCTGTGAAGAATTACAAAAAAGCCTGTCAGGTGATCCAGACAGAACCTGACCGGACAATTTTTGTGGGGGATCAGCTGTTTACGGATATTTACGGAGCGAAGCGGGCGGGGATCCGTACGATTCTTGTAAAACCGATTCATCCAAAAGAGGAAATTCAGATTGTGCTGAAACGCTATCTGGAAAAAATAGTACTATATTTTTACCAAAAAGAGGAGGGGAAGAATTCATGAACCATATTGTAATTATCGGCTTTATGGGTTCAGGAAAGACACGAGTTGGAAAGAGGCTGGCGAAGGACCTGGGACTTCCGTTTATTGACGTGGACAGACTGATCGTGAAGAAAATGAACATGTCGGTAAAGGAGGTATTTGAACGCTTTGGAGAGCCGTTTTATCGTGCACTGGAGACAATGGCAGTTAAAGAACTGTCTACAGATGGTGAGCGTAAGGTAATCTCTGTCAGCGCTGGACTGCCTCTGCAGGAGCAGAACCAGAAATATCTTCAGAATATGGGGACGATCATCTATCTGAAGGGATCTGCGGCAACACTGATCAAACGTCTGGAAGGAAGCAACAATCCAACACTGGAGGGAGCTGAGAACAAAGAGGACAAGATCAAGAAACTTCTCAAGCAGAGAGATCCTGTTTATGAGAAGTTTGCAGACATTAAAGTTGTCACAGGAGTGAAGCCTTTTGACGAACTGATTGCAGAAATTGAAGAAAAATTAAAGGCTTAAATAAAAAAACAGTTGAAAAATGACAAAAGGTATTATAGAATAATCCATAGCGAAAAAGAACCGCATATATTAAGGAGGAAATATTTATGATTTCAGCAGGTGATTTCAAAAATGGTATCACACTTGAAATTGATGGAAACGTATGTCAGATCGTTGAATTCCAGCATGTAAAACCAGGAAAAGGCGCAGCCTTTGTAAGAACAAAATACAAAAACATTATCACAGGATCTGTAGTGGAGAAATCTTTCCGTCCTACAGAGAAATTCCCGGCTGCACGTATCGAGCGTGTAGATATGCAGTATCTGTATCAGGATGGTGATTTATACTACTTTATGAATACAGAGACATATGATCAGGTTGGTCTTACAAAAGATCAGGTTGGCGATTCTCTGAAATTCGTTAAAGATAACGAAATGGTTAAGGTTTGCTCTCATAACGGCGAGGTATTCGCAATCGAGCCTCCTCTTTTCGTAGAGCTTGAGGTTATTGAGACAGAGCCAGGATTTGCAGGAAATACAGCACAGGGTGCTACCAAACCGGCAACTGTTGAAACAGGTGCACAGGTTCAGGTTCCTCTGTTTGTAAACCAGGGCGACAAGCTGAAAATTGACACAAGAACAGGAGAGTATCTCTCCCGTGTATAACGAATAAACTGCGTAGCAGTTGATTGGCTATGAACAAGTAGCGAATGCGGATTATGAATATCTGCTTATGATGAAAAAACCCGCTTATGCGGGTTTTTTTATGTCCGTTTTTAGAAATTACCTTGACACAAAAAATCATTCTGGTATAATTAAACCCAGTCAAAAATAACTGACCAAGAAGTTCGTCTGTCCACCAGAGATGTCCGGAAATGATCCGGCCACGGAAGTCTTTTGAGGGCTTGTACTGGTTTCGACGGGGGCTTTGAAGTTAGGGAAGCCATCCGCAGACTCCTGGACTGCGTACCAACCGGGAACTAAATATAAACGCAGACGAAAAGTTAGCGTTAGCAGCCTAAGCTGCTCGTCAGCCCCGTTGCACTCACACATCGGGAATCTGGCGTCGACTATGTGAGAAACCTTGCCGGGTAAGCTTTGCCCCGGTAGATGTATCATGAAGCTACTGAAGCAGTAAGCCTGTCGGTGGGCGTGCTGCCGAGGGAATGTTAAATCAGCGACTGTGATGGGAGATGCCTTAAGGGATAGGCTTTCGGACAGGGGTTCGATTCCCCTCAGGTCCATTTATGGAACGTCCCGGAAAGACAGCATTTATGCGGCTTTCCGGGAATTTTTTTTACTTTCTTTTTTAGATATCAGAAATTTCTTCGCGGATACAGAAAGCGATGGTGATAAAATGAAAAAACCTCTGCTCAATTTAAAAAAGCAGAATACAAAATCAGATTACTATGATTATAATCTTGTCGCTGTCATCGTACTTCTGGTATGTTTCGGACTGGTTATGCTGTACAGCACCAGTTCTTATATGGCGGAAGTAAATTATGGCAATGATATGTTTTATTTTAAGAAACAGGCACTGATCAGTGCGGCCTGTCTAATCGGAGCATTATTTATTTCAAAAATACTGGATTATCATGTCCTTCTTCCTTTTACAACCGCACTTTATGTGGCTTCACTGATCCTTATGGGCCTGGTCCGCACTCCGCTGGGGCATTCTTCCCATGGTGCAACCAGATGGCTGTATATCGGACCGATCAACTTTCAGCCTGCCGAAATAGCCAAGATTGCGGTCATCATCATGATGGCCTATATGATCGGAAAGATGGGACGAAAGGTAAAAACTCTGAAAAGCTGTATGATCCTGGGACTTCCGGGAGCAGGACTTGCGCTGGCTGCTTATGTGCTTACCGATAACTTAAGTACTGCCATGATCATTCTGGGCATTACTGTAGGAATGGTTTTTGTGGCACATCCGGATACACGTCCGTTTATCATTATAGGTATCGTCGGTATAGTCCTGATCGTAATCGGTGTGCTGTTTCTGGTTGTAACAACCAAGGACAGTAACAGTTTCCGAGTTATGCGAGTGCTGGTGTGGCTGCAGCCTGAGAAATATTCTGATGAAGGTGGATACCAGACGTTACAGGCGCTGTATGCCATCGGTTCCGGGGGCTTTTTCGGACGGGGACTTGGAAACAGTATCCAGAAACTGGGAAGTGTTCCTGAGGCTCAGAACGATATGATTTTTTCCATTATCTGTGAAGAACTCGGAGTTTTCGGAGGCATTTTTGTACTGATCCTGTTCGGGTATCTTCTGTACAGATTGTTCTTTATTGCACAGAATGCTCCGGATCTGTTCGGCTCTCTGATCGTCACGGGAATTTTTATACATATTGCGCTGCAGGTAATCCTGAACATTGCCGTTGTACTGAATCTGATGCCGAATACAGGTGTTACATTGCCCTTTATCAGCTATGGAGGAACCTCTATTGTATTCCTGATGTCAGAGATGGCAATTGCCCTCAGTGTGGCCCGTCAGATAAAATTTCAAGAGTAAAATAGTTTTAAAATCAAAATATTTTTGCTCTGGAGCCATTTTTTGGGAAAATCCTCTTGACAACTGTTTTTGCAGACTATATACTTGGCTCAAAAAGAGGAAACAGATTCGATCTGTAACGATTAAAGGAGAAATTAAGACATGTTAGAAAAAATGAAAGAAATGCTTGCAGAGCAGTTAAATTGTGAGGCATCTATAATTACACCGGAGACATCTTTCAAGGATGATCTCGGAGCAGATTCTCTGGATCTTTTTGAGCTGGTTATGGCTCTTGAGGATGAGTACAATGTTGAGATTCCGGCAGAGGAGCTTACAGATCTGAATACAGTTGGAGATGTAATCGAGTATCTTAAAAACAAAGGTGTGGAAGCATAAGCAGGAATTAAGAGATCCTCTGGGACAATGGTGTCTCAGGGGATTTTTCTGTGTATAGGGAAGACGGGGGATTCCGTCGGAAAACCTATGGACATTTTGAAGGCTTTAGGTATATAATATCACCTATAATGAGAAACAACAAAACGAGGAGAAAAGAAATGACAAAGATCAGAACAAGATTTGCACCGAGTCCTACAGGAAGAATGCATGTGGGTAACTTAAGAACAGCTCTTTATGCTTATTTGATCACAAAACATGAAGGCGGAGATTTTATCCTTCGTATTGAAGATACAGACCAGGAACGTTATGTGGAGGGAGCTGTAGATATTATTTACCGTACCCTTGAGAAAACCGGACTTATCCATGATGAGGGACCGGATAAAGACGGCGGATTCGGTCCGTATGTACAGAGTGAGCGTCAGGCAACAGGCATGTACCTGAAATATGCAAAACAGCTTATTGAGCAGGGAGATGCATACTACTGCTTCTGCGGCAAGGAAGAACTGGAGAGTATGAAACGTACAGTTGCAGGCAAGGAGATCTCCATCTATGATAAGAGATGTCTCCACCTTTCCAAAGAAGAGGTTCAGCGTCGTCTGGATGCGGGAGAACCTCATGTTATCCGTTTCAATATGCCGACAGAGGGAACTACAACCTTCCACGATGTTATTTACGGTGATATCACAGTCAACAATGAAGAGATGGAGGATCTGATCCTGATCAAATCTGATGGATATCCGACATACAATTTTGCAAACGTAATTGATGACCATCTTATGGGGATTACGCATGTTGTAAGAGGTAATGAGTATCTTTCCTCTTCTCCGAAGTACAACCGTATTTACGAGGCATTCGGATGGGAGATCCCGGTTTATGTACATTGTCCGCTGATCACAGATGAGACACATCAGAAACTTTCCAAGAGATGCGGCCATTCTTCCTATGAGGATCTGATCGATCAGGGCTTTGTTACAGAGGCAGTGATCAATTATGTTGCGCTTCTTGGATGGAGCCCGGCAGACAACCGTGAGATTTTCTCTCTTCCGGAACTTGTGGAAGCGTTTGATTACCACCATATCAACAAATCACCGGCAGTTTTTGATATTGCCAAGCTGAAATGGATGAATGGTGAGTACATCAAAAAAATGGATCCGGATGCGTTCTATGAGAGAGCACTTCCGTATCTGAAAGAAGTTCTGAAGAAAGACTTTGATCTTAAAAAGATCGCAGGTATGGTTCAGACCAGAATTGAAGTATTCCCGGATATCCCGGAGCTTGTGGACTTCTTTGAGAAAGTTCCGGAATATGACAGTGCAATGTACCGCCACAAAAAAATGAAAACAACAGAGGAGACTTCCCTTGCAGTTCTCAAGGAGGTACTTCCTGTACTGGAAGCACAGGAGGATTATACCAATGATCCGCTGTATGCATCTTTAAGTGCTTTTGTAAAGGAGCACGGCTATAAGAACGGTTATGTAATGTGGCCGCTGCGTACAGCAGTATCCGGCAAGCAGATGACGCCGGCCGGCGCAACAGAGATCATGGAGATCATCGGTAAGGAAGAGACACTGAAACGTGTACATGCAGCAATCGAAAAACTTGAGCACGAATAAGTGCATAGTCAATAATCCAGTTATGAAACGAAATCCATCTCAAAAACGGGCGATCGCCCACCTGTCAGGACCGATGATGGTTCTGGCAGGCCCCGGTTCGGGGAAAACTTCCGTCATAGTAGAAAGAACAGCACATATGATCCATGAAGGGAAGATACCGGCTTCCTCTGTTCTTGTTGTGACCTTTTCAAGGGCGGCAGCCGTAGAAATGAAAGAACGGTTTCTGAAATTTACCGGAGTTTCGAGGACAGGCGTTACATTTGGAACTTTTCATGGTGTATTTTATGGAATCCTGAAACAGGCATATGGTCTCAACGGAAGCAACATTCTTTCTGAAGAGGAAAAGTATGCGATCTTAAGGGAACTGGCAGTAAATTGTGCCGCAGAACAGTCCCAGGAAGGGGACTTTGTGGAAGATGTGGCAAAAGAGATCAGTGTTGTCAAAGGGGGAAGAATTTCACTGGAACATTACTATTCTTCCTGCTGTCCGGATGAAGTGTTCCGGCAGATTTTTCAGGGGTATCGGAAAGTCCTGAATGAAAGAAGAAAGCTTGATTTTGACGATATGCTTTTGAGCTGCTATGAGCTTTTGCGTAAAAGAAAAGATATTCTGGCAGCATGGCAGAAAAAATTCCGGTATATTCTGGTGGATGAGTTTCAGGATATCAACCATCTTCAGTATGATATTGTAAAAATGCTGGCAGCTCCGGAAAATAATCTGTTTGTGGTGGGAGACGATGACCAGTCTATTTATCATTTCCGTGGAGCACGTCCGGAGATTATGCTGAATTTTCCGGAAGATTTCAAAAATGCGGAAACAGTATTGCTGAATATTAATTACCGGTGCAGCGGAAATATTTTGAACACAGCTATGAAAGTAATTGATCATAACGAAAACCGTTATGTAAAAAAACTTTCTACACCCAATAACCTAGGAGAACCTGTAGAGGTAAAGGAATTTAAAAATCCAAGAGATGAGTATATGACAGCTGCGGGAATACTGAAAGACCGGATGGAAAAAGGGGAATATATTGAAGATACCGCCTTTCTTTTCCGGACCAATCAGGAGGCAGAAGGCCTGGTTGCCGCATTGATGGAATATGGGGTTCCTTTTACCATGAAAGAGAAACTGCCCAATCTGTTCCGCCACTGGATCTGTAAAAATATGATCGCCTATCTGAAAATGGCACAGGGGGACCGGAGCAGAAGTACATTTCTGGAAATTATGAACCGCCCTAACCGCTACATAGCCAGAGAGGCTCTTGCCGAAAAAAACATAGATTTTAAGGCTCTTGCCGAATTTTATAAAGATAAGGACTGGATGTGTGACAGGATCACAACACTGGAAACACATCTTCGGATCTTGAAAACCATGGCCCCTTATGCAGCCATTAATTTTATCCGAAACGGCATGGGATATGAAGAATACTTGCAGGAATACGCAAGGTATCGTAAAATAAAGCCAGAAGAGCTCTGGGAGACCTTAAACCGGATACACGAAAGTGCCAGAGGAATGAAAACGCTGGAAGACTGGCTGGCCTATATGGATGAATATACCAGAAAACTGGAAGAACAGGCGAAAAAACAGGACGTGAAAAGGGAAGGCTGTGTGATATCTACCCTTCACGCTGTAAAAGGCCTGGAGTATGACCGGGTATATATTATGAATGTCAATGAGGGCAGTATGCCTTACCGGAAAGCGGTTCTGGAAGCGCACCTTGAGGAAGAACGGAGACTTTTCTACGTTGGAATGACGCGGGCAAAGAAGAAACTTTGTCTGTGCTATGTGAGAATGCAGTACGAGAAGGAACGGGAGCCGTCACGGTTCCTTGAGGAGGCAGGATTATGAACGGGATCATTTACTACACAAAGATAAGAGACGAATATTCTGGCAAAAACATGGAGCATATGATCGGGGAAAAGCTTCTGGAGATCGGGCTGGAAAGAGAATATGGCCGGAAACTTGCCTTTGAACCCAGGGCTAAGGGGGAACATGGGAAACCGTTTTTTACCCTTCTTCCAAAGATCCATTATAATATTTCACATTCCGGAAAATATGTGATGTGTTTATTTGCAGGTGAAGAAGTAGGTATTGATATACAGATCCATAAGAAGGTTAATTATGAGAGGATCCTTGAGAGACTGGTACCTGCAGATATGGTGAGGGAGATCCTGGAAGCAGATGATATGGAGAAGGCTTTTTTTGCACAGTGGGTATTGCGGGAAGCTTATATCAAATGGACGGGAGAAGGATTGTCCAGAGATTTAAGGACGATTCCCATGGACAAAGGAAATTACATGATGCTGGAAATGGAACCGGGATACAGCGGCGCAGTCTGGTCAAAAGATGATCTGGAATTGCGCTTTGAATACGAAGATATCATACTGAGATAAACTGTACCAGAATAGAGAAAATGAAATGAACAAAGAGATGAAACGCAGCTTCCGGATTTTTATTCTGAAGATCCTGGCAGTTGTTTTTGTGCTGTGTATATGTTATTTTTTATATGCATTTGTATACAGAGCAAAAACAGAACTGCCAACAAAAGCTGTGGTGACAAACAGAGGTGCTGCAGTGTATACGCTGCGGGGCCAGAAACAGATGCTTTCCCAGAAAGAGGCATTTTCCTATTTTGCCTTTGACGGAAGAGAAAAAGAGAAAGAATATGGAACTTATGTCATTCCCGGACTGAAAAATACAAGGACGCTGCTTACGGAAAAAGGTGCCACACCGGCCATGTGCACGTCCATGACTCCTCAGGGACTGGCAGTTACCGAAGATTATGTGCTGATCAGTGCTTACTGCAGCACACAGAAACATAATTCGGTCATCTATGTGATCGATAAAGAGAAACATAACTTTATAAAAGAAGTAGTGCTGCCTGGACAGCCTCATGTGGGAGGTCTTGCCTACGATCCGGAACATAAGATTCTGTGGTATTCTTCCAATATTAACGGAATTGCACAGGCAGTAAGCATAAAAATGGATACAATAGAAGCCTATGATTATGATGACAGTCACCTGCCGGTGGATACTTTGCAGACAGTCAGTCTTTATGGAATTGTAAGGGATTCATTTATGACTTTTTACGAAGGGTGTCTGTATGTAGGCTGCTTTGAAAAATATAACGAAAGTGTAATTGCACGATACGGAGTTGACGCAGATGGAAATCTGATCAATACCATGGATGAGGAGCTGGGCATGGATTTTGAAATGGCAGTTCCGCTGGATTATTCCACCATATCGGAGCAGGTCCAGGGAATCGCTTTTTACAATGACAAACTGCTGATCTCTCATTCCTTTGGAATCCTGCCATCCAGACTGGTATTTTATGAACAGTCCGACAAGCGTCTGTATGTAAATGAAAATTCGGCCAGGACCTACCGCTTTCCGGAGCGCCTGGAACAGATCGTGGTGGAGGGAGACAATCTCTATGTGATGTTTGAATCCTGTGCCTATGCATACCGTGCATCCTCCGTAAATATTGTGGACCGGGTACTGAAGCTGAGCCTTCCGAAGATGGAGGCTTACGATGAGGAAGAAAGCCTCTTTTTTCTGTCAGAATAAAGGAAAAACAGATTTTTTCCAAAGGAGACAAAGGGTACTAAATCCTGCATGTCCGCAATATATTTAAGTGTAAGAGGTGAAAAAATGGACGCAAACCAGATTCAGAACCTGTTTGCCAGCAATGTCCGCCAGCTGTTGGTGGATGCAGACCTTGATTATGATAAATTATATGAGATACGTCTCCGGGTGGGAAGACCTCTGTTTCTTACCTATGACGGGGGAGAATGTTTTCTGCGGCAGAAAGACACAGAGCCTTATCTGGTGACACGGGAGGATCTGAAGGAGACACTGGAATATGTCAGTGGTTATTCTCTGTACGCTTATGAAGACGAAATACGTCAGGGATTTTTGAGTGTACAGGGCGGACATCGTGTAGGAGTTACCGGAAAAGTGATCCTGGACGGAAACCGGGTCCGGGGAATGAAATACATTTCCTGCATCAATGTGCGGCTGGCTCATGAGATCCAGGGATGTGCCGGAGGCGTGATGCCTTATATCCAGACACGAGAGCAGATTATGCACACATTGATCGTTTCCCCGCCCAGATGTGGGAAGACTACGCTTCTTCGGGATATCATCCGCCAGATGAGTAATGGTTGGGGAGATATTTCCGGTGTGACAGTAGGGGTGGTAGATGAGCGAAGTGAACTTGCAGGATGTTATCAGGGAATTCCGCAGAATGATCTTGGAATGCGGACAGACATCCTGGACGGCTGTCCGAAAGCAGAGGGCATGCAGATGCTGATCCGGTCCATGTCACCGGTTGTGGTTGCTGTGGATGAGCTTGGAAAGGAAGAAGATTTCAAGGCAGTGGAAGCGGTGATCCACTGTGGCTGTCGTCTGATCGCCACTGCTCACGGTGATTCTGTGGAAGAAACGTTGTCTCAGCCGTTTTTTCAGAAGTTGTGGGAAGCGCGGGTTTTTCAAAGATATATTTTTCTTGGAAAACATGACCGTGCGGGAATTGTAGAGGGAATTTATGATGGAAACGGAAAATGCCTATGTACAGAATTGTAGGATGCATTCTGCTCGTGGCGGCAGGGACCGGAATGGGATTTTCCGGAAGTATGAAGCTTTCGGAGAGAATATATACGCTTGAGATGCTGCTGCGGATGGGAATCTTCCTGAAAGGAGAGATCCGTTGCGGAAATATGTCTCTGCCGGATGCTTTTTACGGAGTTGCCGGAAGAATGGATGGAAAATACAGGGAATTTCTCATAAGTGCTGCAGACAGGATGAAGTCTGGAACAGGAGAAACGCTCTCACAGATATGCAGGGAATGTGCAGAAACATCCCTGAAAAAAAGCTGCCTTACCTCCGGGGAAAAGGACGCTTTTTTTTCTTTGGGAGAGCATCTTGGTTATCTGGATCTGGAAATGCAGATGAAACAGCTTTCTCTATATGAGGAAAACCTGGAAGAGGAGATTTCCCGGTTAAAAGAAGAGGCCTCCGTAAAAAAGAGATTGTACCGGAGTCTGGGAATTCTGGGAGGACTGCTTCTGGCGGTGCTTTTGATATAGAGGTTTTGTCTGAACAGTGAAGATGGGACGGGCTTATTGAAGAAAAAGGAGGGAGTTTTTGGAGGTCAGTATCATATTTAAGATTGGGGCAGTAGGGATTCTGGTCTCTGTTCTTTCTCAGATCCTGAAGCACAGCGGAAGGGAAGAACAGGCATTTCTCGTAAGTCTTTCAGGACTTCTGATCGTGCTGTTCTGGATCGTACCGTATATCTATGAACTCTTTGAAAATATCCAGCAGCTTTTTGTTCTTTAAAGGAGGTAAAAAACGTGGATATTTTAAGAATTTCCATTTTGGGAACAGTGGGTGTTCTTCTGGGGATCCTTCTGAAATCACGGGCTCCTGAATATACAAGTCTGATTACTGTGGGAATCGGTCTGATGATCCTGGGCCTGGCGGCAGGAAAGATCGGATATCTTTTTCAGTCTCTTGAAAAACTGAAAGAATGTCTTCCGGTTGATGGAAGTTACATCACTACCTTGTTAAAAATGATCGGAATTACCTATATCGGACAATTTTCATCTGGTATATGTAAAGATGCCGGGTATGCTTCCACAGGGGCACAGATCGATCTGTTTTGCAGATTGTCTGTGATGGTTCTGAGTATGCCGGTACTGCTGGCACTTCTGGATACGATACAGGGATTTCTTGTATGAAAAAAAAAGAAACAGATCAGAAGAGGGGATCAGAAGAAAAAAGAAGAGCAAAGGTCTGGTGGAAAGCCAGGATCGTGGTCCTGGTAATGATATGCACGGGATTGATACAGTGGCCGGAGCGGATGGATACTGGTGTAAATGGTGTTTGTGTTTTTGCACAGCCGGTATCAGGAGAAACAACAGAAGCGGATGCGGTCCGACAGGCAGACTCAGAAGGTTCTGCATCCATAGACAATTCCCAGGAAAAACAGCTCACAGATCAGCTGGAACTTACAGATCTGCAGTCCATGGTGGATGAAATGCTTGGTGAGAACAGCTTTTCTGTTACAGAAGCTTTCCACAGGTTATTGTCCGGTGAAGAAGTGCTTTCGGAGGAGAGTGTGCGGGAATTTCTGCACAGTCTCCTTTTTTCCAGCCTTGAAAAAGAAAAAAGCCTGATCGTAAAACTGCTGCTTCTTCTCTTATTCGCGGCAGTTTTTTCCGGATTTGCAGGTGCTTTTGACAACGGACAGATCGGTGAGATCAGTTTTTATGTTGTGTATCTTCTTGTTTTTACTTTGCTGATGAACAGCTTTTCCGGCTTAAGTGCATCACTGCTTTCCATACTGCGGTGGATCACGGAATTTATGAAAGAGCTGTCGCCGGTGTACTTTATGGCAGTGGCTGCTGCATCCGGAGCATCTACGGCTGCTGTTTTTTATCAGGGAGTACTTCTTCTGGTGTGGCTGTTTCAGTGGATACTGGAAAGTGTTTTGCTTCCTGGAGTCAGCTTGTATATACTTCTTAAGTTTGTGAATCATCTTTCCAGGGAAGAGATGCTGGGAAAGATGGCAGAACTGATCGAAACTTTGATTTCCTGGGGCCTTCGGACGCTGCTGGGGGTTGTTGCAGGACTGCAGGTAGTGCGGGGACTGGTGACTCCAGTGATGGATTCTCTGAAAAGAAGTGCCATCGGAAAAACTGCCGGTACGCTTCCGGGGGTAGGTAATGCGGTCAATGCAGTGACAGAACTGGTGCTTACGACAGCAGTTCTTGTAAGAAACAGTCTGGGTGTGGTGTTTCTTCTTGTATTTCTGGTGGTCGGAGCCGGCCCCGTGATCCGCTACGGACTGCTGGCTCTTGTATACAGGTTTCTGGCGGCAGTGGCACAGCCGGTGTCTGATAAACGGCTTGTGGAAGTATTCAGTACCATGGGAGAAGGGTGCGCTCTTCTGATGCGGATCCTGTTTACAGCAGAAGTTTTATGTATGTTGACATTTCTGATATTGATGGCAGGGGGAATCTGATCATGCGGCAGGAAATCTATCAGTGGATGAAAGATCTGGCTTTTTTTCATGTGCTTACTACGGCAATCCTGCATATTCTGCCGGATAAACGGTATGAACAGTATGTCCGTCTGTTCATGGGCCTTCTCCTGATACTTCTTATCTGCACGCCTGTTTTTGCTGTTGTAGGAAAAAGTCAGGAACTTCTGGAGGGATTCCGGAAAAATTACAGCCAGGAAGAACAGGAGCGGATGGAAGCGGAAGCGCAGGGGATCCGGGAAACCTTTCTGAAGGAAGCTTACGAAAGTGAGCTGAAAAAACAGGTGGAGGAGATCTTAAATGAACAGAAGATTTTTTGTGGGGAAATTGAAGTGGATATGGAGAAAAATCTCCGGGTGATCATAAGGTTTTCTGAGAAGATCACGGAAAAGCAGAAGGAGGCGGTACAAGATGGGTGTGAAAGGATCTGCGGACTCGGAAAAGATCAGTATCAGATCCTGGATCCTGGCGATGGGGTGGAAGGAGTGGGGAATCGTACTTCTTCTGGGGATACTTCTGCTGGTGGCAGGGCTTCCGGTAACCCAGAAAAGCAGTAAGAATGCGAATACCCAGGTGTCTGAAAAAACAAGACTGGAGAGCCGCCTGGAGGAACTGCTTTCCAACGTGGAAGGAGTCGGAGAGGTGGAAGTGATCATTATGACCGGAGATGAAGGAAATACGGATGGTTTTTCCATAAGCAGCAAAAATGAAGTGACCGGCGTGCTGGTGGCTGCCCAGGGGGCGGGCAGCGCAGTGACAGTTCAGAATATTCAGCAGGCAATTATGGCATTATTTCAGATTGACGCCCATAAAATTAGAGTAATGAAAATGAAATGAGGAGAGTAGAAGTGAAAAAGATCATGAAGAAAAACCAGGTAATCATCACCTCGCTGGCCATTTTGATCGCGGTGGCCGGGTATCTGAATTTCGCAGATGTGGATCTGGGATTTAAAGATAAGGAGGCAAGCACCGACAGCAGCAGTATCCTGGACGATGTGAATTATGACCTGACCGATGAAACAGCCCTTCTGGATGAGAACGGGGCAGATGGCACAACCCAGTCGGAGGTGATGGATACCGCATCTCCGGGCGAAGCCGTACTTACCGGTGCGTCGGATTTTGCGGCGCAGGCGAAAATCAGCAGAGAACAGGTGCGCTCTCAGAACAAGGCGGACCTGCAGGCGATCATCAGCAATAAGGATATCAGCGATGAAGAAAAACAGAATGCCATCAATACCATGGTTTCCATGACAGATCTTACAGAAAAAGAGTCGGCAGCAGAACTTCTTCTGGAAGCGAAGGGCTTTGAGAATGTGATCGTAAATCTGACGGGAGAAACTGCGGATGTGGTAGTGCCGGATGCGGATCTTGAAGATGTAAAACGTGCACAGATCGAGGATATTGTAAAACGGAAAACCGGTGTGGCAGCAGAGAGTATTGTGATCACGCCTCTGAGCCAGAGTAAAGAAGCGGCAGATGATAATACATCAGATGCCCCGGATACAGCAGCAGACGCAGCAGGTGCGGAAAATGCCACAGACACAAAAGATACAGCGGGGAGTGAGGGCAATGAAGCGCAGGATACCGCTGCATCAGCAGAAAGTGATCCTGCAGATTCAGGATCAGAGGACAAAGAGACAGCAGCAGGTGCTCAGAATGATCCTACCATTGATACAGAGGGAATTTACGACTGAATTGCCTTGACAGCAAAGCCTTGTCTATACTAGAATAGGTAAGGTTATAGTAAAATAGAGATATCAGAGAATATACAGGAGGCTCACGTGTCGAAGTATACGAAAGAAATAGAAAAAAGAAGAACTTTTGCCATCATCTCCCATCCGGATGCCGGTAAAACAACATTGACAGAAAAATTTCTGCTGTATGGAGGGGCCATCAATCTGGCCGGAAGCGTAAAAGGTAAGGCTACGGCCCGCCATGCAGTATCAGACTGGATGGAGATCGAGAAGGAGCGAGGTATTTCCGTCACCTCTTCCGTACTTCAGTTCCATTATGACGGATATTGTATCAACATTCTGGATACACCGGGACATCAGGATTTCTCCGAGGATACTTACCGTACACTGATGGCAGCGGATTCCGCAGTCATGGTCATCGATGGTTCCAAAGGTGTTGAGGCACAGACACGTAAACTTTTTAAAGTCTGTGTTATGAGACACATCCCGATCTTTACTTTTATCAATAAGATGGACCGAGATGCAAATGATACGTTTGATCTTCTGGATGAGATCGAAAAAGAGCTTGGTATTGCTACTTGTCCGATCAACTGGCCGATTGGTTCCGGTAAGAAATTCCGAGGAGTTTTTGACCGTAATACAAAGAAGATCCTTACCTTCTCCGATACACAAAAAGGTACCAAGGAAGGTGTGATCGAAGAGATCGATATTGATGATCCGCATGCAGATGAGATCATGGATCCGGAGCAGAAAGAGCAGCTGATGGAAGAAATTGAGCTTCTGGATGGCGCAAGTGCGGAGTTTTCCCAGGAAGAAGTCAGCAAAGGACAGCTGACACCGGTATTTTTCGGTTCCGCTCTTACTAACTTCGGTGTGGAGACATTCCTGGAGCATTTCCTGAAGATGACCACCTCTCCGCTTCCGAGAACTGCTGACTGCGGACCGATAGATCCGATGAGCGATGATTTTTCAGCCTTTGTATTTAAGATCCAGGCAAATATGAACAAGGCTCACAGAGACCGTATCGCATTTATGAGGATCTGTTCCGGCAAGTTTGACGCGACCAAGGAAGTTTATCATGTTCAGGGTGACAAGAAAATGCGCCTTCTTCAGCCGCAGCAGATGATGGCGGAATCCCGCCATGTTGTGGACGAGGCTTATGCAGGAGATATCATCGGTGTCTTTGATCCGGGTATCTTTTCCATTGGAGATACGATCTGTACGCCTGGAAAGAAATTTGCTTTTGAAGGAATCCCGACTTTCGCACCGGAGCATTTTGCACGTGTACGTCAGATCGATACCATGAAGAGAAAACAGTTTGTAAAAGGTATCAACCAGATCGCTCAGGAAGGTGCGATCCAGATATTCCAGGAGTTTAATACCGGTATGGAAGAGATCATCGTGGGCGTTGTAGGTGTCCTTCAGTTTGATGTCCTGAAATATCGTCTGGAGAATGAGTATAATGTAGATATCCGCCTTGAAACACTTCCATATGAGCATATCCGCTGGATCGCCAACAAGGAAGCTGTGAAAGTAGACAAGATCGTGGGAACTTCAGATATGAAGAAAGTCACAGATCTTAAGGGAAATCCGCTGCTTCTCTTTGTCAATGCATGGAGCGTTGGTATGGTTGAGGACAGAAACCCGGATCTGGTACTGACAGAATTCAGTAAATAAGCCCTTTTATTTCATAACATTTTTTGGTATAATAGTATAAAATTACGAACAAAAATATTATATCCGTAGGAGGGTTTCCCATGGCAGAAAAAAGAACAACATATAAGATACAGGATCTGGGCGGAATCGGTGAAGTCCACATTGCAGATGAGGTTGTTGCGATCGTTGCAGGACTTGCGGCAACAGACGTGGATGGAGTTGCTTCCATGGCAGGAAATATCACCAATGAGCTGGTAAGTAAACTTGGAAAGAAGAACCTGTCCAAGGGTGTGAGAGTAACCATTCTGGAAGGCGTCGTTACCGTGGATCTGTCACTGAATATCGAGTATGGCAGAAACATTCTTGAGACAAGCAAGAAGGTTCAGGAGAAAGTGAAATCCGCTATCGAGAATATGACAGGACTTGAGGTTGCAGATGTAAATATTCATATTGCCAGCGTGGATATGGAGAACGAAAAAGGAAAGTAAACCTTTCCTTTTTTCCGTCTTAGGAGGAAATTATGAGAAGAAGAGAACAGAGAGAACATGTATTTAAACTTATGTTTATGACAGAGTTTAATTCAGAAGAAGAGATGACAGAACAGCTCTCTCTTTATTTTGAGGGTCTTGGAGAACTTTCAGAGCAGGACCAGGAATATATGAAGAAGAAGTATGCACATGTGAAGGAGCATCTGGAAGAGATCGATGCACAGCTGAACAGTGCGAGCCGTGGCTGGAAGACCAAACGTATGAGCCGTGTGGATCTCGCGGCACTTCGTCTGGCAGTATATGAGATGGAATATGATGAGGATGTACCGACAGGAGTAGCGATCAATGAAGCGGTAGAACTTGCCAAGAGATTTGGCGGAGATGCTTCCGGTTCTTTTGTAAACGGAGTCCTTGGAAAGATCGCATCCGAAAAGGAAGAGAAGAAAAACGAGGAGGAGACTGCTGACACAGAAGAGAAAGCAGCAGAAACCCCAGAAGAGAACGCATGAGAAACGTCTATTCTGTCGGCCAGGTAAACCATTATGTCAAGAATATGTTTACTCAGGATTACTTTCTCCGCAAAGTCTATGTAAAGGGAGAAGTATCCAATTGTAAATATCATACCAGCGGGCATATCTATTTTTCCCTGAAGGATGAAACAGGTACATTAAGCTGTGTGATGTTTGCGGGGCATCGTCGTGGCCTTGCTTTTCGCATGAAGGACGGAGATAAGGTAGTTGTAGGTGGTGCTGTAGACGTATATGAGAGAGACGGGCGTTATCAGCTCTATGCGAAAGAAATCACACTGGAGGGCGCTGGTGCTCTCTATGAGCGGTATCTGGCACTGAAACAGGAGCTTGAGGATATGGGAATGTTTGCCCAGGAATATAAGCAGCCTATTCCTCATTTTATCCATACTCTTGGCGTGGTGACAGCACCTACCGGTGCGGCAGTACAGGATATCCGCAATATTGCAGGCAGAAGGAATCCGTATCTGCAGGTGATCCTCTACCCGGCACTTGTGCAGGGAGAAGGAGCGGCACAGAGTATTGTGAAGGGAATCCGGATGCTGGATGAAGCAGGGGTGGACGTGATCATCGTTGGCCGTGGAGGTGGCTCTATTGAAGATCTCTGGGCTTTTAACGAGGAGAGCGTGGCCCGTGCTATTTTTGAGTGCAGAACACCTGTGATTTCGGCAGTGGGACATGAGACGGATTTTACCATTGCGGATTTTGTGGCAGACTTACGGGCACCTACACCATCAGCTGCAGCAGAGCTGGCAGTAGATGATTTTCGCAGTGTCCTGGAGAATTTCCGTATGTACGGAGATCGTCTGCAGCGTGCCATGAACAGTAAGACAGCTCTTTTTTCTGCAAGACTTAAGTCCTATGAGACCAGATTTCAGTATCTGAGTCCGGAGTCCATGCTGCGGGAAAAACGCCAGTATGCATCAGATATGGAGGAACGTCTGCGTTCTTTCATGGAACAGAAGCTTACAGAGAAAAGACATGAACTGGCAATATGGATCCAGCGTTTTGAAGGGCTTTCCCCATTAAGAAAGTTAAATGGAGGATATGCCTTCGTGTCCGACGAAGGAGGACATGCAGTGACAGAGATCAGCCAGATAAAAAAGGGTGACAGGATTTCCATTGCAGTAACCGACGGAGTTATAGAAGCAGTTGCGGATCGCATCAGGAAGGAAGAGCGATAATGGCAGAGACAGAAGAAAAGAAAGAAGAGAGATCCATAGAAGAAACTTTTGGGGAGCTTGATCAGCTTGCCCGGAAGCTTGAGGATAAAGATACCCCTCTGGAAGAGTCTTTCCGTCTCTACAGACAGGGAATGGAGCTTCTTAAGGATCTGAACGGAAGACTGGACACTGTAGAAAAAAAGATGCTTCAGATGAATGAGGATGGGACATTTCGTGAATTTTAATGAAGAACTGAAAAAAAGAACAGAAGAAGCGGAACGCGTGATCCGGAAATATCTTCCGGAAGAATCCGGTTTTGCGAAAACCATGGCAGAGGCCATGAATTACAGTATGACGGCAGGCGGAAAGAGACTTCGTCCGATCCTGATCCGGGAAACCTATCGTCTGTTTGGAGGAGAGGGCGTGCTCTGTGAAACCTTTATGGCGGCGATGGAGATGATCCATACACATTCGCTGATCCACGATGATCTTCCGGCATTGGATAATGATGATTACCGGAGGGGAAGGCTGACTACACATAAGGTATATGGAGAGGCCATGGGCGTTTTAAGCGGCGTGGCACTTTTAAACAGAGCCTATGAGGTGATGATTTCCGCTTTCGACCTGACTGAAGATAAAGAACGTGTGATAGCTGCCATGCGGATCATGGCAGATAAGACAGGCATTAACGGTATGCTTGGAGGACAGAGTGTGGATGTGGAGAATGACGGCAAACCTCTGGAACGTGAGATGCTGGATTATATTTACAAGAACAAGACCTCCGCACTGATCGAGGCTTCTATGATGACCGGCGCCGTGCTGGCAGGGGCATCGGAGGAAGAACTTGAAGTTGTGGAGCAGGCTGCAGAGAACATCGGGCTGGCTTTTCAGATCCAGGATGATATCCTTGATGTGACCAGTACCCAGGAGGAACTGGGAAAACCGATCCACAGTGATGAGAAGAACAATAAGGTTACCTATGTAAGCCTCATGGGAGCCCCGGCAGCAGCCGGCAAGGTTAAAGAACTTTCTGAACATGCGGTAGAGCTTTTAAACAGTCTTGACAGGAAGAACGAATTTCTGGATCTTCTTGTGGAAAGTCTTATCAGCCGCAGGAAATAGAAGGAATAAAGGAAGGATACGAATGATTCTGGAAAAAATTAAAAAGCCAAATGATATTCATAAAGTTTCATTGGAGGATTTTCCGCGCCTTGCCGAGGAAATCAGGAGCTTTTTGATCCAGAGTGTAAGTGAGACAGGCGGCCATCTGGCATCCAATCTGGGTGTGGTGGAGCTGACCCTTGCTCTGCATAATGTGCTTGATTTTCCACAGGATAAACTGATCTGGGATGTGGGACATCAGGCTTATACGCATAAGATTCTTACAGGCAGGAAAGATGGCTTTAAGGATCTTCGTAAAGAGGGAGGCTTAAGTGGCTTCCCGAAGAGAAATGAAAGTGACTGTGATTCTTTTGATACCGGACACAGTTCCAATTCCATTTCCGCAGGACTTGGTTATGTCCGTGCCAGAGATCTGCGGGGAGAGAAACACCATGTGGTTTCTGTCATCGGAGATGGTGCGCTTACCGGCGGAATGGCATATGAAGCATTAAACAATGCAGCTGAGCTGAAGACGAATTTTATTATCATCATCAATGATAACAACATGTCCATTTCCAAGAATGTAGGAGGAATGTCCACCTATTTAAGTGCCCTGCGTACAGCGGAGACTTACACGGGAATGAAAATCGGCGTGACAAAAACGCTCAAAAAAATTCCACATGTTGGAACTGCCGTGGTGGATACGGTCCGCAAAACCAAGAGCAGTATTAAGCAGCTGATCATTCCCGGAATGCTTTTTGAAAATATGGGTCTGACTTATCTGGGGCCAGTAGACGGCCATAATATGCGTCAGATGATGAAGCTTTTTAATGAGGCAAAAAGAGTGGAGGGACCGGTGGTTGTCCATGTCCTTACGGAAAAGGGCAGAGGCTATGGCCCGGCATCTTCTCACCCGGAGCGTTTTCATGGAACCGGTCCTTTTGAGGTCAAAAGTGGAAGACCCCTTGCGGAAAAAACGGCGCCGACATATACGGACTGTTTTTCCAGCGCAATATGTTCTGTGGCAGAGAAGAACCGGAAAGTAGTTGCCATTACGGCTGCCATGCCCGATGGGACCGGACTGAACCGGTTCCGGAAGAAATTCCCGGAGCGTTTTTTTGACGTGGGGATTGCGGAAGAGCATGCGGTAACCTTTGCGGCAGGGCTGGCTCTTGGAGGAATGATCCCGGTTTTTGCGGTCTATTCTTCGTTTTTGCAGAGAGGAATCGATCAGATCCTCCACGATGTATGCATGCAGAACCTTCATGTGATCTTTGCTATTGACAGGGCAGGCTTTGTGGGGGCGGACGGAGAAACACATCATGGATGCTTTGACCTTTCCTATCTGTCTATGATTCCCAATATGACTGTTATGGCTCCCAAGAATGGGAAAGAACTAGAAGAGATGCTGAAATTTGCAGTAGAAGAGCTGGATGGTCCCTGTGCGATCCGTTATCCGAAGGGAACGGCATGTACAGATATGGAAGAGCATGATGAACCACTTAAGAGGGGCAGAAGCGAAGTGATCACTCCGGGCAGTGAGATCGCTGTTCTCGGTGTCGGAAGTATGGTTTCTGTCTGTCAGAAAGTCTGTAGGGAGATAAGAGATCACGGAATCGCAAGATCTACATTTGTCAATGTACGTTTTGTAAAGCCGCTGGATACCAGCCTTCTTGACCGGCTTTCACAGAACCACAGTCTTTTGGTCACTGTGGAGGAGAATGTAAAAAGCGGTGGATTCGGAGAACATGTATCTGCTTATATGGAGGCCTGTCATCCGGAAGTTAGAGTGCTTCCTCTGGCAATACCGGATCACTTTATTGAACACGGAACTGTGGACAGTCAGCGGATGAAAACTGGTTTGAATGTACAGGCAGTCCTGGATGCTGTAGAACAGAGCTGGGAAGATATTGGGAATAACAGAAAATAAAAGAGACAGCCTTTGCAGGGAAAAGGACTTGCAGGGCATTTTACAGCCCGGCACATAAAGAGCCGGGCTGTTGGAGGATAACATGAAAAAAAGACTGGATATCATGATGGTGGAACAGGGACTTGCACCGTCAAGGGAAAAAGCAAAAGCTTATATCATGGCCGGGGAAGTATATGTCAATGGTCAGAAAGAGGACAAGGCAGGTTCTATGTTTGCGGAAACTGCCAAGCTGGAGGTAAGAGGAAAAACCCTTCCCTATGTCAGCAGAGGCGGACTGAAACTGGAGAAAGCCATGAAAAATTTTGGCGTAACGCTGAATGATAAAGTATGTATGGATGTAGGCGCATCCACCGGCGGTTTCACAGATTGTATGCTTCAGAACGGAGCGGTCAAAGTCTATTCCATTGATGTGGGATACGGACAGCTGGACTGGAAACTTCGGAATGATCCGAGAGTTGTATGCATGGAAAAGACAAACATCCGTTATGTGGTACCGGAAGATCTGGAAGGGCCGGCAGCATTTTCTTCCATCGATGTTTCTTTCATCTCCCTGACAAAAGTTCTTCTTCCTGTAAGAAATCTTCTCACAGAAGACGGAGAGATCGTATGTCTCATCAAACCGCAGTTTGAGGCAGGCAGAGAAAAAGTCGGAAAAAAAGGCGTTGTCCGTGATCCGAAAGTCCATGAGGAAGTCATTGAGAAGGTACGGGATTATGCCATGAGCATTTCCATGGAGCCCTGTCATCTTTCCTTTTCCCCGATCAAAGGACCGGAGGGAAATATTGAATATCTTCTTCACCTCAAAAAACATCCGGAAGGAACCGAAGTGCCTATGAGTCTTGAGGTATCCGTAGAGGATGTGGTAAAGGAAGCCCACGGTCAGCTGGACTGATGTTTGGAAAGGACTGAAGCAATATGGACAGATTTTATATAATTCCAAACAGTGCCAAGGATCCGGAACTGACATTTTCCAATATGATCATCGACTATCTGGAAGAACATGGTGCCAGGTGCCACGTGCAGAAGATCACCGAAAAAATGGAAGGACCGTATCATTATACAGATCCGGACGGAATCCCCGGGGATACACAGTGTATTATCGTACTGGGCGGAGACGGAACACTTCTGCAGGCTGCAAGGGACGTGGTACATCTGGATATCCCTCTTCTCGGAATCAATCTGGGAACTCTGGGATTTCTTGCAGAGGTGGACAAAAATTCCGTATATCCGGCGTTGGACAGACTTCTGACTGACGATTATGAGCTGGAAGAGCGGATGATGCTGGAGGGAAAGATCTATCGGGGAGAAGAACTGATCGGAAAAGATATCGCGTTAAACGATATTGTGATCGGAAGAGAGGGACATCTCCGTGTGATCCGTTTCAAGAATTATGTCAATGATTCATATATGAATTCCTACAATGCGGATGGAATCATCATCTCCACGCCAACCGGTTCTACCGGATACAGCCTGTCAGCAGGAGGCCCGGTAGTTTCTCCAAGTGCCAGTATGATGATCATGACACCCATTGCACCCCACACTATGAATACCCGAAGTATCATTCTTTCCGGGGAAGAGGCGGTTACAGTGGAGATCGGCGAGGGAAGACATAATACCATTGAGAAAGCGGTGGCATCTTTTGACGGGGATACCCAGATATCCATGGTCACCGGTGACCGGATCGTCATCCGGAAAGCCACAGTCAGGACAAAGATCCTCAAGCTGAATCATCTGAGCTTTGTGGAGGTTCTGAGACAGAAAATGAGTAACAGCTGATGCAGGAGGTTCAATTTTGAAAGTAGCAAGACATGAAAAAATTATCGAACTGATCCGTCAGTACGAGATCGATACACAGGAAGAACTTGCGGCAAGACTGAATGAGGCCGGTTTCAAGGTTACACAGGCTACCGTATCCAGAGATATCCGGGCTCTGAAGATGACAAAAGTTGCAGGCAGCAACGGAAAATCCAGATATGCGATCCTGGAAGAACATACACCGGATATGTTAAGTGATAAATATTCCAGAGTCCTGAAAGATGCAGTGATCTCCATGAATATCGGACAGAATATCGTAGTGGTAAAAACGATTCCCGGAATGGCCATGGCTGCAGCAGCAGCTCTTGATGCCATGAAATGGCCGGAGATTCTGGGGTGCATTGCCGGAGATGATGCCATCATGTGTGTGGTAAAAACTTCCGAGCAGGCGCCTGGAGTAGTACAGAAGCTTGGCGGGATCTTATCCCGTGGAAAATAAAATGACAGAATATGTAGACACTTTATACCAGAAAGGAAACCAATGTTAGTACATCTGCATGTAAAAAATCTTGCACTGATAGAGGAAACAGAGGTGGAATTCGGACCGGGATTAAACATTTTAACCGGTGAAACCGGAGCCGGAAAATCCATCCTGTTAGGATCTATACAGCTCATCCTGGGCGGAAAAACTTCCAGAAGCATGATCCGCGAAAATGCTTCCCATGCCCTGGTAGAGCTGTTATTTCAGGTTGAAAACACGAAAGCCAGAGAGTCCCTTGCGGCGCTTGATATCTATCCGGAGGACGGACAGGTGCTGATGTCCCGTAAGATCATGGATGGCAGAAGTATCAACAAAATCAACGGAGAGACAAGCACAGTCAGCCAGATGAAAGCAGCAGCAGCCTGCCTTCTGGACATTCACGGGCAGCATGAACATCAGTCCCTTCTTTACGGGGATCGCCAGCTGTCGATTCTGGACGTATACGGAAAAGAACGGATCCTTCCAGCCAGGGAGAAAGTCCGGGAAGCTTACCGGGAGTATCGGGCCTGCATGGATCAGCTGAAAGCGCTGGATATGGATGAGGAACAGCGTAACAGGGAAAAGGCCTTTCTGGAATTTGAGATCAATGAGATTGAAGAAGCAGCTCTTATTCCGGGCGAGGACGAAACGCTGGAAGACCGATACCGGAAATTGAGCAATGCCAGAAGGATCATGGAAACCGCACAGATGGTCCATGGGATGACCGGATATGAACAGGGCGCTGCGGACATGACCGGAAACGCTCTGAAAGAGTTTTCAAGAATTGTGGATTACGATAAGGAACTTGCGCCTTTGCAGGAAGCTCTCGGAGAAATCGATTCTCTTCTCAGCGACTTCTGCCGGGATCTGTCCTCTTATATGGACAGTCTTACTTTTGACGAAGAAACTTTTTTTGAAACAGAAAAACGTCTGGATCTGATCAACAGCCTGAAGGCAAAATACGGACAGACGATCCCGGAAATTTTGTCTTATCAGAAAGAACAGCAGGAAAAACTGGAAAAACTTCAAAAATTTGAAGAAAATTTCCAGTTTCTGAAAGAAAAACTTGTACAGTCAGAAAAAATTCTTGAAGAAGCTTCGCATGAACTTTCAGAAATCCGGAAAGAATACAGTAAACAGCTGGATGAAAAAATCATCGATGGATTGAAGGAGCTGAATTTTGCGGATGTGGATTTTTCTATCCGTTTTGACCGCAGGAAAAATTATACAGATAATGGTTATGATGCGGTAGAATATGAGATTTCCACAAACCCAGGTGAAAGCAGAAAACCGCTGGGGCAGATCGTATCCGGTGGTGAGCTTTCCAGGATCATGCTTGCCATCAAAGCGATCCTTGCAGATAAGGACCAGATCGATACGCTGATCTTCGATGAGATCGATACAGGAATCAGCGGCCGTACCGCGCAGAAAGTATCCGAAAAAATGGCAGTGATCGGACAGCACAGACAGGTGCTTTGTATCACCCATCTTCCGCAGATCGCGGCAATGGCAGATACCCATTTTGAGATTGAGAAACATGTGGAGGGAACAGAGACCATCACTCAGATCCATCCTCTTGAAGGAGAGGAATCCGTCCGAGAGCTTGCAAGACTCCTGGGCGGCGCAGAGATCACGCCGGCTGTTCTTGGAAATGCGAGAGAAATGAAGGAATTGGCACAGCAACAAAAAAATACAAGACTGAAATAAATCATACGTTACATACTAAGAGAGGACGGCCGAAAGGTCAGTCCTCTTTTTTAACCGAATGTGGATTGCGAATAGCCCCTTGTTAAAAAAATACAAAGGATGTGACGTATGATGAACAGAAAAAGGAAGTACCGCTATCTGATCCTGGCATTTCTTGCTCTGGATCTGATGCTGATGGGATGGCTGGGCTATCGGCTTCTGGATCGGAAGATTCCGGATCAGATCCTGGTAGATCATGAGAACAGCCGGGAGGTGGCAGGCCTTCTTGAGCGCCCTTTTGTCAGTTTTGATGATGCCATTACAGTCTCGGGGAAAGACAGCTATACTTTGCACTGCAGAGTTTTTGGAGTGATTCCTTTTAAGGATGTGAAAGTAAAACATACAACTGCAAAAGGAGTATACGTAAGCGGAGACGCAGTGGGCATCTATATGCAGACCAAAGGTGTCCTGATCATTGACACAGGTGAGATCCTCTCAGAAAGTGGTGAGACGGAAGAACCTGCCCGGGACATTGTAAAGCCGGGAGATTATATTGTGGCTTTTGATCAGAACAGGATCCAGTGCAAGCAGGATCTTATGGAGGATCTGGCTGCTCTTGACGGAGATTCTGTGATGTTGAAAGTCCGCAGGGGAAAAGAGACGATTCCTCTGTCTCTGACTCCGGTAAAAGATAAAGAAGGCAAATACAAACTGGGAATCTGGGTGCGGGATGATACACAGGGAATCGGAACGTTAACCTATGTGGATGAAGATGGAAGATTCGGCGCACTTGGTCATGGGATCAGCGATGTGGACACAGGTGAACTTTTAAGTATTGCAGACGGAAATCTTTATGATGCCCAGATTCTGGGAATCCGGAAAGGAGAAAAAGGAAATCCGGGAGAACTTTCCGGGCTGATCCGATACGACGCCGATAATATCCTGGGAGAAATTTCGGAAAACAGTAAAAATGGCATTTTTGGGATCATGGATGCCTGGCGGATGAAAAATCTGGATCTGAAAAAAATCCCCATAGGCTACAAACAGGATCTGAAAACCGGACCTGCGTCCATTCTCTGCTGTACAGATGGCGAAGTAAAAGAATATGCCGCAGAGATCACCAGGATCGATATGAACCATGAGGACTCCAACAAAAGCTTCGTGATCCGGATCACAGACAAAGAACTCCTGGAAAAAACCGGCGGGATCGTTCAGGGAATGTCCGGAAGCCCGGTGCTCCAGAATGGAAAACTCTTTGGTGCCGTGACTCATGTATTTGTGCAGGATTCTACCGGAGGGTATGGGATTTTTATAGAAAATATGACAGGTAATGCATAATCGGAAACTTTGGAAAGAGGCACAGAAAAACACGGAAAAATCCAGGAAAAGTGCCTCTTTTTTATATGGAAAAAAATGCCGGATACAGAAGGAAACGTCAGTATTTTAGTGAATTTTGTGATATAAAAGAGAAAAAATGTCGAAAAATATCGTACGAAAGTGAGGTAAAATAACTACTTTTATCTTGATTTTACCATAGGATTTCCACTATAATAATTTTGTCGCCAGCAAGGGGAAAGCGCAGGCAGCTAACAGTGTCGGTTACTGCCGTGGTGACAGGGGGTATGTCTGGAAACCCAAGGAGAGAGAAGTTAGGAGGGTCCTCATGGACAAATTAAATGTTGCAATTGCTGATGATAACGCGAAAATGACAGACATGCTCGGTCAGATGATCGAAGAAGATAAAGACCTTGAACTGGTCGGAAAAGCACACAACGGAGAAGAAATCTGTAACATAATCAAAGATAAGGAGCCGGATGTTGTGATTCTCGACATCATTATGCCGAAGATGGACGGCCTTTCCGTTATGGAGAAATTTTCCCATGACGCAAATGTCAAAAAAGTTCCAGTGTTTATCGTATTATCCGCAGTTGGACAGGAAAGGATTACAGAGGATGCATTCAGTCTTGGAGCAGACTACTATGTGTTGAAGCCTTTTGACAACACCACACTTTTAAACCGGATCAAACATATCCGGAAAATCGGGGAAAGAAGAGTGCGGGAGATTCCAAGGCCAGGTATCACAGAAACCAAAAAACCTCAGCCGGAGAGGAATCTGGAAACCGATGTGACGAATATCATTCATGAGATCGGAGTTCCGGCACATATCAAGGGATATCAATATTTAAGGGATGCGATCATCCTGTCTGTCAATGACATGGAAATGCTCAATTCCATCACCAAAGTTTTATATCCAACCATTGCGAAACGCCATCAGACAACGCCAAGCAGGGTGGAGCGGGCGATACGCCATGCGATCGAGGTGGCATGGAGCCGCGGAAAGATGGATACCATCGATGAATTGTTTGGATATACCGTAAGCACCGGAAAAGGGAAACCCACGAATTCAGAATTCATAGCACTGATTGCCGATAAAATCAGACTGGAATATAAAAATCGGTCTTTAAATTAGAGGAATTTTGGAGTATAATCATAAATAAAAACGGGTGTACCCAGGGAGGGGAATACAGATGAAAAAAATTCTGTTTGCTACATCAGAAGCAGTACCTTTTATCAAAACAGGAGGACTTGCTGATGTTGCCGGCTCACTGCCTAAGTGCTTTGACAAAAAATATTTTGATATCCGCGTGATCTTACCGAAATATGCCTGCATGAAACAGGAATGGAAAGATAAAATGGAGTATGTGACCCATTTTTATATGGATCTTGGATTCAAGAACTGCTATGTGGGAATCATGCAGATGCAGTATGATGGGATCCAGTTCTACTTCATTGACAATGAATATTATTTCAGCGGTCCGAAACCATATGACAGCGCACCGTGGGATCTTGAGAAATTTGCTTTCTTTTCCAAAGCTGTGTTATCAGTTCTTCCGGTGATCGGATTCAGACCGGATATCATTCACTGTCATGACTGGCAGACAGGACTTGTTCCGGTTTACCTTCATGATTCTTTCCAGCAGAATGAATTCTTCCGTGGAATCAAGACTGTTATGACAATACATAACCTGAAATTCCAGGGTGTATGGGATGTTAAGACTGTTAAGGATATTACAGGGCTTTCTGATTACTATTTTGCACCGGATAAACTGGAGGCGTATAAGGATGCCAACTTCCTGAAGGGCGGTATAGTATTTGCAGATGCGATCACCACAGTAAGTAATACTTACGCAGAGGAGATCAAAACACCATTCTACGGTGAAAAGCTGGATGGTCTTCTCAATGCAAGGGCCAACAGCCTGCGAGGTATTGTAAATGGTATTGATTACAATGAATTCAATCCGGAGACAGATCCAAACATCACCAGAAACTACAATGCGAAGAATTTCCGCAAGGAAAAGATCAAGAATAAGATCCAGCTTCAGAAAGATCTCGGACTTGAGCAGGATCCAAAGGCCATGATGATCGGTATCGTATCCCGCCTGACAGATCAGAAAGGATTCGATCTGATCGCTTACATCATGGATGAGCTTTGCCAGGATGCGGTTCAGATCGTTGCCCTCGGTACCGGTGAAGAACGCTATGAGAATATGTTCCGTCACTTTGACTGGAAATATCACGGCAAGGTATCTGCACAGATTTACTATGATGAGGCAATGTCTCACAGAATTTATGCAGCATCTGACGCATTCCTGATGCCGTCACTGTTTGAGCCATGTGGCTTAAGTCAGCTGATGAGCCTTCGTTATGGAACTCTTCCGATCGTCAGAGAAACCGGCGGTCTGAAGGATACGGTTATTCCATACAATGAATTCGAGGGAACAGGAACAGGATTTTCCTTCGTGAATTACAATGCACATGAAATGCTTGCTACGATCCGTTATGCAGAGAGTGTATATTATGATAAGAAGCGTGAATGGAATAAACTGGTAGATCGTGCAATGGCAGCAGATTTCTCCTGGAATAATTCCGCACGTCAGTATGAAGAGATGTATAACTGGCTGATTGGTGAGTAAGAATTTTTTGAAACAAATTCAAAGTAATAAGAGAGCACAGACGACAGGTAATATGTCGTTTGTGCTTTTTTAGTGAGGAGAATATGTTAGAAGATGTTTGCTGAAAAGATACAGTTTCTTGTCTGTTAAATTTAAATTAAATTAAAATGAGAAAAAATAAAAATGTTAATGATAAATAACTCATAAATTAATGTTATTTATATAAAACTTATCAGATTAATCAGTTATTGTCAAACAACTTGAAGTGTGTTACATTTATACCAGTGGATAATACAGACAGCTGTATTACCATATAAATTGTACTTATGATGAGGTGACGATATGACACTGGACAAATTAAAGACTGGAGAATGTGGCAGAATTATCAGTGTTCGTGGCGAGGGGGAGCTGAGACATCATCTTCTGGACATGGGGCTTACACCAGGGACAGAGGTGTCCCTTCGTAAAACCGCTCCTATGGGAGATCCGGTACAGCTTGTGCTGCGTGGATATGAGCTGACATTGCGGCTGGCAGAAGCTGCAAAGATTGAGATCGTTGGGATCGAATCGATGACAGAAACGAAGAAAGAGAGCGAACGGCATCAGCCAATTGCCCATCCTGGCGTTGGAGAGCTTGGAAAGGCCCGTGATTACCGTAAGAACCGGATTGGGGACACGATCCCCAAGGGAGAACCGATCACGTTTGCCCTGGCAGGTAATCAGAACTGTGGAAAGACAACACTTTTTAATCAGCTGACTGGTTCCAATCAGCATGTTGGAAACTTTCCAGGTGTAACTGTTGACAAGAAAGAAGGCAGTATCCGGAGACATCCGGAGGCGACAGTGACGGATCTTCCCGGAATTTATTCACTTTCTCCGTATTCCAGCGAGGAGATCGTAACAAGGGATTTTCTGCTGAATGAGAAACCTACAGGAATCATTAATATAGTAGATGCTTCCAATATTGAAAGAAATCTTTATCTTACCATGCAGCTGATGGAACTCGGAATTCCAATGGTGCTGGCGTTAAATATGATGGATGAGGTAAGGGCAAATGGAGGCTCTGTCCGGATCAATGAGTTGGAGGAGATCCTGGGTATACCGGTTGTTCCAATCTCAGCAGTAAAGAATGAGGGAATCGATGAGCTGATCGATCATGCGATTCATGTTGCAAGATATAGAGAAGCACCGGGAAGAATTGATTTCTGTACGGACAATCAGTCACCGAAGGATCCGGTAGGTGCGCTTCACAGATGTATCCATGCAACCGTTCATCTGATCGAACCCTATGCAAAAAAAGCAGGACTCCCTGTGCGTTTTGCAGCTACAAAGATCGTGGAGAAAGATCCGCTCATCGAAGAACGTCTGGCTTTGCCTGAAGGGGAAAAAAAGGTCCTTGGTGAGCTGGTACATGTCATGGAAAAAGATGGGGGCCTGGACCGTGAGGCAGCGCTTGCGAACATGCGCTTTGATTTTATTGAAAAGCTCTGTGAAAAAACTGTGGTAAAACCGGCAGAAAGCCGGGAACATAAACGAAGTGTAGCCATAGATCGTATCCTCACCGGAAAATATACAGCGATTCCCTGTTTCGTGGGAATTATGGCTTTTGTATTTGTGATGACGTTTAATTATCTGGGAGCCTGGCTTTCGGATGGAATGACCATGGCTGTGGACTGGGTAATTGCTCTTATCGGCAAGGGACTGGCAGCAGCAGGTGTCAGCTCAGTACTGCAGTCCCTGGTTGTAGATGGAATTTTAAGTGGTATCGGAAGTGTAATTGGATTTCTTCCCACCATTGTTACTTTGTTTTTCTTCCTGTCAATTCTGGAAGATACCGGATATATGGCCAGGGTGGCTTTTGTTATGGACAAACTTCTTCGAAAGATCGGACTTTCCGGAAGAAGTTTTGTGCCGATGCTGATCGGATTTGGATGTTCCGTACCTGCTATTATGGCAACAAGAACACTGTCCAGTGAACGTGACCGGAAGATGACGATTTTGCTGACTCCTTTTATGAGCTGCAGTGCCAAGCTTCCAATTTACGGACTTCTTACCAGTGCTTTTTTCCCGAAACAGTGGAGAGGCGTTGTGATGATCAGTCTTTATTTTGCAGGTATCCTTTGTGGTATTCTGTATGCGCTGATCCTGAAGAAAACCAAATATAAAGGTGAGCCGGTACCATTTGTCATGGAGCTCCCAAACTATCGTCTTCCCTCTGCAAAAAGCGTGGGACAGCTGATCTGGGAGAAAGCAAAGGGTTTCATTCAGAAAGCATTTACCATTATTTTTGCGGCAACGCTGATCGTATGGTTCCTGCAGAACTTTGATGCAGGCCTGCATCTGGTTTCCAGTGCAGATCAGAGCCTTCTGGCAAAGATCGGAAGTATTGTGGCACCACTTTTTGCCCCACTGGGCTTTGGTGACTGGAGAGTATCCACAGCATTGATTACCGGCTTTATGGCAAAAGAGAGTGTTGTGTCAACGCTGACAGTTCTTCTGGGCGGAAAGACGGCATTGCTTCAGACTTTGTTTACTCCGTTTACTGCTTATGTATTTTTGATCTTTACTTTGCTCTATACACCTTGTGTTGCAGCTATTGCAACTGTGCGGAGAGAGATGGGAACCGTAAGGGCCGCAGCAGGTATTGCACTGATGCAGTGTGCCACTGCATGGATCGTTGCATTTGTTGTACATGGTGTGGGAATGATGCTTGGATTATAGAAAAAATATTTTATATATGGCTTTTCACATACTGCAGAAAACATTCTGCGGAAGATGTGAGAGCCATATTTTTTTTATGGGCAACTCCAACGGATAATTTTTCCAGTCCGTTAATCGGGACTGCAGCAAGAGAAGGCTGACGGAAAAGCTGAAAGCTGCTTTCTGTAAGAAGACTGATTCCTTCACCAATTTCCACTGCGCTGACGATGGATTCTGCACGGGCAGTACGCAGGATCTGAGGATGGATCCCTGCATCATGAAAACTTTGCATGCAGAAACGGTAAATGGAAGTGTGTGGGGGCATCAGGATAAAAATTTCCCTTTTCAGTTCAGTAAGAGAGACCGTTTTTTTGGACGCAGAAGGATGATTTTTGGGAAGTACGGCAACCAACCGGTCTTCTGTGAGAACGTGAAAAGTATAAAGTTTCAGATCCAGCATGTGCTTCCGTACAAAAATCAGATCGAAAAGATTTTTTTCGAGGCCGGAGAGAAGATCCTGATCTTCCACCTCCTTCAGAGAGAAAGAAAGCTCCGGATGTGCGGCACAGAAACTGTGGATCACAGAAGTGAGATGGTACTGGGAGAGAAAAGGAAGGGTTCCGATATGAAGGGTCTGGGATTCACAGTCCTTAAAATGGGACACTGATTCCATGGAACGATGATACTGTCTGGAAATCTTAAGTGCTTCTTTATAAAAAAATTCCCCTGCAGGAGTAAGCACAGCAGTCCGTTTACTACGATCCCATAAGGTGAGGTCCAGTTCTTTTTCCAGTTTCATGATCTGTTTGGAAAGAGAGGACTGGGAGATATGCATGGTTTCCGCTGCATCAAAAAAAGTCCGGGACTGGACCGTGCAGATAAAATAGTCGATCTGTTCGAGAGTCATGATAACACCTGCCTTTCATAGGATATTGATTTTTAACCGAATCATTCCATATTGGAAACAATTATACCATAGAAAGAATTGATTGACCACGTGAAAAAGAGATAAAATAACATCAGGAAATAAAGAGAATGCAGGAGGTTTTTATGGCAGAGAAAGTAAGAGATTTAAGAAGTGCCCTGGCACTTCTGGAACGGATGCCGGATCAGCTGATCGAGACAGATGTGGAAGTAGATCCGATGGCAGAGCTTGCAGGTGTATACCGTTATGTAGGAGCCGGTGGAACAGTAAAGCGTCCTACAAAAGAGGGACCGGCCATGATCTTTAATCATGTGAAAGGACATCCGGATGCAAAAGTAGCCATCGGTCTTCTCGCAAGCAGGAAAAGAGTTGCTGCTTTACTTGATACCCAGCTGGAAAATCTTGGAAAGATGCTTTGTAAAAGTGTGGAGAATCCTGTTCCACCGATAGATTTTGAAGGGGATGTACCGTGTCAGCAGGTGATCCATAAAGCAACAGATCCGGATTTTGATCTGTACAAGCTGGTTCCGGCACCGACCAATACACCGGATGATGCTGGACCGTACATTACACTTGGTATGTGTTATGCCACACATCCGGATACTGGTGTACATGATGTGACGATTCACCGTCTCTGTATTCAGGGAAAAGATGAGCTTTCGATTTTCTTTACACCTGGGGCCAGACATATCGGAGCAATGGCGGAGCGTGCTGAGGAACTGGGACAGAAGCTTCCGATCTCTATCAGTATCGGAGTTGATCCCGCCATTGAGATCGGTTCCTGCTTTGAGCCGCCTACAACACCGCTGGGATATGATGAGCTTTCTGTGGCAGGGGCTTTGCGTGGAGAACCGGTGGAGCTTTGTAAATGTGTGACGGTAAATGAGCGTGCTATTGCAAATGCGGAATATGTGATCGAGGGAGAAGTGATCCCTGGAGTACGTGTAAAGGAAGATCAGAACAGCAATACCGGCTATGCGATGCCGGAGTTTCCGGGATATACTGGTCCTGCAAGTGACCAGTGCTGGCTGATCAAGGTAACTGCGGTAACGCATCGGGAGAAACCGATCATGCAGACCTGTATCGGACCAAGTGAAGAACATGTTTCCATGGCAGGAATTCCTACAGAGGCCAGTATCTATGGAATGGTGGAGAAGGCGATGCCGGGAAGACTTCAGAATGTATACTGCAGCAGTGCCGGCGGTGGAAAATATATGGCTGTTCTTCAGTTTAAGAAACTTTCTCCAAGTGATGAGGGCAGACAGCGTCAGGCTGCACTTCTTGCCTTTTCCGCGTTCAGTGAGCTGAAAAATGTATTCCTCGTAGATGAAGATGTGGACTGCTTTGACATGAATGATGTTCTCTGGGCAATGAACACAAGGTTCCAGGGGGATGTGGATGTGATCACCATTCCGGGTGTTCGATGCCATCCGCTGGATCCGTCCAATGATCCGGCATTTTCTCCAAGTATCCGGGATCATGGAATTGCATGCAAAACGATTTTTGACTGTACGGTACCTTATGATCTGAAAGATCATTTCCACAGAGCGCGTTTTATGGAACTGGATCCGGAGAAATGGCTGAAAAAATGAAAAAGAGAATTGTAGTCGGTGCGACAGGTGCAAGTGGCCTGCCGCTCCTTGTAAAATGTCTGGAGATTATCCGGGAGGATCCGGATTTTGAGTCTTATCTGATCATGAGTTCCAGTGCAGAACTGACTCTTCGGCAGGAGACGGAACTGGAAGTGAATGATGTGAAACGACTGGCTGATCATGTATGTGCACCGGAGGAAATCGGGGCAAAACCGGCCAGTGGTTCTTTTAAAACAGAGGGAATGCTGATCGTACCCTGCAGCATGAAGACGATTGCGGGTATCCACAGCGGCTATGCGGATAATCTGATCCTGCGTGCGGCAGATGTGACGATCAAGGAGCAGAGAACGCTGGTGCTGGCTGCCAGGGAAACGCCGTTAAGCGGGATCCATCTCCGGAATCTTTATGAGCTTTCCATGCTCCCGGGGGTGCGGATCATTCCGCCGATGATGACGTTTTATCATAAGCCGGAAAGTATTGATGATATGGTATATCATATTGCGGCGAAGCTTCTGGAGCCGTTTGGGATTGAAGCGAAGGAGTATCGTAGATGGAATGGATTGTGACGGAATGTATGGTGGCTGCGGGATGTCAGTTGGAGGTCAGTGCTGCATTGATCGGTGAGGATGTGCTTCTTTGCCTGCAGGGCGGGGAGCGACCGCATCTGGGGTGTGTGGTGCAGACGGAACCGAGGGTGTCTCTGTCAGGGGATGGTTCGGTGAGTGCGACTTCTTCGGTTTTGAATTTTCCGGGGCATAAGGATGAGGTGATCTGCAGATGGATGGCGGAGAAAGTTTCCGGAGAATTGAACAGGAGAGTTATTTGTACCGGGGGATTTCATAAAGATGGGATTTCGGCGGAGGAGATCCGGGAGGTGCAGGAGAGTGTTGGACGTTTGACAGAGTGTGTGATAAGAAGATTGCAGGTGTAGTTTGCGGCTTCGGTCTGGTGTACCGGGGAGGGAGTCGGGCGGAAGGTGTTGGTGCTGAACGGACGCCCGGGAGACAGATACTGTCTCCCAGGCTGGCATTTCAAACCGGAAGGGACGGAGACGAACGTGAACGTTCTGTCCTGTTGAATTGACTGGAAATTTCACCCAATGAAAACACAGCAGGAGAGCGCAGCTTGATCTGCGCTCTCCTGCGTCCGTTTGTCAGTAAAAGTCAATACTCCACATCCACCCAATATTCTATTTATTATTCTCAAATATATCCTCACGGGTAATATTCTTAGCCCATTTTCCACTAAGATACCTCTTAATAACCCAAGGCCACTTCACAAATTCATCCGTACAGAGCAGAAAATACACCCACATAACCGGTAGCTTCAGTACAAATGCGGCGAAGAATCCAAGTGGTACTGCATATACCCACATATCAATGGTATCACAGATCAGGCCAAACTTCGTATCACCGCCTGCACGGAATACACCGGCAATCAGGGTTGTATTTACTGCAGTTCCCATAATGTAATAACAGTTGATCAGAAGCATATACTTCAGATAATGCATAGCCGTAGGAGTCAGGGAAGCAAACTTCATGATAAAAGGCGTAATAGCAAGAACGATCAGGCCGCCAAAAGCACCGGCGATCACTGTAAGTTTCAAAGTTTTGGAAGCATAATGCTTGGAACGCTCCAGATCTCCCTGGCCCATCACATTTCCAAGAAGGATACCACCTGCGCTTGCAATACCAAAACAGAAAACTGTACCAATATTACGGACAACCACAACCAGAGAATTGGCAGCAACTGCATCTGTGCCAAGATGCCCGAGGATCACCGAATACATGGAAAAACCAACACTCCAGGAAATATCATTGCCAAGAGCCGGCAGGGAAAGCCGTACAAAATCGCTGAACAGCAGCTTATTTTTAATAAACATATACCGAAGATCCAGCCGTACATTTTTACTGAAGGCGGAAACGATAAAACATGCGATCAGCTCCACGGTTCTGGAAAGCGCGGTAGCAATGGCAACACCAGTGGCTCCAAGTTTTGGAGCTCCGAAAAGGCCGAAGATAAATGTTGCGTTCAAAAGGATATTCAGCCCGAAAGCCAGCATATTCATGGCCATGCTGACAGTCACCCGCCCGATACTTCGAAGGACAGCCAGATAAACCTCCGTCATACCCCAGCAGATATAGGTGATACCCATAATGCGGATATAAGAAGAACCTATGGCCAGAAGTTCCGGGTCATTGGTGAACAGTTTCATCATCATCTGCGGCATGGTAAACGCAACCAGAGCCACAAGAATAGAGATGATCATGGAAAAACGAAGTGCAATTCCCTCAATGATCTGAATGGCTTTGTAATCCCCTTTTCCGTAATACTGGGCACAAAGCAGGGTAGCACCTGTACCAAGACCGTAGTATACCATGAACAGGACATTGGAATAATTAGCTGCCAGGGAAACTGCGGAGATGGATGACTGACCTACAAAGTTCAGCATGATAACGTCAGCAGAATTGACCGCTGCACTGAGCAGGTTCTGAATGATGATAGGGATGACAAGCTTAACGATCTGTGGATAAAAGTCATCCCGCTGCGAAAGTTGATTTCTCATTTCCTCCTCCAAAAAATATACGATCACAGCACCACGGAAATTAAAAATCCACAGGAACTGTAACTGTGTCGGCTTTTGTAAAAGAATAGTAAAAGTAGACATAGTTGCACAATAACACAGTTTACAGACAGTGTCAATCGGTAAACTGTGAAATTGTTTAAACAACTTATGGGAAAATGACGAAACAGTTATTTGGTGTAGAGTTATGTGGTAAAGGCGAATTGCGAATATCCGTTTGACGATGATGACAGAATGCAATAAGAAGAATATTTCATTGATTTTTATGCAAAAAATGTATAAAAAATCATATCAGCGGTTGTTGAGATCTTTAATCCGTGATACACTGAACGCAGACGGCTGTAAAGAGACTATGCTCAGAAATATGCGTCAGAACAGGATGCGAAGTCTGCTTTACAAAAGATATTTTTCAGAGAAAGAGGAGTAAAAAATATGCCAGTTTTTGATTTCAGCGCAGCACCGGCAGACGAAAATAAGACAAAGAGCCAGTGCACATATACAACATTTCGTTCCAATGAGACAAAAGCCACACCGGAGAAACCAGTGCTGATCCTGGATAACAGCAAAAGAGAATGGAAGCATCATTCCTGTGGATATTTTTCCAACCCTGCAAAGCAGACGGCATTTGAGTTCAAGGAAGAGGACGGTGTTTTTCCGGCAGATATCCTGAAGATCGATTCTCGTTTTACAAGCCTGATCAAATGGCTCGGAGAAAATCATATCAACATCCGTCTTTCCGGACAGAATACAGAAGAGGGATATGCCGTTTACAAGATCTGTGAGATCGCTTTTGGCGGCGGTACCAAGCTTTCTGCAGAGGATGGATTTCTTCAGTTCATGATCGAGCGTCTCTTTGCAAGCAGTGCGCCGGCAGAAGTAAATGAGGACGATGAGGAGGAAGAAGACGGTGATGACATGAAGCTCACCAGCATTCAGAGTATCACCGACTTTATGACCTGTGCCGGAAAGACTATGCCGGATAATATCCGTCTCTGGGCGAGAAGAAACCTGGCAGTTGCCCGCTCCCATGAAGTTTCCCAGGAGGAAAGACGCCATGCTCAGAGAGCACTTTCTATTATGATGAACATTCAGTGGAAACATAATTATTTTGAGTCTATTGATCCCAAGGAAGCACGTCGTATCCTGGATGAGGAACTTTATGGAATGGAACGTGTAAAACAGAGGATCATTGAAACGATCATCCAGATCAACCGTACCCATACACTTCCTGCTTACGGACTGCTTCTTGTAGGACCGGCAGGTACCGGTAAATCTCAGATCGCCTATGCAGTTGCAAGGATCCTGAAAATGCCGTGGACAACTCTGGATATGAGTTCCATTAACGATCCGGAACAGCTGACCGGAAGTTCCCGTGTCTACGCAAATGCCAAGCCAGGAATCATCATGGAGGCTTTTTCCATGGCAGGAGAATCCAATTTGGTATTTATCATCAACGAGCTTGACAAGGCTGCATCAGGGAAAGGCAACGGAAATCCGGCAGATGTGCTTCTGACACTTCTGGATAACCTTGGTTTCACAGATAACTATATGGAATGTATGGTTCCGACCGTTGGTGTCTATCCGATTGCCACAGCCAATGACAAGGCACAGATCAGTGCTCCTCTGATGTCACGTTTTGCAGTGATCGACATTCCGGATTACACACCGGAGGAAAAGAAGATCATCTTCTCCAGATTTGCACTTCCGAAGGTTCTGAAACGTATGAGCCTGAAGCCGGAAGAATGTATTGTAACCGATGAGGCGCTGGATGCAGTGATCAAGAAATTTGAGGACACTACAGGAATCCGTGATCTGGAGCAGGCGGCAGAGCATATCGCGGCCAATGCGCTGTATCAGATCGAAGTGGATCATGTGAAAGCCGTGACCTTTACCCCGGAGATGGTACAGGAGCTTTTGGACTGACGCAGGGATTTATTTTAGAATGATAAGAATGCTTCCGGAAAAATTTTCGGAAGCATTTTTTTACAAAATCAAGTAAGTCTCTTGTGGGAGTGCGAAAAGAGATAAGCAGTGGGTGGGGACTTGCCTGGAAATTATAAAAATAATCAAATCAGGGATTGCCTGAGAACACGTAAATGTGTATAATGAAATAAAAACATGTGCACGTGAACACGGAAAGTACAGGAGATATTTTGGAGGGTAAAATATGGCAGTGACGTTACAGCAGATTGCGGAAGCAGCAGGAGTTTCCAGAGGAACCGTGGACCGGGCCCTGAATAACAGAGGCCGCATCCGTCCGGAAGTAGAGGAAAAGATCAAGAAGATTGCCAGGGAGATGGGGTATCAGCCCAGCCGCGCAGGTCGTGCTCTTGCCATGGCGAAGCGAAAAATCCGCATCGGCGTGATCCTTCAGTATATGACAACTCCTTTTATGCAGCAGGTTTTGAAGGGAGTCCTGGAAGCAAAAGAAGAAGTGGAGAGTTTTGGCGGAACGGTAAAGATTTATGAGATTGATGGCGTAGAACCGGAAAAAGTAATGGCTGCAATGGAAGAACTCCGGGAAGATGGATTCAATGGAATTGCGCTGACACCGTCGGAAGATCAGCTTCTGAAAGCCAGAATCAATCAGTATCAGGAAGAGTATGGAATTCCGGTAGTTACCTTTAATGCGGATCTGGAAGATACGAAAAGATTATGTTTTGTAGGACAGGATACGTTTCAGGCCGGCCGTACGGCGGCGGGCCTGATGGGAGAGATGACAGGAGGAAACGGACAGGTTGCCATTATTTCCGGACAGGTTGCAAATCCTGGACTGATCAGCAGACAGAAGGGATTCACAACAGAGATCAAGGAGAGCTTTCCGGGAATTGAAGTTGTGGATATCCGGTATTCTTACGATGATGAGTGGGTGGCATCCAAGATCGTGGAAGAGCTTCTGGAGCTTTATCCGGACCTTACCGGTATTTATATTACCGGCCATGGAGTAAAAGGTGTCTGCCAGACTCTGCAGAAACTTGGAAAAGATAAAACCATGCATGTGATCGCCAACGATTTTCTGGAAGAAAATCTGAAATGGCTGAAAGAGGGTACCATTAATTTCCTTATCGGCCAGGATGCCGCTGTACAGGGGCATTCCCCGGTGACCATTCTTTTTCAGCTACTATTTGACAGTAAGAAGCCGGAGAAAGAATTCCAATATACAGATATCGTGATCCGTACCAGATATAACATGGGCTGAAGACAGTCTGTGGTTTGAAAAAAGTTTAGCTGAATCAGGGAAATATCCTGCGGATCGCGAATATCCCCTTGATAATGTTTGGAGATTAATATGAATTATAAAAATGTAAAAATTGCAGAAGGTGCCAGGATCGCAAAACAGTCGGTGATCCTGGGTGATGTGACGATCGGTCGTGACAGCTGTGTGCTGTATTATGCAGTGATCCGTGGAGATGATGCTCCTGTAGTGATTGGAGAGGAGACGAATATCCAGGAGAACTGTACGATTCATGTCAGCCATAACATGCCGGTCCATATCGGAAATAATGTTACTGTAGGACATAATGCAGTAATCCACGGCTGTACCATCGGAGACCGGACACTGATCGGAATGGGGGCAGTGATCCTGGATGGTGCAAAGATTGGAAACGACTGCATCATAGGAGCCGGAAGCCTTGTGACCAAGAATACAGTAATCCCGGATGGTTCTCTGGTAATGGGAAGTCCGGCCAGAATCAAACGTAATCTTACCTGGGAAGAAAAACTTGGGATTGTGGAAAACAGCAAAGAATATCTTGCAGTGTCTGAAGAGATGAAAGAGCAGGATGTATTATTATGAAAGTAATTGCTTTGCGATTGCGTTCCGATCATAAATGAACAGCTCCGACTGCTTTGTAATATCAGAAGCAGTCGGAGCTGTAATTTTGTTATATAAAATAATCATATTTGTGTGTTTTTACTTATCGATCACTTCTACAGGTGTGTCATCCCGTGCATCCAGATCATTGATATATTTTTGGGTCTCTTTTATGATCACATTGGAAAGAAGTAATACTGCGATCAGGTTCGGAATGGCCATCAGGGCATTCAGGATATCGGCTACGGTCCATACCAGATTCAGAGAAATAACAGGAGCAATGGCGGCTACCGCAATGTACAGAACACGATATGGAATAAGGCCTTTTTTGCCGGAAAAATACTCGACACACCGTTCCCCGTAATATGCCCATCCAAGGACGGTAGAGTATGCGAAGGAAATGATACCTACCACCAGGATCACGGGACCCAAACCTGGGATCTGCTGAAAAGCAAGGGTGGTAAGGACACCGCCATCTGTGATATTTCCCATATCGATAGATGGATTTTTCATAATACTGGTAACGAGAACAAGACCGGTCATCAGACACACTACAACGGTATCCCAGAAGGTACCGGTGCTGGAAACAAGAGCCTGACGTACCGGATTTCTTGTCTGAGCAGCAGCGGCAGCGATAGGAGCAGAACCCATACCGGATTCATTGGAAAAAAGTCCTCTTGCGATTCCATACTGCATGGCCATCATGATACCACGTCCTACAAGACCACCGGCAGCAGCCCCTGGTGTAAATGCAAGCTTGCAGATGGTTTTTACAGCGGGGATAATAAAGTCAAAATTGATCCCAAGGATGATGATGCAGCCGATCACATAGAAAAATGCCATAAACGGAACAAGACGTTCACATACCGTTGCAATGGATTTAATCCCACCGAAAATAACAAGAGCAGTAAGAACCGCAACTGCGATACCGATCACTGCAGGTGGGATATGGAGGTTTTCATTGCATACCGTTGCAATGGCATTGACCTGTGTGGCACATCCGATTCCAAAGGAAGCAAAACCGCCGAAGAATGCAAAGATCAGACCAAGCCAGCGCATATTCAGTCCACGCTCCAGAGCATACATGGCACCACCCTGCATACGGCCGTCTTTGGTTTTGACACGGTATTTTACGGCAATGAGAGATTCGCTGTATTTGGTGGCGATTCCGAAAACACCGGTAAGCCAGCACCAGAGAACTGCGCCGGGACCGCCAAGAGCAATGGCGGTTCCCACACCGATGATATTTCCGGTTCCAATGGTAGAAGCAAGTGCTGTGGTCAGAGCACCAAACTGGCTGACTTCACCTTCTGCGTCGGGATCCTTGGTAACAGACAGGCGGATGGCAGTACCGATCTTTCGCTGGATCACACCGGTACGGATGGTCATAAAAATATGGGTGCCCAGAAGCAAAACGATCATCCACCAGCCCCACACCAGGCTGTCGATCTGGTTTATCACATTTCCGATTGCATTCATCATAGAAATCTCCTCCCTTTCTCAAAGCGGATTCTGCAATATTCAAAAAAGATCTCCGAAGCTCTAAGGTCGGCAGGTATGAAAAAGATACCTTATGCTGTGATGGAGAAAGTGATCATCGGAAGACTGCAGAAATAACACAAGGGCGTGCAGACATATGAAAATATGTGCTGTACGCCCTTGTACGTTACGCTCTTTTGTTGTAATGATTATGTTGATTATACAGGAATTTTTAGAATGATGCAACAAAAAAAGATAATTTACAGTATTTTATGCCAGCATATAAATTGCGATGCAGACAGAGAAAACGGCTACAAATATTTTCAGACCCTGAACCGGAACTTTTCCTGCAAACCGGCTTCCAAGCCATACGCCAATTCCGTGAGTCAGAACGATCAGCACCAGAAGTCCCAGGATTTCTGTCCAGGTAATTCTGGAAAGATAGCCGATACATGCAGGAATGGCAATAAACACAGAATCAAAAAGTGCCACACCGACGGCAATCCTTGCGGACACTCCGCATGCTACCAGAAGAGGCATCACAAGTACCGGGCCGCCTGCACCGGAGAGAGAACAGATCGCTCCGGTTGTGATTCCGAGGAAAATCAGGAATCCCATATGGTCTGCAATAGATTTTGGATGGGAAGGATTAGAAGATGCTGATTTTTTTCCATCGGAAATAACTTTCTTTGCAGAGACAGAATCCGCTTTCCGTTTTTCATTCCACATCCGGACCAGAATGGAAGCACCGGAAAACAGTACCACCAGATAAAGGATGGTTTTTGCTGTGGATTTCTCGATCATGGACTGGAGGAACACACCGGCAATGGCTCCGATGAGGCTGCCGATACCAAGTTTCAGGGACATCCGTACCTCCAGATTTCCGGCTTTGTAATAATTGAAAGAACCAATGATGCCGGACACCAGAAACGCAAGAAAACTGAGTGCCAGCGCATAGGTCACATCAAAGCCCAGTCCGCCGGTATACAGCATGGGAAGCAGAAAACCGGCAATTCCACAGATTCCGATGCATCCGCCGACTGCCATATTTGCGGCTGCGATGATCGCGAGAGTCAGGATGGTTAAAGAACTCATTCAGACACCTCCCCGGAAGTAAAATATTTTTCTGCCTGCCAAAGGATCTTTTCTTCATCCAGGGTCAGGACCTGGCGGTTTCGCATCAGAAGCTTTCCGTTTACAATGCTGTCAGACACATCATTTCCGCAGACACATTCCAGAAGTGTATTTACCGGATTGTTTGTGGCAAGAAGATGAGGCTGGCGCCAGTTGATGGAGATCAGATCTGCTTTGAACCCTTCTTTTAATACACCGGATTTTTCTTCGCCGAGAAGGTGTGCACCGTTTTCGGAGGCCATTTTCAGGATGGTTTTTGCAGGCATTACAGCGGGATCAGCATTTTTTGCTCCCCAGAAAGCATTCATAACAGAGCGGAAGATCTTCATTTCATTCCAGAGACTTAGGCCTCCGTGGGCGGCTCCGTCAGTGCCGAGGCCGGTGCAGACTCCCTGCTCCAGAAGAGAAGGAGTATCCGGTACACCTTTTCCGCAGTTGCTGAAAGGACAATGAACAACTTTTACCTGATTTTCTGCAAGAAGAGAACGCTCGTGGGCGGACAACATGATGCTGTGTGCAGAAAGAAAATTTTCATTCAGGACTCCAAGGGAATCCAGATATTCCACAGGGCGCATCTGGTATTTTTCCAGAGTATAATTCACTTCCCCTGCGTATTCGTTCATATGAGCCTGGAAAAAAGTATTCCGCTCTGTGGCTCGCCCGGCAGTGGCTTTGATAAGTGCAGGGGAACAGTTCATCAGTGCCCGTAAAGAATAGAATACCTTCAGATTACCCTTTCCATGAAATTCATCAAAAAGCCGGTCTTCCGATGCAAGAACTTCCTCTGTGGTCTGGCGGATGGAATCCGGAAAATTTCCCTGATCCATGGAAGAATGGGAAAGTGCGCCACGAAGACCGGAAGTCAGATAAATTCTGGCGGCTTCTTCCATAAAATAGCTTCCGGCGTCCACAAAACCGGTCGTTCCGTTTTTGATCATCTCAAGGGCTGCAAGGCTGGCACTGAGGCGCATTTTTTCCGGAGTCAGAGTGCTCTCAAAAGGCAGCATGATCCTGGTCCAGATCATAGGCAGTTCATCTAGAACCGCACCTTTGAGAAGCTGCTGTCCGGTATGCATATGGCCATCCACAAGACCTGGCATCCACAGGAGATCTTTCCCGTCGATGATTTTTGTGACTGTAAGACCGGAAGGTTCTTTTTCAGTGATGGAAAGAATGATTCCGTTCTGAATGGCGATGAAAATATTGCGCCGGATCTGGAAGTTTTCATCCAGGATGGAAGTGTTGCGGATTAAGATATCACAAGTTGTTTTTTCGTTCATGTTTACCTCTCAGATTAAAGCTGATTTTTGAAATCTTTGTTTTGGGTGACAGGAAAAAACAGCCGGTCAGTGAAAATACACCAGCCGGCTTGAAGACAGTTACAAGAAAGTTCATCACGCTGTTTCGTGTTTTTGTGATCTCACAGGGGACATACCTGATCTGGTCAGATCTGTTAGATCACATGCGTCATGGAAAGAACAATCTGGGCGATGATGGCAGAACAGGTAAAAGTTCCGATCATGACCAGAGCCGCGATGAGAAGCATTTTCCATCCCTGTTTTGCAAATTCTTTCAGCTGGTCGCTGATGGAGATTCCGGCATAAGCGCCAACCATAGTCAGCGGTGCGGTGAAATTGATCTTTCCGGCAGCTTCGATCACAAACTCACGTGCCGGACATAACGGGCTTGCCACAAGAAGTCCGATAAGAGAACAGTAAGCGATCACCGGCAATTTAAAAGGTACCAGCTTACTGATCACTACGGATACAAAAGAGATCGCAAGAAGGATCAGGATGCCTGGGACAGAATCCATAAAGTTTACCTGAAATCCTACAAAGTTGGCAAGGGCGATTCCGATGCCTGCCACAAGAAACATTACAGCCCACTCAATATATCTCATTGTTATTTCTCTCCTTTTCTTCCTTTTCCAGTCAGTTTGTCATGGATGGGGCCAAGCTTGGGTTCCAGTTTTGCATAAAGCCAGTTGCACAGTGGAATACCTACAAACAGAGCCATGTAAATTCCGTCAATACCGGAAATGGTTTCACTGGCACTTGCAAGTGCACTGATCTGATCGGCCATTGCAGGGAACATTTCCGATAAGGTAGCAGTAGCTGTTGCCATCATGATACCGGCACCAACACCGGAAGCCATACCAAGAGAATATGGATGGAAGATACCGGTGGAGGCAATCACAGTTGCCATGAATCCAAAGAAGATAGTTCCAACCATTCCACCGATGATATAAATGGAAAGGCTTCCCCGGGCTTCAGCAGAATCCGGGCCGAAAACATCCTGCATCAGAGCAAGGTTTGTTTCACGGTTGATAGAATGGCAGGCGCCTACAGCCTCACGTTTCAGGCCAAGGAGCAGTGCGATCGGCAGTGATAAAAAGATGGTTCCCAGGTTTCCGAACTCCTGAAGGAGAAGTGCCGGACCTGCGGAGATCACAGTCTCAATGCTTGCACCTGCGTTAATGCCAAGCTTGGCGATAAAAGGACAGATACATACAATAACAAGTTTGGATGCAGCCTTTACCTCAGGCTTTTTGAATGTCTTCAGAATCTGAGGCCCTGAAAGGATACCAAGAAAAATAGAATAAAAAATAGGAAACAAGATCAAAGTTCCTGGTCCCAGGGGAATCTTGATCTGTCCTATGGAATCAGCAATTATGATAAAGATCAGTGCGGCGAGATAGATTTTCCATTCTTTTTTCAGGCGCTCGCCAAGGCCTGAATACATAAAGTCCTGTTGCTTCATTTCTTTCCTCCCTGTGTTTAGAGACAGTTTTTCGGGGCTCCCATCTGTGATAAGCAACTGGTTGGATGCAAAAAACTGCCAGTAAAGTGTTTCGGATACCATCTGTGGAAATCCGGTGCAGAGCTTTGGACAAAGCAGATCAATATGTAAATAACGATGCTCATCTGAACTCTTCACGGTGAGGATTGTACGCTTTTGGAAAGGCAAAAAAAGGACAAAAGGTACTTTTTTAGAAAAATTTGTAAAATTATGAGAATACCATGATATAATATGACCATTCTTATGTCAGGGGATTTAGAAAACAGGCAGAAGGAAAAAAATATCTGTTTTATGAAAAACGGCAGATGATCCCATGTAATCTGCCTGTATCAGGAGACGCGAAATGACACTGGAAGAACTGATCGAAACCTATCCGGAGGCAGAAACCTACTTTAAAAACATGCCGGAAGAATTGAAAACCCGTTACACCATCCGGAAATTTCCGCCTGGGACCATCATCCATCAGAAAGATTATCCCCTGGATTATTTCGGAATCGTATGCAGTGGAGACCACCGGGTGATCAATGAATTTGAGAATGGAAATGTATTTATGATCGAAAAAAATGAAGCAATTGATTTTATCGGCGAAGTTACCATTCTTGCGGAAAAACCGCTCACATCCGTATCCATTGAAACACTGACCGAATGTGTGGTGTTTATGATCTCCAGGGAGGATTTTGAGATGTGGATCGCCCAGGATATCCATCTTCTGCGGCTGGTAGCCCACAAGATTGCATACAAACTCTATCGCTCCTCCTATAACCGGGGTGCCAGATTATTTTATCCTCCTACATTCCTGTTTCTGGACTATATGCTGAAATTTGCTTCCACCCACAATATCGAGAAGAAGGGAGAAGTTATCCTTCGGAAAACGAGAGAAGGAATCCGGGAAGAACTGGGCATGACTGTAAAAACCATCAACCGAACCATCACAAAACTGAAAGAAGACGGCCTTATTGATACCCGAAAAGGAAAGGTTGTCATGTCCCTGGAACAGTACCGGATGGCCAGAGATAAGATTGGATATTATGTATCGTGAGAAAATGATTATGGAAAAAAATATTTTTGAGATCAACGAAATTACATGCATTGCATATGGAAAGAAAAATCCGCAATATCTTCTGCTCCAGCCGGTTAACGAACCACACTCACAGATGCTGGATCAGCAGATCCGGTTTATGACAGAGCACACGGAAAAAAGTTTTCTGCTGGTTTCGTTTCTGGTAAAAGACTGGAATCAGGATCTGTCACCCTGGTGTGCTCCGGCGGTATTTAGAAAAGAGGACTTTGGGAAAGGTGCCGGAGAGACATTGGCATTTATAGAAAAAATGCTGATACCGGAGATTGGAAGACGATATGGATTAGAAGAAAATATAAAAGATATTCCGGTGATCCTGGGAGGATATTCCCTTGCGGGACTGTTTGCCCTGTGGAGCGCTTACCAGGAAAGCTGCGCTGTCAAATTTGCGGCAGCAGCCGGAATGTCTCCGTCGGTCTGGTTTCCAGGATGGCTGGAATATATGAAAACAAAACAGATACAAACGAAAAGGGTATATCTCAGCCTGGGAGACCGTGAAGAGAGAACCCGGAATGCAGCAATGCGCCAGGTCGGGCAGAACATCCGGGAAATGGATAGCTGTTATAAAAACAGCGAGAAGATAGAGTGTGTGCTGGAATGGAATAAGGGGAATCATTTCCAGGATGTGGATGTGCGGTGCGGGAAGGGATTTTTGTGGTGTATGGGAGAAAATATTTGTAAGATCAACAATTGCAAAACAAATAGGGACAGAACAATGGTATAATTATAAAAATCGATATTGGCAATAAACATTCATTAAAAACAGGATTGGAAATAGTACGAATGGGAATGCAGGAAAAACTTCAGGAATTACGTAATGGATTTGAAACCGCATACATAGATAAAACAAGTACATCAAATCTGGCATATAAACCACAGTTTATCTCAAACGATTATAAACAGGGGAAAAAGGTGCTGTCATCAATAGAGGATGAATTGATGACATGCGATCAGTTTCAGATCAGTGTTGCATTTATTACAATGGGCGGAATTACACCCTTATTGCAGATTTTGCAGGAGCTGGAAGAGAAAGGGATAAAAGGTGAAATTCTTACAACCAATTACTTAAGTTTCAGTGAACCGGAAGCTCTGAAAACGCTGAATGCGCTTTCTAATATAACGCTGAAAATGTATGATGTAGACAAATCCGGAGAAGGATTTCATACAAAGGGATATATTTTTCGGAAAGCAGAAATCTACAGGATCATCATAGGAAGCTCCAATATAACAAAAACAGCACTTACTACAAACCGGGAATGGAATACACGAATTGTATCCACCAGCCAGGGTGAAATGTCAAAAAGTGTAGTAGATGAATTTTATGAACTTTGGAATAGTAAGTATGCACTGGATTTTGATGAGTTTTACGAAAACTATAAAAAGAGATACGAACTCATAAAAAAACAGCGAAAACTTGCTCGAAGTGAAGAAATTACATCAATAGAAAAATATCGTCTGCAGCCGAATTCCATGCAGGTTGGATTTATCACAAATCTTCAGAAAATTGTAGAAGCTGGTGAGAAACGGGCATTGTTGATTTCTGCTACAGGGACGGGAAAAACATATGCATCAGCTTTTGCCATGAGAGAACTTGGATATAAACGAGTACTGTTTCTTGTTCACAGAGGCCAGATCGCAAAGCAGGCACTGGAATCTTATAAGAAAGTATTTGATAAAAATATTTCTATGGGAATGGTTACAGGGAAACATCAGGATTATGAAGCTGCCTATGTTTTTGCAACAATTCAGACCTTGAGCAAAGAAGAAGTTTTGAAAAAATATGACAGGAATGCGTTTGATGCGATTGTGATCGATGAAGCACATCACAGCTCTGCAAACAGCTACAAAAAAGTAATGGAATATTTTACTCCAAAGTTATGGCTAGGTATGACAGCGACACCGGATAAACGAGATGATAATCTGGAAGGCAGAAATATCTATGAAATCTTTAATCATCAGATTGCCTATGAGATTCGTTTACAGGATGCAATGGAAGAGGATCTGTTATGTACATTTCATTATTTTGGGATTACAGATCTGAAGGTTATCTCAGACGCGGGAAAATCAGCAACAGAAAAAATGGAAAGTTTCAGATATCTGACATCGGATGAACGTGTAGAACATGTTATGAAGCAGGCGGAATATTTTGGCCATAGCGGAGAACGTGTAAAAGGTTTGATTTTTTGCAGCCGAATCGATGAAGCTAATGTGTTGTTGTGGTGATTTTGGATTTTATCGGAAATTATCGGAATAACTTTATGATCCCGATTGCATTATATGGAGACAGAAGTTACAATTCTGACACGATCCGAAAATATATGATTAGTGGAAATAATATCATACCAGGATCTTCAACGATTCATTTTGATGAAATTTCTAAAGAAAGAATATTTCATTCTATTGATAAAATCCGAGGAATAAGAGCTATTATTCGCGAGAATTATATGATGCTGAAAAATCGTTTGGGCAGAATTCCATATTTACTGGACTTTTATGAAAATGGTGAAATTGATCCACTGGTACTTATACGAGAATACAAAACATACCAGGATTTTCTTTGTATCGTAGAACCTCAAATTTACAAAGGGGTAATTTCTGAACAGGAGAAGGTAACATTAGAATATCTTTGTAAAACTGTATTAAGTGGTGTAAGACCTTATGAATTGGAAATATTAAAAGATTTATTTGAAAAAGAGAGTATCACCAAAGAAACATTTGTGGAAAAAATGAAACAGGAATATTTGATTGAAAATGAAAATGCTTGGGATAATGCGATTTATGTTCTTGAAGGACATTTTGTAAGCAATAAAGAAGAATATGAGAAATTTGCAAATATTGAAATTGTGAAAACCAATACAGACGATATGCTGGAAAGAATGTATAGTTATACGCAACGGTTAAGTCATGCAGAATTTCGTAAACAGATGAAAGATATTGTCTTGGTAGGGCTAAAGAGATATAAAAACAAATACAGCTATGCAAAGGATAGTAAATTTGTTTTATATGAAAAATATTCTCGGCGAGATGTAAGTTTTTTGATGAATTGTGAAAAAGACTTATCATCAACGATGTACGGTATGAAACGAATTGGTGAAGATGTTTTCATTTTTGTAACATATCACAAAGTTGGAGCAGAAAATGAAGATAAATTATATGCAGATAGAAAGCCGGATTATGCAGACATGTTTGTTGATAATATGATTTTTAAATGGGATTCTCAGATTGGCAAAGGGCCGGAAAGTGGTTATATGAAAGATGTTGTAGAAGCAAAGAGACGGCATCTTTTTATTAAGAAAAGTGATGCAGAAACCAGTTTTTATTATATGGGGACATTCGACATTATAAATATCATCGGTGATAAGAAAAAAGACAATAACGGAAATTTAAGGGACATTACAAAAGTGACAATGAAAATGCATTATGCGGTTAGAGAAGATTTGCTCAGATATTTAGAAAGCAAAATTATAACAGGAGAAAATAAATAGTATGAAAACAATAAAAGTAGTAGCGGCAGTTATCAAAGCAGTAAATAAAAATGGTGAAGATATTATTTTTGCAACTCAGCGGGGATACGGAGAATTCAAAGACGGCTGGGAATTTCCGGGTGGAAAGATAGAAGAAGGAGAAACACCCCAGGAATCCCTGAAACGAGAAATCATGGAAGAACTGGATACAGAAATTTCTGTTGGAGAACTGATTGATACAATAGAATATGACTATCCAACCTTTCATCTGTCCATGGACTGCTTCTGGTGTGAGGTGATAAAAGGCAATCTGGTACTGAAAGAAGCTGAAGATGCGAAATGGCTAAAGAAGAACGAGTTGGATAAAGTAGACTGGTTGCCGGCGGATGTGGAGTTGATTGGGAAGATTGGAATGGGACAGTAGATTTAATGTTAAGATGAGATAGCATATAAATTATAAAAAGAAGTTTAGAAAATATTCAGTTTTATATCAAACCCGGGAAAAAAGTTTTTGCATGTTTTGGACCATATATCCCAGGAGGAGGCCATGGACATGTTTCAATTGAATTAAAAGGGAAATTGTAAAATTTTTTGTAAAATAAAGAGGAGGGTATTCACATGAAAGTAATACTACTAAACGGAAGCAGCCACCCCAACGGAACCACAATGGCAGCAATCAAAGAAATGGAAAAAGTATTTCACGCAGAGAACGTAGAAACGGAAGTGATTCAGGTGGGCGGAAAGCCGATTGCGGATTGTCTGCAGTGTAATGTCTGTCAGAAAACAGGAAAGTGCGTGTTTAAAGATGACGGTGTGAATGATTTTGTAGAAAAGGCGAAATCTGCTGATGGTTTTGTTTTTGCAACGCCGGTGTATTTTGCACATCCCAGTGGAAGGATTTATGATTTCCTGGACCGGGCGTTTTACAGTGCAGGGGGTGATGAAGTTTATGATGTCTTTAAATTTAAACCGGGAGCAGCGGTAGCTGTTGCAAGAAGAGGCGGAACAACTGCAGCGCTGGATGGTCTGAATAAATATTTCGGAATTGCACAGATGCCGGTTGCTGGTTCTACATACTGGAACATGGTGCATGGTCTGTATGGAGAGGAAGCACCGCAGGATGAAGAAGGAATGCAGACCATGCGGAATCTTGCCAGAAATATGGTATGGATGATGAGATGTTTTGCCCTTGGAAAGAAAGAAGGGGTGCCTTATCCTGCGACAGAGACAGAAGCATGTACGAATTTTATCAGACGAGAAGATAACCAAAGATAAAAGAGTGGGGGGAGTTTTGTGATGCGACAAAACTTCCTTTCTTTCATTTATTTTCTTAATCTGTGAAAAACTGCAGGTGGATGCGGCGCGTGATATGGAACATGTTATCAATTATATGGACGATATTACAAATGAAAGGTTATGAAGATATATGATTTTGGTATATTGGTCGGAACCACAGAATAAGAAAATACATAAAAATATATGACTAAAACTTCCCACACCGATGCGGTGTGTTGAACCTTGAAAATTCAATATTTCAGCCAATAAAAAAGGCATAAATCTGTTCACTTTGGTATAATGGAGTTGACTAGAAACCATCTTTACAAAGGAGATTTATGCCATGTCCAGTATACCACAAAACCATTTCGATGAGAACGACTTAATCGACTGTGTTCAAAGATTTTTTTCCAAACATCATGTCGGCAAACTTCTTGCTAAATGCAACGGAATGAAAGAAAAAGGTGTTTCACCTGTTTCCCTGCTTCGTTACAAGCTCAGTAACATTTTTATCGGAAGAAGTATGTATATGCAGCAACGAACCGGCTCTTTTAAGGAACAGTTTTCTAAAAACACTTTCTATCGCTTCCTTAATTCTACAAAAACAAACTGGCTCCGTTTTACTTCTCTTCTTGCAGCAGATATCGTGAATAATGACATTCGTGATCTGACAAACCAAGAAAGAAAAAATGTATTCATCATTGATGACAGTCTTTTTAATCGCACAAGCTGTAAGAAAACAGAACGGGGATCAAGAGTTTTTGACCACACGGATATGCATTTCAAAAAAGGCTTCCGAGTGCTTACTTTAAGCTGGAGTGATGGAAATACATTGATTCCTGTTAACAGCTGTCTGTTGGCATCCGCAAAAGATACAAATATCATTGGCCCGGTAAAGACCTTTGATAACAGAACCCTTGCAGGCAAAAGACGCAAACTTGCTCAGACAAAAGCACCGGAAGTAATGATGACACTGTTGGATACTGCCATCAGTGCAGGACTGAAAGCGGATTATATCCTGTTTGATTCCTGGTTTTCCAACCCGGCACAGGTCACAGACATTCACTCAAGAGGTATGGATGTGATTGCCATGATCAAGAAAAGCAGCCGGATTAAATATTTGTACTGTGGTGAACAGCTGAATATCAAAGAGATCTATTCCCGGAATAAAAAACGCCGCGGCAGATCAAAGTATCTGCTTTCTGTTGATGTTATGGTAGGAAAAGAAAATCCAATTCCTGCAAAAATTGTTTGCGTAAGGAACAAAGCAAATCGCAGGGATTGGCTTGCCTTTATCTGTACAGATACTACTCTTTCCGAAGAAGAGATCATCCGTATTTATGGGAAACGCTGGCAGATCGAGGTTTTCTTCAAGACCTGTAAATCCATGCTGAACCTGATTGGAGAATGCCATAGTTTATCTTATGATGCACTGACAGCCCATGTGGCCATTGTGTTTACCAGATATATGTTACTTGCAATGGAACAGAGACAAAATGAAGATCAGCGAACTCTTGGGGAACTGTTCTTCTTCCTTGTTGATGAAATGGCAGACATTACTTTCAACAGATCACTTGGCATCCTAATGGATTCCTTAATGGCGAGCCTTCAAGAAAATTTAAAGCTCAGTGATGAACAACTGACTGCTTTTACCACTGATTTTGAAGCAAGACTGCCGGAATATCTGCGAAATGCACTCCATCCCAAGGCTGTAGCGGCATAAATTGCTATTTTGTTAGCTGAAATATTGAATTTTCAAGGTGCGAATCCCATTTTAGGTATGGGAAGTCTTAGTTATTAACAAATAAAATGGAATATTTCTATTCAGATATTCAGTTTTATATCAAATTAAGGAAAAAAGTTTTTGCATGTTTTGGACCATATATCCTAAGAAGAGGCGGAACAACTGCAGCGCTGGATGGTTTGAATAAATATTTCGGAATTGCACAGATGCCGGTTGCTGGTTCTACATACTGGAACATGGTGCATGGTTTGTATGGAGAGGAAGCACCGCAGGATGAAGAAGGAATGCAGACCATGATGAATCTTGCCAGAAACATGGTGTGGATGTAGAGTGAGGGGAGTTTTGCGATGCGACAAAACTTCCTTTCTTTCATTCGTTCTCTTCGATTATGTGAAGATGGAAAAGTCAAGCGGATATTCGCAATCCGCTTCGCTACTTGCTCATAACCAAATAACTGCTCCGCAGTTTATCAGGAGGAGCTTGCGCTCATCCTGATACAAGCAAGTCCCCACCCACTGCTTATTGCTTTTCGCAATTGAAGCAGGGGACTTACTTGATTTGGTTAAAACTACAGGGAAAAAAATCAGGAGGCAAAAAATGCAGGAAGCGATCAAAAACAGAAGAAGTATCCGAAAATACAAAGACATGCCGGTTTCCAGACAGCAGCCCATATATAACCGGTGCGGAGCATACTCTTCAGATCATGAGACAGGCTCCGGTGGTTATTTTTGTTGTAAATGAAATTGCGGCATCCTTTGATAAGATACTGACTATGGATGAACGTGTATCGGAAATCTGCAATGCACAGTCCATAGGTGCAGCCATTGAAAATATGACACTTACCGCTACAGAACTTGGTCTTGGAAGCCTGTGGATCTGTGATACATTTTTTGCACAGAAAGAGCTGAGCGAATGGCTGAATGGAGAACTTTATGCGGCACTGGCCGTGGGCTATGCAGAGGAAAAAACCTGCGCCAGACCAAGGAAAAAACCGGAAAATACTATAGAATGGCGGTTATAAAAATATTTTCACTGAAACCAGATAAAAATATCCATGTTGAAAAATAAAAATCAAGATAGCTGGTCAGGAAATATGGAGCTGACATCAATACTTCACAGAGCATGGCAGGCGGTGGGAGCCTTTTTACAGAGAAATACTTACTTAATCCTACAACACCTCCCTTGCAGTACAGATAAAATCCCTGGCATACTGAGGAAGATAGGTACCTCTTCGGTATGCAATAGTCAGTGTGCTGAAAACGCCATCTTCACCAATGGAAAAGCAGGCTGGTTTTACAGGGAGGTCCATATTTCGGACATAGGTTTCTGGAGTGAAGCACATACCAAGTCCCTGCATGCAGAGCTTGACACAGGTTTCTGTGTTGCGGCTCTGGATGGGTACGTAGGGTTTGATATGGGCAGCTTTCAAAGCTTCCAGTGAAAGCTGTCCGGTGGTCTGTTCCGGAAAATGCAGGATAAAAGGCTCTTCTGCCAGAAGGGAGAGATCAAGTTTCGGGTATGTGCTGTGAGTGGATGCCTTGCCGGCAGATGCAAGGGGATGATCCGGCGGCATGATCAGAAGGATCTCTTCCTTTTTCAGAAGCTCATATTCCAGCTTGGGGTGTTCATGAACCTCGTTAAAAATGCCGAAATCAAGCTGATCGTTAAGAAGAAGTTTTTCCTGGATGGAATAGGCTTCTTCCAGGATATTAACCTTTACTTTGGGATATTTTTGAAAAAAAGAGGTCATGATCTGAGGAACCATACAGGTACTCCTCATCAGAGGGAAAGCTACGTTCAGTTCCCCTTCATTATTTTCTGTAAGATCTTTCAGTTCTTTTTCCCAGTCCTGCCGTATCTGCAGGATCTTTCGGGCATATTCCATGTATTTGCGGCCTGCGAAGGTAGGCGTATAGCTGTTTCCACTTCGGCTGAACAGTTTGGTTCCCATTTCCCGCTCCAGTTTCTGGAGATGTTTGGTTAAGGTTGGCTGAGAAATATAAAGCTCCTGAGCAGCTTTTGTAAGGTTCTGATGTTTTGCGATGCAGAGAATATACTGCAGTTCATGGTAATTCATAGACTCCTCCGACTATTCCATTTTGGCATAATTTTTATGTATAATATGAATTTGACTTCCTGATATGGGTATTTTACAATACTTTCTATCATCATATCAAGGGGGAAAAACAAATGAAAAACTGGCTGGAAAAACAGTTCAGACTGTCTGAGTTCAATACAGATATAAAAACAGAACTTCTGGCAGGTCTGACAACCTTTGTAACTATGGCATACGTACTTGCCACGATTCCCAACATTCTGGCAGGTGCCGGCTATGACAAACATACGACGCTGACGGTTATGATCCTTCTGATCATTGTGACCAGCTGTGCAATGGCATTGTTTACCAATCGTCCATTTGCTCTGGCACCGGGACTTGGAAGCGTTGGGATCATTGCATCTATGATCACCAATGAAGGGGTAAGCATGCCCATCGCAGCAGGGGTGAATTTCTGACAGTGAAAGACGGAGAGATCCTTTCTGAGCTTGCACTTCCGGTATGTGGGCTTCTTTCTGAGAAATCCATCGAGGAAAACGGCCTTGCACTGAAAGCGGTAAGAAAAAGCCTTGTGGATCTGGGCTATGTGCATAATAATCCGATCATGTCTGTGGGCACTCTGGGCTTACCGGTAAGTCCGGCACTGAAACTGACAGACCGGGGCCTGGTGGATGTGAAAAAAGGGGAAATTGTTCCGCTGATTGTAAGTGAAAAGAGAAATAAATAAAATATCGTTGTTTTTACAGTCGGATCATGTTATAATGAGTCGTCAATGAAGACACTGCGATGGGAGCAGTGTCTTTTTTTGTATAAAAAACAGGGGGAAGATCAAATGAAAGAAAAGAAAAAACTGTCTCTGGCCATGCAGATCTTTATTGCGCTTGTACTGGCCATCATTGCTGGTCTGCTTATGCAGAGCCATGCGGATTTTGCCGAATCTTATATTAAACCATTCGGTACCATATTTTTGAATCTCGTTAAATTTATTGTTGTTCCAATCGTGCTTTTTTCCATTATGTGTGGAATCATCTCCATGAGTGATATCAAAAAGGTTGGTGCGATCGGTCTGAAAACCGTTATCTTTTATCTTTGTACCACTGCTTTTGCGGTTACCATAGGACTTACTGGCGGAAATCTTTTTAAAGGACTTTTTCCGGTGGTAGCGACTACGGATCTGACATATGAAGCAGCAGAGGCTACTTCTTTTATGGATACAATTGTAAATATTTTCCCGTCAAACTTTGTATCTCCCATGGTAGAAGCAAATATGCTGCAGATCATTGTGATGGCCATTCTTCTTGGTTTTGCCATTATCCTGGTAGGAGAAAAAAATATCCGGGTAGTAAATGCGTTTAATGATCTTAATGAGATTTTTATGAAATGCATGGAAATGATCCTGAAGCTGTCACCCATCGGTGTGTTCTGCCTGCTGTGCCCGGTCATTGCGGCAAACGGTCCGACGATCATCGGATCTCTTGCAATGGTACTTCTGGCCGCATATATCTGTTATATTGTCCATATGCTTGTTGTGTATTCTCTTATTGTTAAGACCATGGGCGGATTAAGCCCTGCAAAATTTCTCAAGGGAATGCTTCCTGCCATTATGTTTGCGTTTTCCAGTGCTTCTTCTGTGGGAACCCTTCCGATCAACCTGGAATGTACAGAAAAGCTTGGAGCAAAAAGAGAAGTTGCATCTTTTGTACTTCCACTGGGCGCAACGATCAATATGGATGGAACTGCGATCTACCAGGGTGTCTGTGCAATCTTTATTGCATCCTGCTATGGTATTTCCCTTACACTTCCGCAGATGCTGACTATTGTTCTTACCGCAACACTGGCTTCCATCGGAACTGCCGGCGTGCCCGGAGCGGGTATGATCATGCTGGCAATGGTTCTTACATCTGTGGGACTTCCGGTGGATGGTATTGCACTTGTTGCAGGTGTTGACCGTATCTTTGACATGGGACGTACTACCGTCAACATTACAGGCGATGCAGCTTGTACTATTGTAGTCTCCAATATGGAATCCAGGCGTGAGGCCAGAAAAGGGGCAAAACAGTAATCAGATACTGCTGAAAAAAATCTGCATTTTTTAATCTCAGGATTGGAAGATGCAGTTTTTTTGTTATAATTTCCAAAGAGCAGATCAGTGAGCTCCTGCATGCGGCACGGTCAGTTGGGTATGCATAGGAAAATCCTTTGCACCAGGCCAAGGAAAAAGCCGAAAATACTATAGAATAGACAGAGTAACTTTGAAGGCTATTGGTCTGACCTTTAAATGATAGATGAGAAAAATAAAAATTCATGGTAAAATAAAAGCATGCAATATAAAAAGGCAAAAACAGGAGAAAACGTATGAAAAAGAGTCACTTTGAACTGAAGAATTATGTTACTGCAACCAGTGTTTTTGTCCTGGCGGTTGTGGCAGGAATTTTGATTTTCTTTGGGTGCGTGCAGAGATCTGTGCAGGTGAATTCTCAGAAAACTTTAAAGACCAATGTGGAAAGACAGAGAGAGCATCTGTGGACGATTCTGGATATCAATTATCAGTATCTGAATGAAATTGCCTCTGCAGTAGGAAAGTCAGAAGAACTTTTTTCCGAAGAAAATAAAGAACGTCTGGTGTCCATCTATGAGAAAACAGATCTGGAACGGGTAGCGCTCATCGACAAAAATGGGGATGCGTATTATGATAATGGAGCTACCAAGAATGTTTCGCACAGAAGATATTTCAAAGAGGCAATAAGCGGAAAACAGACTCTCAGTGATCCGCTGGAAAGCAGTGTTGACTACGAAGTGAGAGTTGTGCTTGGAGTGCCTGTATACAAAAATGATAAGGTGATTGGAGTTCTTGGCGGTTCCTGTAATGTTACCGCACTGAGCCATATGTTGTTTGATGATCTTTTTGACGGAGCCGGAAACAGTTTTCTGGTCACCAGTGATGGAGAGATCATTGCATTTGACAGTGGATCTGCTTCCAGTACGGAGATTACGTATGGAACCAATCTTTTTGAGTATTATGGAGAGAAAAATCTCAGAGGAAAACATACGCTCCAGGATATGCAGGTGGATTTCAAAAAGGGTGACAATGGACTGGTAAAGCTCAGCCTGGGCGAAAGAAAAGAAGAAGTCTGTTATCTGGCATATATGCCGATTGGATACAATGACTGGATGATCTGCTACACAGTTCCTGTAAAAAATGCCCAGCAGGTATATGATTTTATTTCCAGATATGAACTGATATTTATGGGAGCTTTCTGCATTTTGGTAGCAATGCTGGTTTTGTATATCATAGTGCGCAATAATAAAGAAAAGGCAGCGTTGATCCGGTCTGCACAGACCGATGCTTTGACAGGTGTTTATAATAAAGAGAATACACAGAATATGATTGATGAAATACTACGGAAAAAAGATCCCGACAGTTTTCATGGCTTTTTGATCCTGGATATGGATCATTTTAAAGAGGTTAATGATGTTTATGGGCATGCTATGGGAGATAAAGTTCTGGAGATGCTGGGAAATTTTCTGAAAAAACAGTTCCGGGAGCAGGATGTGATCGGACGCATCGGGGGCGATGAATTTGTGATTTTACTTTATAACATTGGCTCCCGTCAAAATATGGAAAACAGGGTAAAAAGTCTTCAGGAAAAAATTCGTGAAATCCATATGGATGGAATGGAAGGTCATACGTTTACTTTAAGCGCGGGCATTGCTTTTGCACCGCAGGACGGGGATACTTTTATGGAACTGTATCAGAAGGCAGATCTTGCTCTTTATCAGGTAAAACGTTCCGGAAGGAACGGATACCGAATCTATAAATAACAGAATAAAAAGAAGACAGAAGATATCCGGCAGGGAAAACAGGAAATCTTCTGTCTTTTTTACATAAATCGGAAGGTTAATATCTGCTTTGAAGTTCTTATGCTTCCGTGATTTTCTGAATGATCGTTCTGTTTATGACAACCAGAAAAGCTACAGATACGATCAGAGAGATAATTTCCGCAATGGGGAATGCCCACCACACTGCGTGAAGTCCGCCGATGGAAGCAAGGATATAAGCGGCAGGTACCAGGACAAAAAGCTGACGCATGATGGATACGATCATACTGTATATAGCTTTTCCAAGTGCCTGGAATACAGTTCCTGCAATGATACAGAACCATGCGATCAGGTAATGGATACCAATGATCCGAAGTGCGGGAATACCGATGGCAAGCATATCACTGGAAGCGCTGAACAGTTCCAGCAGTGTTTTCGGAATGAATTCGAAGGCAAGGAAACCGATAAATGTAAAACAGAATGCAATGAACATGCTGACTTTGACAGTTTTAAGCATACGCTTTCTATGGCGTGCCCCATAATTGTAGGCAATGATCGGTGTAATACCGTTGTTAAGCCCAAATACAGGCATGAAGAAAAAACTCTGTAATTTGAAATAAACGCCAAATACCGCAGTTGCGGTAACTGTGAACTGTATCAGGATCAGATTCATGCAGTAGGTCATGATGGAACTGATGGACTGCATGATGATCGAGGGAATACCTACTGCGTAAATATGGCTGATGATCTTAAGATCAGGACGGAAGCCCTTAAAACTGAGCCGTACTTCATGATTAAATTTATGATTGCAGGTTCCGGCAACGATGCAGGCTACACACTGTCCGATCACGGTAGCCACGGCAGCTCCGGTAACTCCCATTTTCGGAACACCGAGAAGACCAAAGATCAGGATCGGGTCAAGGATGATGTTGGTGACTGCTCCGCACAGCTGGGAAGTCATGCTGAAGATTGTTTTTCCTGTGGATGTGAGCAGACGCTCAAAGAAAAACTGTCCAAGCAGACCAAAGGAGAACATCATAACTGTGCTGAGATATTCGATTCCAAATTTAAGGATCTCAGGATCTGCGTTATGTACCTGACTGGCGTAAAATGGTTTTACAACCGTAGCTCCAAGAACCAGGAAAACCAGGTAACTTAAGCCGTACAGGAAAGCAGCGTTGCTGGCTGTGCGGTTGGCTTTTTCGAATTTTTTTTCTCCAAGGGATTTGGAAAGCAGTGCGTTCATACCGACACCGGTACCGGCACCTACCGCGATCAGAAGTGTCTGCAGCGGAAAGGCCATGGAAACCGCAGTCAGAGCATTTTCAGACAGCATGGCAACGAAAACACTGTCCACAATATTGTACAATGCCTGTACCAACATAGAGATCATCATTGGCAGAGACATGTTCAGTACAAGTTTCCCTACGGGCATGGTGCCCATTTTGTTTTCTGCTATGGGAGCAGATGTACTTTTTTGATTCATACTTCCTCCATTTATTATTTTTATATTTTTTGTCTAATTGGATATATTAGCATGAAAATATAAGGGTTTCAAGAGAAGAAGAGTATCTGTATAAAATATCGTTGCTATTCCGCAGAGATTCTAATAAAATAAAAGGAACACATAAGAGAATTTTTACAGAATATGGAGACAATAAATGCAGAAAGCAGAATATCGTTATTATGAAATTTCTCGGGATATTCCTGTTCTGGTGCTTACCGGGGAAAAGTGGGAAACTATTTACGGGACAGACAATATGCATTTTCATAATTATCTGGAGATCGGTTATTGCCATTATGGAAAGGGAACGGTGCAGCTCGCGGATCGAGAACTTACTTATGATGCCGGCACCATTACATTCATTCCTCATAACATTCCGCACAGGACATGTCCGGAGCAGAAAAAGGCAGATGAGAAGCAGAAGTGGGAATATCTGTTTGTTGATTCCGATACTATTTTGAAAAAATGTTTTGCAGATGTGCCGGAAAAGTACGTAAAATTAAAAAAGAACCTGGAGCAGAAAGTTTTTGCGCTGGATCAAAAAAACAATAAAAGAGCGGCAGAACTGATGCAGATGATCATAGAGGAAGAACAGTGTAAAAGGCCAAATTACAAGTATGCGATTCCGGCTCTTGCACTGAACCTTTTGCTGTTTTTTGACCGGCTGGGGCAGGAAAAAATGGAAGAAACCCCGCTCTCGGATACAATGGATTATATTCGGAAACTGATAAATTATATGGAACTGCACTATATGGAAAATATTATGGCGAAGGATCTTGCCAAATGCTGTGAGTTAAGTGAAACGCATATGAGGAGGATCTTTCTGGAACATACCAATACAACACCCCTTGAATATCTGAATCTGGTGCGGATCAATAAAGCCTGTGAACTTCTGATGAAAGGAAACTGTTCAGTGGAGAGTGTATCCGAGCAGGTCGGATACACGGTTTTATCTACCTTTATGCGGAATTTTAAAAAGATCACCGGACTTTCCCCGAATTCATGGAGAAAGAAAGCGCTGGAAGATCCGGAAAACATTGGAGCATATCAGATTTCAGTATTTAAAGGATGGTAAATAACAGCGATAAAGATCAGCTGCAAAGAGGAGTGCGTAATTATGAAAAAATGGAAATGTTGTTTAACAGCGATTGTGATCGCGGCGGGAAGTATGCTTGTGGGATGTCAGGAATCTTCATCAGCGAAGCCTATAGAAGCCATGTATATCCCGGCGGGAGAAGACGGTCACCTGATGGTAGGAGAGGGAACAGGAAATGTTTTTACCGTGACAATGCCCGATAATATCCAGGATAAAAACGGAAAAAAAATCTCCGAGGAAGACCTGAACCGGGGCGATATCGTAGCAATCTACGGCGACGAGATCATGTTGGAATCCTATCCTGGCCAGTATCCAGGTGTAACAAAGATCAAAGTTGTCAAAGAAGGAAAAGCATCCGATGCCGACCAGTATCAGGACATTCTCGATGAATTCTGGCCGGAAAAAGATCCCGGGGAACTGCCGTATCTGAACATAGGATACCGTGCATCTTATGGTGAAGTCAGCGCAGCAGCCACGCGCGGAGGATACAGCTGGAGCTATGCAGATAAAGATGGGGTTGAACAGAATAAAACGGCAGACAGTGCAGCAGTCACTCAGTGGCCAGACCTCCCGGTTATGAATGTGGACGGGACTACAGATATGGAACTGTATTTCGACACAAAACCAGAAAAAGTAATAGCAACCGCATTTCCGGCAGAACTTTCCGGAGAAAGCGATCCAGGCGCAGGAGCAGAAGCGGAAGTAGAAGAAAAAGATGGAAATTATATAGTAAAAGATGTACAGAAAGATATGATCTACCTGATCCGTGGAGAGTGGGGAAATGGATGGGTGGAATTTGGGTTTGATGTGGGATAAAAAATCCTAAATGAATTATAGTTGAGATTTATCCAGTGATGTTATGAACATTATAATCATATATCGCTGGATTTTTTATTTGACAGTTTAGATCTAAAAAATAGATCTTGATTTTTGATCTGAAATTGATATAATACATATATAGATCAACGTAATTAATGTTTTGCAGTATTGGAGGAATACAGATGAGAAAAGTATATTTATTTCAGGTTACTCAGCATAATTTAAAAAGATATGTGGGAAAAGCAGACCCCAGAGATTTGGTAAGACTGGCGACGAAAGTTGAGATGAAGGTTGAACAGGAGGCGCAGAGACCGGTTAACCCCAAAAGACTGGAAGAGATTGCAACATTTGTAAGTGGAAATGGCTCTTTATCAACATCTATTGTTATAGGAACAACGAATGATAATCTTACGGTCCATCCAGTAAAAGAAAGTCCTGTGAAAAATTTATATTATATGGAATTTCCGGAAACAGATGCGGAATTTGCAAAATTTAAGGATTCCTTTGATATCATGGACGGACAGCACAGATTGTTTTCTTTTTTGCCGGAATATAAAAGACTGGCGGATGATGATGTATTTGAGCTTACCTTTGAAATGTACATAAAACCAACTACAAGAGATAAACGAATTATTTTTAAAAACACAAATGAAAAACAGGAAAAGGTAGCATCCAATCTTCTGATGTGGTTTCGGGAAAAACTCGGGTTGCTGTCAGGAAAAGAAAGAGTATATCATCCAGTTGTAGCTCTTTTGAATACAGAAACATGTTCGCCTCTTAAAGGACGTATTATTATGGGGGCGGAGAAAATAACGGGCGGTTTCAAAGCGCAGCAGGTTATTACGATTCTTGATAAATCTGATGTAATTAACATCGCAGGGATACCGCTGGAAGATGATAAAATGCTTCAGATGATCTCGGAATATCTGACAGGTTGGGAAGATGCAGTTGGAGCAAAAATAGCAGAGAGGGATAAAGAACTGGGAGCTTTTTCTAAGATAGCGGGTTTACGTTTTATGATTCTGTTGCTTCCGGCCTTTTATGATCAGGCAGTAAATGAAAAACGAAAATTTTCACGTCAGTTTATATCAAAAAAATTGAACATGCTCTTTAAAAAAGAAGGAATGGAGCCAAGAGATATTTTTGCCAAAGACAGCGCTTATATTAAAGCTCTTGGAAATAATCCATTTGCAGGAGAAACACCAACAACACTTCTGGCAAAAGAATGGATTGCGAAACTGAATAATTCTGCTTCCACTGATTTTGATCCACTGGCGTAGAGTTTGAAATGTTTGATGATGTAAATAAACTAAAAACAAGAGTTATAGGAAAGTGAGGCGATGCATATGCTAATGAATACACCGGAATATCTTTCCATTGTTGAAAATATTAAACGTGAAATTATTGCTGCACAATACCATGCGGCGATTCATGTGAATACAGATATGTTACTCCTTTATTATGATATTGGCTGCGTTATCAATGAACATAAATCATGGGGAAATAAGTTTATTGATAATCTTGCCGCAGATATTCGAATAACTTTTCCAGAAAGCAAAGGGTATTCTGTTCGTAATTTGAAGTATATGGCAAAATTCGCTGAGACTTATTCAGATCGAGATTTGTGCAACAGGTTGTTGCACAAATTCCATGGGGGCACAATATTGTTCTTCTGGATAAGGTCGCTGATATGGATGAACGCAAATGGTATATAAAAAAGTCAGCAGAAAATGGCTGGTCTCGAAATATTCTTGTCCATCAAATTGAAAGTAAATTATACCAACGACAGGTTCTGGCGGACAAGGTTACGAATTTTGAACATCGTTTGCCATCTCCACAGAGTGAACTTGCAGTGCAGACCATGAAAGACCCATATGTCTTTGATTTCATTCCTTTTCGTGAAGATATGCTTGAACGAGATATTGAGCAGGCATTGGTTCGTGATGTCACGAAACTGCTTTTGGAACTTGGAACAGGCTTTGCATTTCTGGGAAATCAATATCATCTGAATATAGGTGGCGATGATTTTTACATTGATTTGCTGTTTTATAATCTGAACCTTCGCTGCTATGTAGTTATTGAACTGAAAACCGGCGACTTCAAACCGGAATATGCTGGTCAGTTAAACTTCTATCTGTCAGCTGTAGATGGCATTTTAAAGAAAGAGCAGGACAATCCGTCTATTGGTTTACTTCTGTGCAAAAGTAAGAATAATGTAGTGGCGGAATATTCTCTCAAGGATATTTCGAAACCAATTGGTGTGAGTGAATACAAAATAACCAGCAGTTTGCCAGATGATCTGGAAAAGCAACTGCCATCCGTTGAGGATATTCAGAAACGGATTAAATAATCTACTGGCAAATTTTTACCGATATTGTGGAATAAAATATAAAAAAATGAGTGTAATCACTTCGTTTCCTAGAGTGGGGACGGGGTGATTTTCACGACAAACGCATGAGTAAATAAATTGTGAACACACCCCTTTTCTAGTAAAATAAAAGAAAAAGGGGTGTTATTT